>NZ_JAGMXV010000057.1:0-9961 GCF_018006725.1 Rhizorhabdus sp.
AGTGGCAGCGCGCGCTTGACGAGGCGACCGGCCGCCGCGCCGACGCAGGCGATCCAAGACCGGTCGTGATGCCCATTCTGCGGCTGCTTGCGAGTGGCCCCGAGGCGGCTGCGCAGGCCGGCGCGATGCTATTGGGCACAGCGGCCCGTGCGCTCTGGACCGAGGCGCTTCGACGCGCGCCGGCCGAAGGGCTCGAATTCTCACTAGAGGACTTGCGGCTGCCCGATGGACGCGATCCAGGCGCGAGCGCTGTCTGGTGCCCGGCGAGCCACCTTGCAGGTGCGCCGCGTCCCTGGGTGCGCCTGCTCGGCATGACATCGCGCTCTTGGCCGCGCCGCACGGCCGAGGACCCACTGATACCGGCCCACATCCTGCCGCGCTCTGTGCTTGACCCTGATCCCGTCGCCGAGCAAGATCGACGCGCCTTTGCCGTCATCACCAGTCAGGCGGCGCGCGGCTGCGTTCTCTCGCGAAGCCGGCGTAACGCTCAAGGTGGGCAGTTGTCCGCCAGCCCGCTGATCCCGCAGAGCGCATCTTTGCAGATCCTGAAGCGGGCGCGCATTCCGCAGCATGCATTCAGCGAGGCCGATCGTCTTCTTGCACGGCCGGACGAAGCGGCGACATCGCCGGCGCTCACCGCAGCCAATCTCTGCTGGCGCAACTGGCGGCGCCCGATCGTCACCGCCCACGATGGCCAGGTTCGCGCAGACCATCCCCAAATCGTCCGCGCAATCGGTGATGTCCAGTCCGCCACCTCCTTGCGGCTGATGTTGCGCGATCCGCTCGCCTTCGTCTGGCGCTACGCGCTGGGCTGGCGCGCGGTCCCAGAAGACGATCAGCCCCTCACGCTGGACGCACGCTCTTATGGTGAGCTGGTCCATGAGTTGCTGAAGCGCACGGTTGATGCGCTCGAACCTGTGCCGGGCTATGCGCGTGCGTCCCGGGAGGAAATCGAAGCTGCGCTCGCGACCTCGACGGAGACGGTCCGCACGCATTGGCCACTCAAGCGATCGGCGCCGCCCGCGTTGCTCTGGAAACACACGCTCGCTGCCGCAGCTCAGCTCGCCCTCAAGGCACTGACGCTTGACGAGACGTTCCAACCCGGTACGCGAAGCTGGACGGAGCTTGCTTTCAGTCAAGCTGGCGATGGTGCGATGGCACACGATCTACCCTGGCGCCCCGATTCCCTTGTTACGATTCCCGGTACCCAGGTGCGCATCCGAGGCAATATCGATCGGCTCGATCTCACCGGCGACCGTCGCGGCGTGCGCGTGTCGGACTATAAGACCGGCGTAGAACCGCGCCGAGCGGAGGAGATCGTGCTTGGCCGCGGTGCGGAGCTTCAGCGCGTCATCTATTCGGTCGCGGCCAGTCAGTTGCTCCCCGACAATCCGCGCGTGATCGCGCGCCTCGTCTTTCTCGGCAACAAAGAGCCGAGGCCCTATCGCCTACCGGACGTCGACCAGGCGATCGCCGAACTCGGCGGGCATGTCACGGCGGCCATCACCCTCCTGCGCGGTGGCCATGCCCTGCCTGGCCCCGACGCTCAGGAAGAGCACAATGACTTCCGCATAGCCCTGCCGTCGTCGCCAGCAGCCTATCTTCAGCTCAAGAACGGCGCGTTCATGCGCGCTTTCGGAGGGTTTGCACGAGTGTGGGGCTGCCGATGACACTCGCCGACGATCCCGCACGGCTTCGCATCCTGACTGATCTCGACGCCACGTTGCTCGTCGAGGCCGCCGCCGGCACCGGCAAAACGGCGCTAATGGCCGGACGCCTGACCATGCTGCTCGCGCGTGGCACCGAGCCCGGCGCGATCGCCGCGATCACTTTCACAGAGCTTGCCGCGAGCGGGCTGGCGACGCGCGTGCAACGCTATGTCGAGGAGCTGCTTGCGGGACGT
The DNA here is from genome assembly GCF_018006725.1 of Rhizorhabdus sp. GTDB lineage: Bacteria > Pseudomonadota > Alphaproteobacteria > Sphingomonadales > Sphingomonadaceae > Rhizorhabdus. The sequence continues at coordinate 1,904 of NZ_JAGMXV010000057.1, forward strand.
GTGCCTCAACCTTTGCGGCTTGCTCTGCCCAACGGACTAAACGTGGACCAACGACGCGCACTTTCCGGTGCAGCGGCGAAGCTCGACGAACTGACAACCGCCACCATTCACGCATTTTGCCAGACGATCATCTCCAGCTATGCGGTTGAGGCCGACATTGATCCGGGCGCGCGCATTCTTGACGCCGTTCAGGCGGCGGCGGCCTTCGATTCCGTCTTCGAGCAGTGGCTGAAACGGCGATTGAATGCGCCCGAGCGGCCAGGCGATGCCATCGCGACACTCTCGCGCGATGATCCGCGTCGCATCGTCGATACTCTTCAGGAACTCGCACGCTTCCGTCTCAGATATCGCGGCGCACGCGCTCTGCCCGCCGAGCTCGGCGGTCGGCCCGACATCGACCTGGTCGACGCCGTCGCGGACTTCCGACGCTGGATTTCGTCGCAGCCGGTCGAGCCCAAGACCCTAGAATTGGTCGGAGAGCTTGAGACGCTCGCCAACTTCTACGCCGGTAGTTTCGACCCTCCACCGGATTTTGCCACGCTCTGGCGTCTCGCCCATCCGCCACAGCTCGCGTGCATGCGCCGACACAGTTTCGATCTTCTCACGCCGAGACGGAAATCAGCTTGGGAGCGTGTCGCGGGCAAAGAGCGAGGCGCGCTCCTCAATGAAGAGGCGACCGCATGCTTTGAGCGGGTCAATCGCTGCTACCGGACCGTTCTTGGTCGGTTCGCGACCGCGCTTGTCGCCCAGCTTGCGGCCGAGCTCGACGAAGTACTCGATGACTACGCCGCCTTCAAACGGGCCGCTGCAGTCTTGGACTTCGACGACTTGCTCGAGAAGGCGCGTGCGCTGGTGCGCCAGCATGACGACGTGCGCCGCGCGCTTGGAGAACGCTATCGCCACATCTTCGTCGACGAATTTCAGGACACCGACCCTGTTCAGACAGAGATCCTCTTCGGGATCGCGGGGAAGGATCGCGCCGGACGCTGGCAGGACAGCGTGCTGCGTGCCGGGGCTTTATTCATGGTCGGTGACCCGAAGCAGGCAATCTATCGCTTCCGAGGCGCCGATATCGGCTCATACTCGCAGGCGCGCGCCGCTGTTGAGCGGCAATTGCCGGAAAATATCGTTCAGGTCACCGCCAATTTTCGTTCGCGTCCCGACATCCTTAGGCACATCAACCGCTGCTTCGCGCGCCCGTTGTCGGGAGAAGGCCAGCCCGGTTACGTGCCGCTCACGTCGACGCTCGGCGACCCCGATCATGATCTGCCCTGCGCGGCGCGAATCACAGTGGATGTGCCGCCTGATTCTCGGCCCGCTCAAATCCGCGACGCGGAGGCCGAAGCCGTTGCCGATCTCTGCACCCGCCTTATCGGCAATCTCCCTATCCGCGACGAGGACGGCGCAATCGTACCGCTCACTGCCGGCGGCATCGCCCTGCTTGCGCCAACTGGCGCCGAGCTTTGGCGTTATGAGCGCGCGCTCGAGCAGCGCGGGCTGCCGATCGCCTCGCAGGCCGGCAAGAGTTTGTTCCGCCGGCAAGAAGTGCAGGACCTGCTCGCGCTAGCTCGCGTACTCGCCGACGCTGGCGACACATTGGCCTTCGGCGCGCTGCTGCGTGGCCCACTGGTCGGGCTTACTGAGGAGGAGCTACTCGACATCACCGTGGGTCTTCCGCCGCATCTCGATCGCGCCGAAGCGCCCCAGCGCTTCTCGGTGCTGACCGATGTCGATCATGTCGCCCATCCTCTGGCACGTCGCACGCTCGCGATCCTACAAGACCTCAGAAAACGCGTGCGGGCGACCACGCCTGCGCTGCTCTTGGCCGAAGCGATCGAACGCCTCGCGGTCCGTGCAACCCTCGCCGCGCGCGAGGGTGATCGTAGTGCGCGCGCGGCCGCCAATCTCGAAGCGTTCCTGGAACGTGCGCGGCCTTACGGTGTGCGAGGCCTCAGGAAGTTCGTTCGGGATCTCGCCCGGGAATGGCGCGACGGCGTGCCCCACAATGAGGGACGAGTTGATGCGGAAGGCGATGCGATCGAAATCATCACGATCCACAGCGCTAAGGGTCTCGAATGGCCGGTGGTAATTCCGATCAACACCGGCACCTTGCTGCGCTCGCGCGAGGCATTCGTCTACCGCGCCGACGACGAAACACTGCATTGGCTGATTGGCGACGTGGTTCCGCCGGAACTGCTTCGCGCACTCGAGTCTGAAGACGATAGCTTGGCCCGCGAGCGGGAGCGCCTCTGGTATGTCGCCTGCACGCGCGCCCGCGAACTTCTGATCGTTCCGGAATTGCCTCAGGCTGAGCAGCGGTCCTGGGCACGGATCGTTGATCTTGCGCATCGGGACTTGCCGCAGCTTGTCCTGTCGCACTTGACGCCGGTCGCCCGCGTGACCGACGTCGCGCCTCCGAATACGCAGACGCCGGAGCTGTTCGGGGCAGAGCGTGCCGCGATCGCCGCCGCGGCGATGCCGCTCCAGTGGCTGCGGCCAAGCGATCACGATCCTGATCGAGCGCCAAGAGGTGAGGCGATCGCGATGGAGCCTGGCGAAGCCCCAGAAACCGAATTGCCGGTCGGCGCCGGCCGCGTGCGGGGCCTTATTCTCCACAAGCTGATGGAGGAGATGCTTACCGGCGAACTGGCCGAGGAGATGCCGGTCGTCGCTGCACGTGCGCGAGTGCTGATGACGCAGCTTATAATTGATGCTGACAACGGAGCGAAGCTTCCGGACCCAGAGGAAATAGCGGTGACCGTCGCGCGCACCCTTGCACTGCCCGAAATCGCCGCACTCAGGCCAAGCCTCGCTCCGGAGTGGCCAATTTATGCGATGCTCTCGGCTTCACCCGCGGCGACTGCGCTGGCTGGGCGGATAGATGCCATCGCTGTTCAAGATGGTCAGCCTGCCGTTGTCCTGGATTGGAAGAGCGATGTCGCGCCCAGCGAGCAGGATAGGCGCGATCATGCCGCTCAGCTGAGCGACTATCTTCGTGCCACAGGAGCACCTCGGGGCGCCGTGGTTTACATGACGGATGGCGTCATTCGGTGGGTCACGACTAGAACGCCACGGTAAAATTCGTGAGGCGGTCTTTTGGACGCTCCCGATCGGGGCTGCCCACCCGGCTAAGCACTGCAAACGGGTTGCGTTATGACGGCGTGGCTTTCACGACGGCAGATTTTTGGGGGTCATACCGATCTTCGTCGTAGTCTGTAGGAAAATCGGCGAGCTCGGTCTGCTTTGTATTTATCAGGCGTTTTGGCTGCGCCTGATGATAGATGGCGAAAGGTTCTCTTTCCACCTTGAACAAAGAACTCAGCAATTTCAGCGCAATTGGCGCGCAGCGCGTTGACAATTTGGACGCAGCCCAAAATACGTGTCAGATACTAATCGTCGAGTTGACTCTCGAACTTCATTAGGAGGAACTCGGCTATGCCAGGCCCTTCCAAATGGAGGCCGATCTCGTCGAGAGGATTATCCGGTGAACCCGACTGAGAGCCCCAATTCATCGTGCTCACCACGACGTGATCTCTGTCCCACAAAAGAAACTTTGCATGGACTTGCGGATCCTCCACGGCGATCAGATCGACTACACCATGTAGCCGTTCGCGGTGGGCCTTGACGTGCCGCCGTTTGATCGGCCCGGTCTGGCGCGAGTAGTAAACACGGACGTCGTCGAGTCGGCGTCCTGCGATTTCGGCGGGGTTAAAGATCGCCGGCACCATGGGAGCTCCGACCTTGTTGGTACAGCAGACAAATCGCTCTTCGGCTTCGTGAGCAACCCTCCGAATCAATCGCTCATGATCGTCAGCCTGGAGAATGCTCATCCGAACTGGAATACTCCCTCCAGCATCGGCGCTAGATGTTAAGGCGCTCCGCGAGCGCCTTAAATCCGATGCTATGAATTGGAGCGTCTCAATCGAACGGCTGGCGCTTGAAAGAGGTGACACGATAGAACGCAAAAGATCCAGGCCCGCCGCGGCCGCGCGGTTCTCTGTCAGCTCGACAGACACCTCCAAGGCAGAAAAGGGCGACGACAGCCAATTGGAGGAGCCGAGCACGACGACAGCGCCGCCGTGGCCGTCATCCGCGGCAAGGCATTTCACATGGCTTCGAACAGAATCGCGCTGCGTGAACACAAAGCCACGCGCGCGACGGACCGACGAGAGCCGCATATTGAGCTCCTGCATCGCGATCGCGTTCTTTCTGTCGGTGTCTAGCGCAGTACCGTAGAACAAGTGGCAGCGCACGCCACGCTGCGCAGCCTGTTCAAGAGCTTTTCGAATGCGTTCATGTTGCTCCGTGTATTTTTCGCCGTGAGGCGTCACAAAAGTCGAAAGTACGAAAACGTCTTCCTCGGCCTGACCCACGATGCGTTCGAAGCATTCGAGATGCTGTTCGCCGCCGACGATCAATTGATCGGTGCCAATCATCGTATCGACGGTCACTGACCGGCTTGGCTGCGGATCGCTAGCTTCCGGCAGAATACCAGTCCTGATTGTTGCTTGAAGAGCGCCGATCAAGTCCTGGCTGGCCCCCTCAGGGAGCAATCCGTTCTTGACGTCGTTCAGTTCGATCGCGAGATATTTTCTTTCGAGAACGGAGTTGATCGTTTGAACGCCGCGCAGCCATTCGCCGGGACGGAGCATGCCGGCGACGAGCTGCGTTACGCGGACCGCCATTGTGTCATCGGTCTCATCTGGGCCCGGAGGAAAGTTGACCTTGTGATCTGTATGGGTCATCCGATAGAGTGGAGCGGTCTCGACGTCGCGGTTGCGAAAGACCGAGTGTCCGACCTTCTCCAGCACTAGACTGATGTGAATCTCCCGATCTTCAGTTCGCTCCGGCAAGGCGCCACCCAACCGGATGAAGTCTTGACCGACGCCGCTTGTCGCCAATTGAGGGACAGGAGCCAGGCGAAGCTCGACCAGGCCGAACTGCATCAACCGCGCGATGGTCGAGCCCGCGACCTGGCTTGGAATCCCGAGCGACGTTGCCACCTCTTCGATCGTTTCTGGGGTGCGATCGAGCGCGAGCAGGATCATTTCTTCGATTGGACTCCATCCCCATGTGCGTTGAACGATGGCGCGCGCGCGATAGTGCCAAGCGGGAAGGTAGATTTTCACGCCGGAAGCCTCCCGTTCTCGTCGATCGCGACGATGGATGCGCCTTTCACCTTAATGCTAGGAGCATCCTTCCTGACGAGCTCGTAATCGGTCCCGGCGAGGGTCGCGAGCTCCTTCAGCATCTTTCGTAGGAATTCAAGATCGTCCTTTTTTGCATCCGGATCGATTCCTTCGACCACTTCGCGAATGAAGCGCTGGCTTGTGGCAAGAATCAGCTTTTGCTTGGCGCGGCTGAGCAGCACATTCATGCGCTGTGGGCTTTTGACGAATCCGAGCGCGCGCGATCCCACCATGACATTGTTGCGCGTAAGGCTGGCGGCCACGACATCGGCTTCGCCACCTTGGAAGCTATCGCTGGTAAAGACGAACTCACCATTACTGCGCGGGCTCGCGAAGCCGAACAAGGTCTTGTCTTTCCTGACTTGGCCGCGCAGTAAGCGCTTGAACCATCTCACCTGCGCCGCGTAGGGCGAGATGATCACGAGGGTCGGTCGGCGGCCGTCCGCGCCAACTATCGGCCGCAACCCTTTCAAGGCCGCTATCAAGGCCTGCGCCTCAAGCTCGTTGCGGAATGATCGCTCCACTTTGTGTTCGAAATGTCGCCGTTTTGACATGCTGAGGGGCGGAAAATCGAGAAGAACGATTGGAGAGGTGAGGTACGCGACCGTGGACGTGACCGTTAGCGTGCGACGCTTGACGCGGTCGGAGGGAGCGAGCTTTCTGTCATAAAAAGTATTCGAGACGAGATCGCCGATGGCGGGGTGCATGCGGCTCTGTTCCAGCAGCGTGTTGACGATCGTGCTCGGACGCCCCGTGTCCTTTTCGCGCTCAATTTCGCGCTCAGCTATTGATCGAAACGGTTCTTCAAGACGCGCCGCTGTTGCGAGAGCCTCCCTCATCAGATGTTCGCTCGACTTAACTGTATCAAGCGCCTCAGTAACTTCCGGCGGTAGATCGGAGATGGTTTCAAGCCGCTCCTTCGCGTCCCGCAGCAGATCAACTGCGCGCTCGGGATCGTAGAATTGTTGCCGCTGGGCGGCATCGAATGGAGAGAGTTGGTTGTGATCGCCAACCATGATTCTTCTGTTGCCCAGCAATAGCGCGCCGATCAGTTCCGCACCGTTGGCGCGGGCCGCTTCTTCGACGATGACCCAGTCGAATTGATCGCCATCGGCAATCATCTCCTCGATGATGTGCGACGATGTCGTGGCAAGCGTGACATCGGAAGAGCGCAGCAGCAGATTGTCGGTATCGCGAAATACGCGTTCCGCAACCGTCGCTTCCGACGCATCAACGGGCCGGAGCGCCTGCTTGATTTGATAGCGTTGGTTGACCATCATGCTTTCAGCGGCGTGGTCGACCGTCGAAACGGACCTAAGAAGATCAACGGAGCTCGCACGCAAGGAGCTGACTTCATCGGTCGATCGTGTCCGCTCGACACGAACGACGATCTTCGTGCCGCTCGCCAGTGTCGCCTTGAGTTCGTCCTCCATTTGAATCAAGGTCTCGTGGTTTTGCGCCGACACTAGAAGCCTTGCGTCCGGTGTTTTGTCCAGAATGCTTTTGACAAGATTCGAAATTAGGAACGTCTTGCCGACGCCAGGAGGGCCAACAACGACATTGATGGACTTGCCTGATACGATTGCGTCCCATGCCACCTTTTTCGAACCGTCCATCTCGTCCGGCGGCACCGCATTCGGGGTCGCAATATCACGTAATACTTCGTCCAGCGCGACCTGCGCCGGATCGTCAATCGCTCTCAAGAGTTCAATATTCGTCCGGGCCGCCACAATATTTTGAAGGCGGCGGCGAATTGCGCGTTCAAATCCACCATCTCTTCGAGGACGAAGAAAAAGAAGCTGCCCCGGTACAACAGCTTCGCTTGTCGCGAACGTGAACGGTAGGCGGCCGTCGACGACACCGCCCGTTCCCTCATAACTGAGTTCCGGAAATCGCTCCCGATCGCCGGCGAGCGCGTCGCTGCGTGAAAGAGTCCAATTTGGTTTGCCGTCGTCGTACTTCAATTCGCGCGCCAAGGCGTCGTATGCCGGGCGCAGTCCCATCAGCTTGCGTCGCATGTCCCGGTCGGGATCTTCGCGGGAGGCGATCCAGGCCAAATCTGAATCCCCGCCGGACGGCGGGTGAAGCACTTCGACGGGATAGATTCGGAATTGCTCCCGCAGCCAGGTAAAGGCTTCGAGAAGAATGAGGGCGTACCAAGTGGGAATCTCTTCGACTGATCGGCTCACTCCTGTTGTGACACTCGCGTCAATCCACGGTTTGGCGCCAGGGCCAAGCCTGCGTACTCGCTCTTCGGCGCTTCTCCGAGTTCGCGCAAGATGAATCCGGTGGCGAACCTCGACGGCATCATAGATGTAGTCGTCAGGCCGCCTCTTGTTGGCGTTCTCGATCATGCCGACATAGTCATCGATGACTTTCACGCCATACGCGGCAAGGTCGGTGACGATACGCACGAAGGCCTCATCTACGACAACAGTGCGTACCGTTGGTCCGCTGAGATCCTCTTCGACAAAACGGAGGACCGCATCCCTATCGTCAGCCGGGATGGTGCCCGATGTAAGCGATGCAAGGTCGCTTTGGGTAACCTGGGTGGAAGGGTAGAGAATTAGCTCGCCTTCGCCGCTTGACCCCGACCGGTCAAGATCGGCCACGACCTCGGCGATCTCGTTTAGCACGATACTTCCGTCGAAAAGCTGGTAGCGTGGCGGATCGGCAAGACGATTAAGCATGCGTCGCTCGATCGACAGCAGGGAAGGACCGCCGCCGTCCTCGGTCAGGCCGAGGATCCGCGACGCTGCCTGCCCAAGATCACTCCAGTCCCGGCGAAACGAGACGGTGCCGGAGGGCCGCAGCAGATGTCCCGCGCCGCCCACATCGCCGTCGGCAATGTGTACGCACGCTTCGTAGC
>NZ_JAGMXV010000057.1:9971-23302 GCF_018006725.1 Rhizorhabdus sp.
ATCGTATGTTCGCTGACAGCGCCGTGCACGATGCCCGCATCATGACAAAGTGCAAGTCCTTCAGCTACGCGCAAGATATTGCGCCAAAACATCTTGCGGCCGGTCGTCGTAAGCAGCCGGCCTTCTCGCGCTCGAACCCTGTGCAATGACCCGCAGATCGGACTGCCAGGATCAACCATTAAGATACCGATCTCTTCCTGGTCCTCGACGATCTCAAGAACCTCGACCAATAACTGGCGCGCACGGCGTGACGACAGAACACGCCGGACACGCCTGAGGCCGTGCGTGATGAGCCGCTTCAGGTCCTCGTCCAGCGGGGTTCCGGTCTTCTTGAACAGACGAAGAAGATAGTCCTCGCCGTCGGCGATGCCGGTGGCAAAACGAAGTTGAGAATTCCAACCTTCGGTGCCGCTCGAAAACGCGGTATCAGCAAACTTGAATCGTGCGTCGAGCGTCGCTTTGCCTTGCATGGTAGCTCGCGCCATAGCGCCGTAATCCATCCTTGAAACAGTACAAATGCGGTGATTCGTATATGATAGCGCAGTATATGCTTTGGGTCAGAGTTATCGACTGCAAAGCGATATTTTGCGCGTTTTCCCAAGCATGCTCTGTGTAAATTGGGGGAGTGGATGGCACCTATTGCAAGCAGCAACGAGATGCGGTTGGACCCGCCAAATCAAGCCAGCATGAGTGGCAATTGATCATCATCGAGCCCTGACCCAACAAACCCCCGAAACAGAGATACCGATTAACCGGATCGGCCTCTTTGGCGGCATAAGTTGCGCTAATAGTTCAAGAGCCAGGCTAGAGAGATCGTCCGCGGTGTCGTTCATGCGTACGGACGTGCTGCGAGTGATCAGCTCGAAATCTGAAAAGGATCGCCGTTTGGCCTCGCGCGCCCGTCGCCTCGCAGTGTTGCCGGACCTTGTCGACCAGTGGGCGCAGTTCGATGGTCAGCGCTTCGTGGTCTGCCAAGTCCCGCGAAACGTGCTTTCGGCGCCGACGGACCTTCGGATTCGGTTGGCACGGACAGGACGCTCGTCAATCCCCCGCGAGATCCAGTAATAATACGCCCCAGCTTTCCCAAAATTGGCGTTCATGAACTCGAGCGACTGATTGCGCATATTCATGCCGGTGAAGATGCCAAGGCCATGCATCTTCGCACTGGTCGCCGGTCCGATTCAATGGAATTTGCCGACTGGGAGATCCTGAACGAAGCTCGGCCTCATCTTTGGCGTGATCACGAACTGTCCGTTGGGCTTCCGTTGGTCGGACGCAAGTTTTGCCAGGAACTTATTGTAAGAGATGCCGGCAGACGCGGTCAGGCCTGTCTCGCTCAGGATCTTGACTCTAATCAAGGTCGCGATCTCTGTCGCGATTGGGAGGCCTTGGATGTTCTCGGTGACATCTAGGTAGGCCTCATCTAACGACAGGGGCTCAATGACGTCAGAATGCTCCGCGAAGATTGTCCGGACGTGTCGAGAGACCTCCTTGTAGACTTCGAAGCGCGGCGGCTTTACGAAAATTAGCTCTTTGCATTGCCGTTTGGCTGTCACTGACGGCAATGCCGACCTAACTCCAAACTTTCGCGCCTCATAGCTCGCTGCAGCTACGACACCGCGCTCTTTCGATCCCGCCCACAGCGACTGGCTTGCCACGCAAGTCCGGATTGTCCCGCTGCTCCACTGATGCGTAGAAGATGTCTATATCGACAGAATGATCTTGCGCTGATGCGGTGCTGGCCCCGTTTGGTAGTCGGTCTCGTCCGTCACGTCGTCGGCCCTATTGGGTCTTCCTTGACGCCGCGAGCGACGACCCGGAGGCTTCCGTCCGGAAGCGGCCTTTGCAATTTCAGTACTTCGTCCGCAGGGGCCGTCATCCAGGTCTCGACTTCATCTGGCGTTGTCAGGATCACCGGCATCGCCTTGGGGTGGATGGCGCCGACCTCGGCGTTGGGCTCCGTCGTGAGGAACGCGTAGAGGTCGTTGGTCGTCTCGCCTTCCTTGACCTTCCGGACGGACGTCCAGTTGGTCCAGATACCGGCGAAGCAGGCGAGGGGACGTGTCTCATCGAGCGCGAACCAGATATCACCGCCCTCGGCCTTGTTGAACTCGCTGAACGAGTTGAACGGCACCACGCAGCGATTTTCAGTCCCCAGCCATCGCGTCCAGTGCTTGCTCTTCACATTGCGGATGTTGGTCGTGCCGCCGTCCGGCTCCATTCGCAGCAATTCCTTGAAATCCACTGCCTTGCCCTTGGCCTGCAGCTTCTCGGCTCGCTTCTTCGTGGCGTCCATCAGCGCCTTTGATGACGACGGCATTCCCCATCGCGCCGTAGCGAGCTCGCGGCCCTCCACTCCGTTGCGCACGATCGGTGCCTTGTAGTCGGGAAAATCCCCCGGCATCGGCGCCAGATTTCCAACGTATCGGTTGACAACGCGGAACAGCGCGTTGATCGCGGCTTGATTGGTCGTGATCGAATAAAGATTGCACATCGGTCAGGATTCGGCTCGAGGGTGGCGCGGCTGCCAGGTCAACTGTAGCAGAGTCGCGGATGGACGCCGGCCGGCCTTGGCACATTTGCGACAGCGCAGCCGGCTGGCGAGATCGTGCACGAAGGTGGTCGGCGGGTGCTTCATCGCGGCCAGGTCGACATCGCTCGGCGTCTTGCAGCGCGCGCACCTGATCTCCAGCCAGGGGAAGCCTCCATTTACGGCCTGATCGATGGTCGGCGACGGATCGATCGGTTCGCCGTCACTCCACATCCGCTCGTTCCAGCTTTCGCAAAGCAGCCTGTCGGCTTGCTGGATCATCGCCCCGCCTTTGGCCCGCATCTCCGCCGATTGGGTCGCCAGCATGCTGGCCATCGCGCGTGCCTTGCCGAGCTCTTTCGCCAGAGCCTTGCGATCGCCGCCCGACAAGGGCGTAGGGTGATACTTCGGGGCCATCCAGACATCCAGGCGCAAAGAGATCGGATCGGCAAATCCAGAGCGGCTACGGCGTCTCGAACGCTGGCCAGCACCCGTCTTCTTCATGCCTGCCGGTGCGCTGCCGGCAGGTATTGTCGAGCAGCCGCTGCGCGACGTCCTTCCAGAGCGCGTTGGCGCCATACAGTCGAACGGCATCAGCGGTCTGGATTTCCACGGTCCGCTCGCAGCGGCGGCAGGAGACGCGCAGCACGTGACGCTGAATCTCGGAAAGACGTCGCTGCCGCATCTGAGCCCCGGTCGTGCCGGCGCGTGCGTCTTTCAGGACCGATTCCCAATATTCGGCCGGGAGGGGGGCATCTGGACCCGCAGCGGGCGGCGCTCGTCTGCGGTCGGCTTCAGCGGCCAATTTTTCCATCTGTTTCGGGGTCGGCATGCGCCAGCTCGCGGGTCGGTCGGTCATGCCCGAATTAGAACATAACAAGAACAAATGTCGAGTCCGGCCAGGCAGGCCGATGAGAAAAATCCCGCTGTGGGGCGGGTCGCGATGTCGGAACCAAGCCCGGTCGTTCGTCTTTAATCCGGCATCAGTAATGGAGTTCCCCGCGATGGCCCCCCGCGCCAACTGGAAAGGCTTCCTGCGTCTTTCCCTCGTCACCTGTCCGGTTGCGCTCTATCCGGCCACGTCGGAATCCGAAAAGGTCTCGTTCAACCAGCTGAATCGAAAGACCGGCCATCGGATCAAGTACGCTAAGGTGGATGCCGATACCGGCGAGGAGGTCGACAACGAGGACATCGTCAAAGGCTACAAGGTCGACACGGACACCTTCATCGAGGTGACGAAGGAGGAGCTAGAGAACGTCGCACTGGAATCAACGCGAACGATCGAAATCGACGAGTTCGTCGACCGCAGCGAGATCGATCCGCGATATCTCATTCGCCCCTACTATCTGCGTCCCGACGGTAAAGTCGGGCACGATGCTTTCGCCGTTATTCGGGAAACCATCCGCGAGATGAACAAGGTCGCGATCGGCCGTGTGGTGCTGACCAATCGCGAGCACATCATCGCGCTGGAGCCGTTGGACAAGGGCCTGATGGGAACGCTACTGCGCTATCCTTACGAAGTCCGTTCAGCTGATGAGTATTTCGACGACATTCAGGATGTCAAAGTCACCAAGGACATGCTTGATCTCGCCAAGCACATCGTCAATCAGAAGGCGGGCCATTTCGAGCCGGACAAGTTCGAAGACCAATACGAAACCGCCCTCATCGAACTGATCAATCAGAAGCGCGCCGGCAAACCCATCACCGCGAAAGCGCGTCCCCGCGGCGAGAACGTGGTGGACCTGATCGACGCGCTGCGAAAGAGCATCGGAAGAGAGGGCGCCTCAGCGACAGAGGCACCCAAGAAATCAGGAAAAAAGCCGCGCAAGGCGGCGGCCGGGCAGAAGGAAATGCTGATGCCGATCGCAGGCAAGAAGCCGGCGAAGGAGGCCGCGGCGAAAAAGCCGGCGGCCAAGCCGCAGCGGAAGTCGGCTTAGGTGTCGTGAAGCATCCGGTGACGCCGGACGGCACTCCTTCGTCGTCCGTGGCAGGCTCTGGCGAATGGCAAATCCGTCTCAACGAGGTCACGCGAGATCATCTCGTCGCCGTCTAATGGCGACCCGGCGGGTAGGTGCGTGCGCCAGGAAGGCGGCCGAGCGCGAGGCCGAAGTAACGGTGCATAGGACCGCGGACGAAGCTAAGCAGGCGCTTGGCGAACGCGGTCCCGTATGGCGGGACGACGGCTCGCCGGCTCTCGATTGCTCTGCAAAGTAGGAGCCATATGGCTGCGGTGAAAAAGACTTCCAGGAGATCGACCTTGAGCGCGGGCATTCTCGCATACCGCAAGGGAGGAGCTCGGGGGCTCGAGGTTCTGCTCGTTCATCCCGGCGGTCCGTTCTGGCGTGAGAAGGATGATGGCGCCTGGTCCATTCCAAAGGGCGAAATCGATGCCAATGATGTTCCGGAGAACGTTGCTCAACGAGAATTTGCCGAAGAACTCGGCCCGAGCGCTTCGATTGGTCCACTCCAGGCGCTGGGGGAGGTCCGACAGCGAGGAGGCAAGCGCGTCATCGCATTCGGCGGCGAGGGACACTTTGATCCGGCAGCACTGACCAGCAATACCTTCGATGTCGAATGGCCGCCTCGAAGCGGTCGACGGCAGAGCTTTCCCGAAGTCGACCGCGCGGAATGGTTTGATATCGAGTTAGCGCGGACCAAGATGCTGTCCGCTCAGGTAGAGTTTCTCGATCGTCTTTTGGCGATCTCGGCTGAGAGCGTCGGGAAATGATGTTCAGGATTGGAGTCATTTCGGACACGCACGGCCTGTTGAGGTCCGAGGCGGAGCGAGGCCTGACGGGCGTCGATCACATCATTCATGCCGGCGACATGGGACGCCCCGAGATCGTCGACGCGCTTCGCCGGATCGCACCCGTCACGGCCGTTCGTGGAAACGTGGACAGTGGCAAGTGGGCTCGCGACTACCCCGACACGAAACTCGTCCGTCTGGCAGGTAAGTCGATCTACGTTCTGCACGACCTGAAGACGCTGAAGACCGATCTCGGCGCCGGCTTCGACGTCATCGTCTCCGGGCATTCCCACGTACCGAAGATCGACACGGTCGGTGGCATTCTCTACCTGAATCCCGGCAGCGCGGGACCTCGGCGTTTCAAGCTGCCGATCACGTTTGCGACGCTCGAACTCACGCCTGACGGCATGCGACCGGAAATCCACGACCTTGGAGGCGAGTGAGTGTCGGCGGAGAGTGCATCAATCCTTTTTGCCGGCTTTCGCCGAAGGGAAGCTACTTGCGCGGACGTTCTCGCTCACGCACGACATCCTTCGCCCGCTTGTCGGACCTGAGCCCGAGGTAGACGGGCTGGCGCAGTTCGCCCTTGCTCGTCCACTGCGCAAATTTGACCTCGGCGACCAACGAGGGCTTGACCCAGGTCGTGGCGGCCTCGTCCTTCACTTTGGCAGGGAAGGGTGATTTCGGGATCGTCAGCTTCACGAGCTTGGCGTGGAGGTCTTCCAGGACCTTGTGGCTGAAGCCAGTGCCAACATGTCCGATATAGCGCCATGTGTCGTCTTCCCGCACGGCGAGGACCAGGGCGCCGAAGTATGGTCTTGTACGCCTCGGCGCCGTGAAGCCCGCGATCACCACTTCCTGCCGCTTTGCTGTCTTGATCTTCAGCCAATCCGCCGTCCGGCTTCCGGACGCATACGCGCTGTCGGCGCGCTTCGCCATGACGCCTTCCAGACCCTTCCGCTCGGCCTCGGCGAAGAATTTCATGCCGTTCGCTTTGCGGTGATGGCTGAAGGCGATCAACTTGTCGCGCGGCAGTATTGCCTTCAACCGCTTCTTCCGCTCGAGGAGGGGGTGGTTGCGCAAGTCCGCTGCGTTCTCAAACATGAGATCGAAGGCGCAGTACAGCAGCTTCGCCTCATGGCGCAGCGCGTTTTGAAGCAACTGGAAATGTGAGACGCCATCCTTACCGATCGCGACAAGCTCACCATCGATCACGGCGTCGCCCTTCACGCCCTCCAGCGCTTTGGCGACCTCAATATAGCTGCGGCTGATTATCTTGCCGTTGCGGCTGTAGAGCGCAACTTTGCCCCGCCGGATTTCCGCGATCATCCGGAAGCCGTCGTACTTGTCCTCGAAAACCCAGCTGGGGTCGTCGAACGGCGCCTCGGTAAGCGTAGCAAGCATCGGCTGCAGGCGCTTGGGCAGGGTCGACATCCGGCTCATTCAAGGCCAATCCTTAAGAGCGCGTTGCGAAATGCATGGACGTCCTTCAAGGATTGGGGAACGCTTCGGGGCCGCGTCGTGTTCCGCAGGCATGGTGGCGTGCGAGACGTTGACGATCGACGAGGGCGGATCAGACCGATGGCCAGAAAACTGAAGACCTATCAGACCTCGCTGGGCTTCTTCGATCTGGCGATCGCCGCTCCCTCCATGAAAGCGGCCCTCGAAGCCTGGGGCGCTGACAGCAATCTCTTCCACCAGGGCGCGGCGAAGGAAAGCGACGATCCGGACGTCATCGAGGCGACTATGGCTGCGCCGGGCATCGTTCTGAAGAGACCCGTCGGCTCCAACGGGCCATTCAGGGAGCATGCCGAGCTACCTACCGACCTTGCCAGCGGCAGCTCAAAGAAGACAGGCCGCCGTCAACCGCGGAAGCCTTCTAAGCGGGCCCACGACGATGCGGCCGACCGGAAGGCTGCACTTGCTTTAGAGAAGGAGCAGATGCAACGGGAGCGCGAACGTGCCAAGGAGGAGGCCGTCCGGCAGAAGGAGCGTGAGCGACGGCAGCACGCCGTCGACAAGGCGCAAAGTGCCTTGGACGCGGCCCGTCGCAAGCACGAAGAAAAGGCCGCTGACATTCAACAACAGCTCGAAGTTCTTGAGGAAAGCGCGCGGGACGAGGAAGCGCGTTGGGAAAAGGAGAAGGCCCGGTTGGAAGTCGCGTTACGACGCGCGCGAGGCTAGGTCTCAAAGTGCGACCATCTCGTGTCTTAGCGTTAACGCCTGATTTGCCGCCGAGACCGGAAATTGCCAGACTCTAAACTGCCAAGTCGCGAGCCTTAGCAGTTGCGCTCTTCCCGCAAGATGCGCTCCAGATCATCCTCGAAGATATTTTGCGTTGCTTCAAAGAGAGCCAGGAGCTTCAGAGCTTCTGCGATGTTTGCGCCACCCTTGCGGACCATCCGTTGCTGCCCTTTCGACGATCTGACGTCCTTTGGCAACATGGTGACGGGCAAGGATGACACGTTCGGAATAATGAGACATTGGTGGCTCCTGCTGCAGGCGGGAGCGCGATTGGTCTCTCAGTCACCGGTGCCCGCGGGCAGAGTGCCTTTGCCGGTGATGACCAGATCATACTCCGTTTCGCGAATTCGGACACTGTCCAATTCAAGCAGGTCAATCTTGAATGGTGGGTCTCGAGCGGGCGCGCTCAGACTGGGCGCTCGCTGGTAACTATCGGTCGGAAACCGCCCGCCCTGCGGCCTCATTGACCTTTGCGCGGTCCCGCCTGTCCTCCGGAGACAGCTCCATAACCGCTCGATGGAGCTCCGCAGGGATCGTCAGCGGACTATCGAGCGGCTTTTCCGCCCACTCCCAGAAGCGGTCAAAGGCATCCATTACAGATCCTCCCGAAGCCCCCTGAAGAAGGGATGACGGACTTTTCCCTCCGCTGATTTTGCACGGTACTCTATCTCGGCCAGCAGCTTGGGCTCGACCCAGATTCCTTTGTGCGCAATCCGCTTTGCATAAGGCTGCGTCTTGCGGATCAGCGGCTTCAGACGCTTCTGAAGGTCGGCGGCTGATGCCTTGTCGAATCCATGGTCCACCTTCCCGGCGTATATTAGATCGTCGCCCTTACGCCGGCCGACGTAGATGCCGTCCCACTTCGTTCCATCGAGCGCGAAACCCGCAATAGTCAGGGTCTCACGCTGCACGCAGGTCTTCTTGACCCAGTCATTCGTGCGTCCGGCCGGATAGGCGCCGTCCCGGACCTTCGAGACGACACCTTCGAGGCCAAGCTTGCAGGCGTGCGCAAACATCTCGCGGCCGTCTATCGCGAAGCTTTCGCTGAACTGGATGTCGGTGCCGGTCAGGATCTTCTTGAGTTCGGCCTTGCGCTGAAAAAGCGGTAGCTTCCGGATATCTCGGCCGTTCAGATAGAGCAGATCGAACGCCACGAGCACGATGCTCCTCGACTTACCCTTGAGCTCGTTCTGCAGGACCGAGAAGTCGGTCGTGCCATCGGCAGCTGGCACCACGATCTCGCCGTCCACCACCGCAGAGTTCGCCTTGATCCGCCAGGCGTCATGAGCGACCTTCTTGAAGCGGTGCGTCCAATCGTGGCCGCGCCGGGTGGAGATCTTCGCCGTCTCGTTGGCCAGATGGACCTGAACACGGTAGCCGTCGAACTTGATTTCGTGGATCCAGCGCTCTCCCGACGGCACTTTCTCTGTCGAGGATGCCAGGGCCGGTTCGATGAAGGCGGGGAAAGGCGCCTTGACGCCGATAGCCGCCGGCTTGTTACGCTGAAACGCCACTGAAGAACTCCACGCTACAGCCGATTCAAATTGGCACAGTTCGAATCGTTCCGGAACCTGCGAATCCCTGTCGCGTTGCTTCGATGTCCCAACAGGAGGCACCGATGGCGGCAGCGAAGAAGAGCAAAACGGCGCGCGGACGAAAGCAGGACCGGGCGCGGGTGGCAGGCGGGCAGGACTACGAAGTGCAGTACGAGGCGAAGAAGACCGGAAAGTCGGCGCCGGCGGTGAAAAAGGCCGTCAAAAAGGTCGGCAACGCGCGCAAGCGGGTGGAGAAACGGCTAGGCCGCTGAGTAGCAGACGGGTCGGCGTCGGTGCTTAGCGCGGGTCCTCCTCGTCAGGGGGGCATTCTGGGCAGGTATCGCCAATCGAGTCGAGCACGTCGTGAAGCGCGGCCTCCGCGGCTTGACGGGAGACGTCTGCTGGCGGGTCTCGACGGGCAATATCGAAGGCTCGCTCTCGTGCATGCGGATCGGCGCGGTCCTGCATCCAACCATGCTCTTCGCATTCGCGGATGGCGCCCGCTTCCTGGAGCACGTGGATCGCCCAACCCTGCAGTGTCCGTATCGCCGGCCTTCGCTCACTGGTCATCAGCATTGAATAACTCCGAATACACGAATCTAGTGGTCCGCCGTTTGTTCCGGCTGCTAACACAAGGCTGGGATTCTCAGTCAGCAGAGGACAAGGTTTTCGCCCGTTCTGAGACCACTGTGAAATTGCCAGGCTGTTCTCGCAGGATTGCCAGCATCACTTTCGCTCAAGTCTTTTAGTGGTTGTGCGCGTGCGGCCAGGGCCGCACCGGGCTCTCGTGAACCGAGCCGCGCCGCGTCTCGGCCTGCGGCTTCGATCCCTCGCGCCAGAGCTTTGGTGCTCCTCGCCGGGGGCACTCGGAAAAGGGGCTCGCCTGCGGCGATCGTTATCACTGCCCCGTTCCCGGGTGCCCTTTTAACCGGTCTCGTCGCTGCACTCGGTCCCGCGTGCCGCCTTCGGCGTCGCTATGCTCACGCTCCTGCGGGTGCCATTTCTCTTGGGGCGATGCGCCCCTGGCGCACGCCGGATCAGGCCTGCGGCCTAAGGCAAGAAGCTGAGAGTAAGAGTGCAGGCTGGTTTTCCGTGACGGGTTACAATCTGCGAGAGAGGCTCGCGGTGCCCGTCGCGGAGACCCGCGATGTCAAACCCTAATGCTTGCGCGCGCGCCGGCCAGGACCGGGCGAACCTCTACAACGAAATCACCGACAAGATCATCGCCGAGCTTGAGGCCGGACGCGTCCCCTGGGTTCAGCCCTGGGGTACTGCCGCGGCGAAAGCGCCGCTGGCCATGCCGAAAAATGCGTCGACCAACCGGCAATACAGTGGTGTGAACATCCTCATCCTCTGGGGAGTCGTGATCGAACGCGGATTTACCGGTCAAAGTTGGCTCACTTTCCGCCAGGCACTCTCTCTTGGCGGCCACGTTCGCAAGGGAGAGCGCGGGACTACCGTCGTCTACGCGGATCGTTTCGTGCCGAATGATGAAAAGCGCCGCGCCGCCGAGACCGGCGAAGACGCGCAGGCGATCCCGTTCCTCAAGCGATTTACCGTTTTCAACACCGATCAGTGCGAGCAACTGCCCGACGACATTGCCACCGCTGCGCCGCCGCCGCCGGCCGGCCTCATCGAACCGACGGTCGATGCCCTGATCACGGCCAGCGGAATTCCATTTCGGATCGGTGGAGATCGCGCATTCTATGCAACAGCCGAAGACTATGTTCAGGTCCCGCCGCCGCAGGCCTATTTCGAACCCATCAACTGGCACCGTACGGCCTTGCATGAACTCGGTCATGCGACTGGGCACCCGTCGCGTCTCAATCGCGACCAGAGCGGATCCTACGGTACCAAGAAATATGCCTTCGAAGAGCTGGTCGCCGAATTGAGTTCCGCGTTCAGCTGCGCGTCGCTAGGGATCGTCCCCACCGTGCGCCATGCCGACTATATCGGCTCCTGGCTCGAAGTCCTGCGTGAAGACAATCGCGCCATCGTGCGGGCCGCCTCGCAGGCGAGCAAGGCCGCGGACTATTTGCTCGGTTTCGTTCCCGGGTCCATTGAGCCCGCATCGCTGGATTCGGCTGTCGCCGATCACGAGACGGCGTGATGCCTGGCCTCGCGCGAGAGTGAGAGGAGGGGAGGCTGTTCGCGACGGGTTGGAAGCCGAGAGAGAGTCTCACGGCCACCCGTCGTGGAGAGCCAAAATGACGAAAGCCGTACAAAAGATCACGCTGTCCCCTTCTCGGGACATTCCCTTCAACAAGCTCGTGCTCGGCCAGTCGAACGTTCGCCGCGTCAAGGCCGGTGTCTCGATCGAGCAGCTAGCCGAGAGCATCGCGCAGCGTACGCTTCTGCAAGGTCTGAGTGTCCGGGCCGTCGTCGATGCAGATGGCAACGAGACCGGCATGTTCGAGGTGCCAGCGGGCGGCAGGCGCTATCGCGCTCTCGAGCTCCTGGTAAAACAGAAGCGGATGTCAAAGACGCAGGCGGTGCCGTGCGTTGTGCGTGAAGGGGGCATCGCCGAGGACGATTCGGTGGCGGAGAACGATGAGCGGGTCGGCCTGCATCCGCTTGATCAGTTTAGGGCCTTCCAGACACTCCGCGATCTCGGCATGAGCGAGGAAGACATTGCCGCGCGTCATTTCGTGAACCCTGCAATCGTCAAGCAGCGCCTGCGCCTGGCGTCGGTCTCGCCAAAGCTGCATGAGGTCTATGCCGAAGACGGCATGACCCTCGAGCAGCTCATGGCGTTCTCGGTCACGGCCGATCACGCCCGCCAGGAGCAAGTCTGGGAGAATGTCAGCCGCTCCGGTTATGACGAGCCATACCAGATCCGCCGGCTGCTCACGGAGAACACCGTGCGCGGTTCCGATCCCCGGGCCCAATTTGTGGGCCTCGATGCCTATCAGAGCGCGGGTGGCGGCGTTCTGCGGGATCTGTTCGAGCACGACGACGGCGGCTGGCTTCAGGACGTCGTCTTGCTCGACCGCCTCGTAACCGAGAAGCTCAAGGCCGAAGCTGAGACGATTGCTGCCGAAGGCTGGAAGTGGATCTCGGTCGCCGTAGATTTCCCCTACGGTCACACTCAAGGCCTACGACAAATCGAAGGCAAGCCCGTCGATCTCTCGCCTGAGGAGCAGGCCACCATCGATGCGCTGAACGCCGAGCAAGCCAAGCTGGAAGTCGACTACCGGGATGCCGACGAGTTGCCCGACGAGGTCGATCAGCGTCTCGGCGAAATCGAGTCGGCCCTGGCTGCATTCGAAGACCGGCCGATGCTTTACGAACCGGCGGAGATCGCCCGAGCTGGTGTCTTCATCAGCATCGACTCCGAAGGACGCCTCGCCGTGGACCGGGGTTACGTCCGGCCGGAGGACGAGGTGCCGGCAACTGATCCTGATGTCGGGCAGGGCGCCGATGCGTCGTCGACCGAAGGTCTTGAAGTGGGCCCTTCCGTCCAGCGCACGGTCATCGCGGTCGCAGGCGGCGCTGCTGATGCCGAGGAGGATGATGAGGACGCGACCAAACCTTTGCCGGATCGTCTCATCATCGAGTTGACGGCGCATCGTACACTTGCATTGCGTGATGCGTTGGCGGGAAATCCAGCGGTCGCGTTCCAGGCAGTTCTGCATAACTTCGTGCTGACGGCCTTTTACCGGTTCGCATCGTCCGGGAGCTGTCTTGAGATCAGCCTTCGCACGCCGAACTTTCCCGCCCAAGCTCCGGGGCTGAGGGAAAGCGTCTCGGCCAAAGCAGTCGAGGCGCGACATGAGGTCTGGAAGGCACGGTTGCCAAAGAGCGAGAACGATCTCTGGGATGCGCTGACGGCTCTCGATGGTGGTGCACAGGCGTCGCTGTTCGCCCACTGTGCGTCGTTTGCGGTCAACGCCGTCCATGAGCCAGCCAATCGCTACAATCAGGGTCGCGTCTCCGCCCATGGCGTTCGCACGCGTCTCGACCAGGCCGATGTGCTGGCGCGCGCGGTCGGGCTCGACATGGTGCAGGCCGGCTGGCGACCGACCGTCGACAACTATCTCGGCCGGGTTACCAAGCCGCGTATTCTGGATGCCGTGCGGCAGGCCAAGGGCGAGTCGTCGGCGCAACTGATCGACCATCTGAAGAAGGCCGACATGGCCAAGGAGGCTGAACGACTTCTGGATGGCTCGGGTTGGTTGCCGGAGCCGTTGCGTCTCCTCGATCCCGATGCGGCGTCAGAGCAGGAGAGCGAGGCGGGCCGGCTGCCCGAATTCCTCGCCGACGAGGAGGATCAGGA
>NZ_JAGMXV010000058.1 GCF_018006725.1 Rhizorhabdus sp.
CTGAAAATTACACCAATGCCGGGGGGAGTGGCCCTCGGGCTACGCCCTCACGCCACTCCCCCCGGCATGTAACACGATGGCCTGGTTTTACGCCGCCGAATGGCCGACTTTTGCTCCGCCGTTGACACCCAGACCGCGCACATCGATCGTCACTCCCATTTCAAGCAGCTTCCGCACCGTTGCCTGCACATCCAGCGCATCGCGCCCTAGCCGGTCGAGCGCATACAGATGCAGACTATCGCCATCGCGGATGAAGCTGAGGAGCTTTGCGAAACCGGGGCGATCCGCCGCCAGCGTAGCGCCCGACACTCCCTCATCGCTAAACTCTCGGTCGAACTGTCCGCCGAGGGCGGCGCGCTGAGCTTCAATGCTCTGCGTGTCGGAGGAACACCGATAGTAAGAAATTCGCGCCATCGCCGAGTCTCACAAGTTATTACTACTATATGAGACTGTATCGTAATCGAGTCAAATAACTTTTGATACACTCGGGCGCGGGGCTTTCCGGCTGTCTCTAAAGCTACAAATTTTGAGCCCGTGCTTTGTTCAAGCACCCAAGCGGATCGTCTTCCCCCGTCAGAAATATGCCAGCTATGAATAGGTCTCTAGTCCAATACCTGATATTCAGACGGACAAAGTTCTGCGCTATTCTTATTAAAAAACATCAGGCACTTCATGGTCATATGCTCTACACCATAAATATCTGTATAATCTACCTTGAGAATTATGACCACGAGTTTACTTCCATTCTCTTGAGAAGATACATCGTCTTCCGTTATGTGATTCCAATAATTTCTTAAGTTAAGTTTCTTTGATATGATAGATGAGCTTGCAGACTTATAGAATAAATTTTTCTTAAGTTCTTCTATAACCTTATCTCTTGTGTTCTCTATCAGAGCGTTTCCGGATATGGTGAGATCAATGGCGGGACTTGCGCCCGTGTTTGAAATTTCGACATCAGAAAAATATTTTCCTTCGTCCCCCTTTTTGAACAGCGGAAGAGCTTGGGCCAATTCAATATCAACATATGCTCGAAGCTGATTCTGGGAATTAGCCTGCGCTGTCGCCAGAGCGCCAGCAGCGGTGCGATTTGAGGCCGCTGCCTGTCGGTTGGATTCAGTCGCCTCAGTTGCTAATTTCGATGTATCTGCTTGAGCTAACTGTGCCGACCTGACGAGCTTTGCGGTATAATTGAGCGCTTCGCGGGTGTCTTGGTTGCTGTCTTCCACGACCTTCTGAGCGAACTTTAACTGCTGATCAGCAATTTGGCGGGAAACTAAAATACTACGCTGCATTGACTGCCATTGGATGAAGCCAACAACAACCGATCCAATCGTAGCGAATGCGGCAACCGCCGCCACAATGAGGGACAAGCGCTCCCCCCGTGGTATCTTTTCGAGGTGCGTTGCTTGTCTGGCTCTTTTACGATCAAACCATTCCGATAACTTGCTCATTGTACTCCCCGCGCTTTGCCGTTGATGGCATCGCTATCGAGACGAGACCACCATGTCCAATGGTGCCTGACAGGTAGATGCTACAAATTTTGATACGCGGCCTTTCTTCGCCTATCCGGATTTGCCTGATGGACGTTGGGAGCTTATTGATCCGCTCTGTCCTCTGCGTTCTGGCGCCGAGCTCGTATGTCAGGTAGTCGATCCCGACCAAGATCAACCAGAATCCACCACAAAATTCTTGCCCTGCCGTAGAATTTTCAACGAACAAACCACAGATTTTTGTGAAAAAATGTTTGCTGGACACGTTCTATTTTATGCATAATTCAAAATCACGCATGTAGGCTTGCTTGCACATGCCCCAATTGCTTTCAGATAAAGACTTCAAGCAATATTCGAGTTTTGGCTTAAGATCACTTTCACAAGCTTGATATCTAGGCGATGTAACCGTTTCGACCTCGTGAGGCACCGGTGCTGGCACAAACCACAGCCAATAAATGAATAATCCAACCAAAATCGCCGCGACAGCGAGACAACCATTTCGTCTCCAGCTTCCGCTGCGCACGGGCGCCTCGCCATCATTCGAGGTCGTCGGCTCGACAAAACGTGCTGCAGCTTCCTCTGCCGTCATTCTGGTAGAGCGCTCGTATGCCTCATGGGACAATGTGACCATGCGAGCTACCACTTCGCGCGTTTGAACGCCGTGGCGAGCGGCTATAATTGCGGCTATATGGATGTTGCGAACAGTCTGGCATTCGATATCAACATCATACGGCTTCATCCACTCGCCCTTCTTCGTTACCTTACCTGCTCGATCTAGGACGACGATCAGATGGAAGTAAATCTGCACATTAAGTTTTTAGGTCAAAATCGCCACGACTGAGGCCAGCAGAGTAGCCTTAGCAGATCGCGCGAAACAAGGTGGCTGCCCGGCAGCTATCTCCTTAAGCCCCCGCCCAATATCGCCCGTTGGCAACATTGCCGTAACGGGACCTTCCTTTTCAAGGCTCTGGCAATGCCTTAGCCGATATCCTCGCGGAGAGCGTTGAGGGAATCTGGTGGACACCGTAAGCACGTCTTCTTCCAAGCCGGACGCCAACATTTCGCCTGTTTCGTGGTTCAACTATGATGAAGGCGGGGACGCCGGGCGCCAGTTGCACCTGAACCTCGACCGCCCGGGCCTCCAGCCCGAGAAAGGCGACCGTCGCGACCCGCGCCACCATGTGCATGATTCCCCTGATGTTCGCTGTGTGTTCTAATCGTGACCGCCGCATCTTGTCGAGGGGCGGATCGAATCGGGGCGGCTTGACCCGGCGTCGTCCTCCCGCGCATGCAGCGGTGAGGGGCCGCCTGAGCGGCGGTCAGCGGGACGACAGCGAATGAGCCTGGGCGATACGGTCTTCAGCAGATGGCCGATGCTGCGCGACAAGGGGCCCGATGATTGGGCAATGTTCGCGCGCGTCCTGCAGGACAAGGGCAAGGCGGCGGATGCGCTCGATCTGGCGCTGGCCGCGCTCGACCATCCGGACTGTGGCGGCCGGTCGCGCGTCCTGGCGGGCAGGATAGTCAATGCCGGCGTACCCGACTGGCACTGGCGGCTGGTCCGCGATTCGGTGCGGAATGCGGCCTATGAGGCAGCGCTGCGGCGCGTCGTCGGCCCCGACAGCCTCGTCCTCGACATCGGTGCGGGCACCGGCCTGCTGAGCCTGCTCGCGTTGCGGGCGGGGGCCGGACGGGTGGTCGCCTGCGAGATGAACCCCGCCGTCGCGCGGATGGCGATGGCGGTCGCGCAGGCCAACGGGGTGGAGGATCGCCTGACGATCGTGCCGAAAAATTCGGCCGACCTCGTCCTGGGCAAGGATCTCGAGCGGCCGGTCGACGTGATCGTGTCGGAGATCGTCGACAATATGCTGCTCGGCGAACATACGCTGGCGGTGCACCGCGACGTCGTTCCCCGGCTGCTGCGGCCCGGTGGAAGCGTGATCCCTGCCGAGGGCCGAATCCTCGCCGCCCTCGGGCATGATCCGACGCTGGAGAGCCGGCGCATGGGCAATCATGAAGGGTTCGACCTGTCGGCCTTCAACCGGATCGCGTCGCCCTCGCACCGGATCAAGGTCGGCGACCCGTGCGTGCGACTGCTGTCCGACGTCGCCTGCCTTTACGATTTCCGCTTCGACGACCCCGGCAGCTGGGGCGCGGTTGCGACCGAGTGCCCGGTCGTCGCCGAAGCTGGCGAGGCCAATGCGATCATCCAGTGGATGCGGATCGATCTCGACCGATCGGGCGCTGCCGACGCGATCTATGAAGTCCGTCCGAGGCCCGGCGCCCATTCCTGCTGGGCGGCGGTGTCCTGGCCGCTCGTCCGCCCGATCTGCCTGCAACATGGCGAACGCCGGGCGATCGGCGCGATGCGCACCGATTCCGCGCTGTCGGTCTGGCTGGCGGGGTGACGCGGCCGGAGCGCGTCACCCTTCGGACATAGCCGATCAGCTGCTCAGAAGATCGACATTGCCGCTCTCGAACCCCGAGACGCGCACGAAGCCCAACTGGGTCGGCTGAACCCCCGGCAGGTCGATCACATATTGCTTCCAGCTGCCGGCGGGAAGCGGCTCGGGGGCGGTGAAGCTTGTCGACTGGTTGGCGTTGACGACCGGCATTCCCTTGCCATCGACCGCGCCCCATTCGATCTTCGCCTTCATGCCCGACAGGCGAGCGGCGGTGGGGTTGCCGAAGTCGAGCGTGACGCGGGTGCCGCCGGCATAGGTTTCGACCTTGGCGATCGCGACGGCGATCCGGCCCATGTCGCTCTGGAGGATGCCATAGCCGGCGGCGCCGGGCTTCAGGCTGACCGCCTTGCCGGTCTCGGCGGCGGCCTCGACCTTGGCGAGGCGATCCTCCAGCGCCTTGAGGCGCGTGTCGGTCTTCGATCCGCAGGCGGTGAGAAGGGGAAGGGCGAGCATGGCGCACAGCAACGAACGGCGCATGAGCATCTCCTGAAAAGACTGAACTGCGCGTGGCGAACGCCCGTGAAACGAAAAAGAGCCATCGGGCGAAACGAATCCTGCTATAAGGTTGGGCATAGGGCCGCCGGAGCGCGGAAAAGGGCATCATCGGGGCATTTCCACCGTCGCGGAGATTGACTCGCGCCGGCCTTTTGCCTAAGCGCGCCGACGATCAGCGGCTGCCGCGTGTCGGCGGCCCTTTTGTTTTTTGATTTGAGGCAGAGACAATGAAGCGCACTTTCCAGCCGAGCAACCTGGTCCGCAAGCGGCGCCATGGCTTTCGTTCGCGCAGCGCGACCCCCGGCGGCCGCAAGGTTCTGGCCGCCCGCCGCGCCCGCGGCCGCAAGAAGCTGTCCGCCTGAGCGATTGTCCCTACGCGGTGCTCGGGCGCCGCGCGGATTTTCTGGCTGCCAATGGGGGCAGGAGGGCGCCGATGCCCGGCTTCGTCCTGCTCGTCCGCCCGCGTGGTGACGACGACCCCCTGATGCGCCTCGGCATCACCATCACCAAGAAGGTCGGCAACGCGGTGGTCCGAAACCGGATGCGCCGCCGTTTTCGCGAGCTGGCGCGGGAGCTGTTTCCTGTCGCCGGGATCGCGGGCGCAGACCATGTGCTGATCGGCCGGGCCGGCGGCATCGAACGCGATTTCGCGCTGCTGCGCGCCGACTTGCTCAAGGCGCTCGGCAAGGTCGCGCGGTGATCGGCCGGATCATCATTCTCCTGGCAAGGGCGTGGCAGCTCGGCCCGTCGATGATCCTTCCTCCCACCTGTCGCTATATTCCCAGCTGTTCGGCCTATACGATCGAGGCCGTCTCGCGCTATGGCGCGCTCAAAGGCGGGTGGCTCGGGGTTCGCCGAATCTGTCGCTGTCATCCCTGGGGGGGCTCGGGTCACGACCCGGTTCCCTGACCATTTAAGGAATATCGGGAGTTTTTGGTGGAAAACCAGCGCAACATGATCCTCGCGATCGTACTGTCGTTGCTCGTCCTGCTGGGCTGGCAACTGGCGAGCGAGCGTTTCTTCCCCACTCCCAAGGCGCCGCCTGCGGCGGCGAAGCCTGGAGCGGCTCCAGCCACGCCGGGCGCGCTGCCGACGGCCGGTGATGCGCCGCGCGTCCTTCGCTCGCGCAGCGCGGTGCTCGGCAGCAGCCCCCGAATCGCGATCGATACGCCTAAGCTGGCAGGCTCGATCAACCTGCGCGGTGCGCGCATCGACGACATCGTCCTCAAGGCCTATCGCGAGACGGTGAAGAAGGACTCGCCGCCGGTGCGCCTGCTGTCCCCGCAGGGCTCGGCCGGTGCCTATTATGCCGGCTTCGGCTGGACCGGCGACGGCGTCGACGCGCCGGGCCCGAACAGCCTGTGGACCGCCGACCAGACGGCGCTGCGCCCCGGCCAGCCGGTCACGCTCAGCTGGAACAACAATCGCGGCCAGCTTTTCCAGACGGTCATCGCGGTCGACCAGGACTATATGTTCACGGTCACGCAGCGCCTGATCAACAAGGGCGCCGGGGTCGTGGCCGCGCGGCCTTATGGTCTCGTTTCGCGCGACGGGGTGTCGAAGGATCCTTCGACCTGGACGCTGCACACCGGCCCGATCGGCGTATTCTCGAACAAGGCCAATTATGATCTGAGCTTCGCCAAGCTCGACGAGGCCGGTTCGGCCGGTGCGCGCTTCTCGACCACCGGTGGCTGGCTCGGCTTCGGCGATAAATATTGGCTGACCGCGCTCGTCCCCGACGCGAAGGACAGCGTCGAGGCCGGCTTCCTCACCACCGCGCCGAAAGTCTATCAGGCGGTCCAGACGGGCCGTCCGCAGATCATCCGCCCCAATGCCGTCGGCACCGTGACGCAGCGCTTCTTCGCCGGCGCCAAGGAGGTCAACCTCCTCGACAGCTACGAGGAGCAGGGCGGCGTCGAACAGTTCGGCCGCGCGATCGACTGGGGCTGGTTCGAGATCATCGAGAAGCCGATGTTCTGGGTGCTCGATCAGGCCTTCAAGCTGGTCGGCAATTTCGGCGTGGCGATCATGATCCTGACCTTCCTCGTTCGTGGTCTCATGTTCCCGATCGCGCAGAAGCAGTTCCGTTCAATGGCCGGCATGCGTCGCGTCCAGCCGAAGATGAAGGACCTGCAGGAGCGGTACAAGGACGACAAGCCGCGCCTCCAGCAGGAGCTGCTGAAGCTTTACCAGGAGGAGAAGGTCAATCCGCTTGCGGGCTGTCTGCCGATCCTGGTGCAGATCCCGGTCTTCTACGGCCTGTACAAGGTGCTGATGGTGACGATCGAGATGCGTCACCAGCCCTTCGTGCTGTGGATCAAGGACCTTTCGGCGCCCGATCCTGCTCATCTGTTGAACCTGTTCGGTCTGCTCGACTTCGAGCCGCCCGCCTTCCTCGGTATCGGAGTCCTCGCGCTGCTGCTCGGTATTTCGATGTGGTTGCAGTTCAAGCTCAACCCGCAGCCGATGGATGATGCGCAGAAGCAGGTCTTCGCGCTGATGCCGTGGATCATGATGTTCATCATGGCGCCGTTCGCGGCCGGTCTGCTGATCTACTGGATCACCTCCAACTTCCTGACGATCGCACAGCAAGCCTGGCTGTACCGGCAATATCCGGTCGACCCGGTGCCTGCCTCGGCCACGGTCGTGTCGGCGACCGCGAAGAAGAAGAAGTGACCGAGGAGCTTCCCTTCGAGGAGCTGCTGGAGCCCGCGCGCAAACTGTTCGCGGGCCCGGTTTCCTTTCTCAAGTCCGCGCCGGGGCTGCAGCATCTGCCCGAGCCCGACGCGCCCGAGATCGCCTTTGCCGGACGGTCGAACGTCGGCAAGTCGTCGCTGCTCAACCGGCTCACCAACCGCACCGGGCTGGCGCGCACGTCGAACACCCCGGGGCGGACGCAGGAGCTCAACTTCTTCGACGTCGGCGCGGGCGAAGAGGGCGGCGTCCCGACTCTGCGCCTCGTCGACATGCCGGGCTACGGCTTTGCCAAGGCGCCCAAGGACATCGTCCGCAAGTGGCGCTTCCTGGTGAACGACTATCTGCGCGGGCGCGTCGTATTGCGGCGAGCGCTGGTTCTGATCGACAGCCGCCACGGCATCAAGGATGTCGACCGCGAGATCATGGACATGCTCGACAAGGCGGCGGTGACCTATCATGTCGTCCTGACCAAGGCCGACAAGATCAAGGCGAGCGAACTCGCCGCGATGACCGAGCAGACCGAGGCCGAGGCGCGCAAGCATGTCGCTGCGCACCCCCGCCTGCTGGTGACGTCGAGCGAGAAGGATTTCGGCATGGCCGAACTGCGCGCGGCGATCCTCGACGCGATCCGCTGATCCGTCTGTCTGCCCGGCCCTGCACAAAAGCGCAGGGTCTTGCATCTCTCCGCGACCGCGTTAGGCGAGGCGCGTGACCCATCCGATCGACCCGCTCGCGCTGACCCAGCGCCTGATCGCCTGCCCCAGCGTGACGCCCGCCGATGCGGGCGCGATGGCGGTGATCGCCCAGGCGCTCGAAGGGCTGGGCTTCGCCGTGCATCGCTTCGCGGCAGGCGGGCCTCCCGACGGGCCGATCGAAAATCTGTTCGCGATCCGCGGCGAAGGCGGGCCGCATTTCGCCTTTGCCGGGCACAGCGACGTCGTGCCGCCCGGCGCCGGCTGGACCGGCGATCCCTTCTTGCCCGAGATCCGCGGGGATCTGCTTTATGGGCGGGGGGCCGTCGACATGAAGGGCGCGATCGGCGCCTTCATCGCGGCGGTCGCCCGGATCGAGCAGCAGCGCGGCACGATCAGCCTGATCATAACCGGCGACGAGGAGGGGCCTGCGACGCACGGCACCGTCGCGCTGATCGACTGGATGAACGAACGCGGCATCCGTCCCGACCTGTGCCTGGTTGGAGAGCCGACCTCGACCCACCGGCTCGGCGATATGGTCAAGATCGGGCGGCGCGGCTCGGTCAACATCTGGATCGAGAATGCCGGGACGCAGGGGCATGTCGCCTATCCGCATCTCGCACGCAATCCGGTGCCCGAACTGGTGCTGGCGCTCGCCGCGCTCGAGGCGTTGCACCTCGATGACGGTAATGACTGGTTCCAGCCGTCGAACCTCGAGATCACGACGGTCGATGTCGCCAATGCGGCGACCAACGTCATCCCGGCGAAGGCGAGTGCGCGGGTGAACATCCGCTTCAACGACGAGCATAAGGGTGCCGATCTGGTCGAACTGGTGCGCGCCACCGTGCTCGCCCATGCGCCGCACGCCGAAATCCGGGCTGCGATCTCGGGGGAGAGCTTCATCACCCCGCCCGGCGATTTCTCCGCGCTGGTGTCGTCGGCGATCACCAAGGTGACGGGTCTGGTCCCCGAATTGTCGACGACCGGCGGTACCTCGGACGCGCGCTTTCTGTCGCGCATCTGCCCCGTCGTCGAGTTCGGCCTGTGCAACGCGACGATGCACAAGCTCGACGAAGCGGTGGCCGTGCCGGACCTCTACGCCCTCACCGGCATCTACGAAGAGATCGTCCGTACGGCGCTCTCCCGCTGAACCCTTAGGCGCGCTGAACGGTTGCGCGGGCAGCAGGAGCCGCTATAGCTGCCGGGCACGCGGGCGTGGTGAAATTGGTAGACGCGCCGGACTCAAAATCCGGTTCCGCAAGGAGTGTCGGTTCGAGTCCGACCGCCCGCACCAGAGCTTTCTGCTCCTTCTCCGAAGGTTCCTGCGCGACTGCGTCGCATTCCCCTCCACCATGCTTCGCATGGTCCCCCTCCCCGTGCCGGGGAGGAGCTCGGGCGTAGTGTGCTGCAAAGTTCCTCCCCGGCACGGGGAGGGGGACCGTCCGCAGGACGGGAAAGCGACGCCCTGGAAAACGGCAGCCCCCCCTTCCATCACATATGCAATATTCCCCGGAAACATTGCCATAATCCGCGATGCTGGCAAATTACATCCGCGATAAGACATAAAATTGCAGATGGAGGGATGTATGCAGCGCGGTACTGTAAAATCTGCCTCACGGACGATTCAGGTTCTCGAACTGTTCCAGCAGAAAAAGCGTCCTTTGCGACTGAACGAGATATATCGGGAACTCAACTATCCCCAGTCAAGCGCAACAAATCTTCTCAAGAGTTTGGTTGTCACAGGCTATCTCAATTATAATCGTTCGACCATGTCCTATCTGCCGACGCTCAAGGTGAGCAGCCTGGGCAGCTGGCTTTCGACGACGCTGAACAGCTATGGCGAGCTCGACCGTCTGATCCAGGATATTCACAGCCGCACCGGCGAGACCGTCGGGCTGGTGTCGCAGAATGATCTGTTCATCCAATATGTGCGCTTCGTCAGCAACGCCGATGCGCCGTTTTCCCGGCTTCAGGAACTCAACATGCCGCCGGATGAGGGCACGATGCGGTTGATGGTCGATTCCTCCGCCGGCCTCGCGATGCTCAGCCGCCTTCGCGATCGTGAGATTGACAAGATCTACCGATATTCGCGCTGTCGAGTGCCGTGATCGGCGCGGAGCAGGCGGTCGCCTGGGGTCTGGCCGCGCAAATGGCCGAGGACGATGCCTTTGACAACGAGGTGATGGCGCTGGCCCGCCAGCTGGCGACCGGCTCGATCGAGGCGCAACTGGCCACCCGGCGCCTCGTCCGCGACCCCGCAACGCATCTGGACGACCAGCTGGTGCGGGAGGCGAAGGAGCAGGGCGCTCTCGGCCGCACCGGCTATTTCCAGAACCGGCTCCGGTCTTTTTCCGCCAAGGCGTGAGAAATCGGCCTGCCGGGCTGCGAGTCGTTCTTCGTGCGCCACTGATCCATGGACGGATCGGTGAAAATGCATCCAAATTCGTTACGGTTTCTATTGTAGTTCATGGCCTTATGTGGGACTGGCAGGGTAGACGAAAGTTTGGCTCGCCGCGCGCTTTGAGCTTGCTTTACCGGGCCGATGGGCTAAACCAGACAGGTCATTAGTCAGAATCCTCCAGAGAATAACCCGGCCCATAAAGCCGGGTTATTCGTTTTTTGGCTGGAGTGATCACGGGGTCGGGCGTCGACCGCAGAGCGGTCTTTCCCTTGCGAGGCAAAGACGGCTAGGCACGGGCGATGGCGCTCTTCCTCCTTTGGCGAGAATCCCTGCAAGCGGCCGAACAGGCCGTGGCGGACGACGAATTCGACGCTCAGGCGCATATTGCCGGCGCGCTCCGCCGGGTTTCGACGTTCGAGACCGCCGCAGGGCGGTGGCGGCTGCTTTGCTGGCCGACCGCGACCCATTTTTATGAGCCGGACGCCCAGATCTGGCACGACGACGCGCTCGGTCTCTGCGTCATCCATGGCCTGATCTGGCGTATGCGTGACGGCAGGGCGGAACGGCTCGATGCCGGGGCGGTGGCAGAGCTGCTCCGCCAGCCCGGCGACAGCTTTCCCGATGATGTCGCCGGCGAATATGCGGTGGCGCGTGTCTTTGCCGATGGCAGCCTGGTGGCCTTCTCCGACCGAGCCGGCTTGCATCAGCTGTTTCGCGGGCGCGACGGGCAACCGCTGTTGTCCAACCGTGCCTCGCTTGTCGCCGATCGGCTCGGCGACCGCAGCCCCGATCCGACGGCGCAGCGATGGCTGGCCGCCATCGGCTATCGCGCGGGTACGGCTACGGCTTTCGCCTCGGTCGCCCAGATCGGACAGGGCCGGACGCTGACGATCGACGCCGACGGAGCGCGAGAAGAGGGCGAGCCGTTCGATGGCTTCGGTCTACAAGGCCCGCGGGGCTGGTGTGCGGACTATGATGAAGACCTCGATTGCGGCATCGCCCAGGCGCAGGCGGCGATCGGCCTGGCCATTCCTGAAGACGGGCCGGTCGATCTGCCGATCACGGGGGGCAAGGACAGCCGCGTCGTGCTCGCGCTGTGCCTGGCAATGGGGCTGAAACACCGGCTCCGGCTCTTCACGCGCGGCTATGAAGGCCATCCCGACATTGCCGCCGGAAGGGCCATCGCCGAGGCGCTGGGCTTGCCCCATCGCCGCGAAGCCCCGCATGGCAGCGACGAGCCAGCCTTCTGGTCGTGCGACCGCTTCTTCGCGAAGCTGGCCGCGCAGGCCTGGCAGACCGACGCGATGGTGGGCGGGTGGGACCTGATTCTCGGACAGTCGCTAGGGCGCGAGACGTTGATCAGCGGCCATATGGGTGAGGTGCTCAAAGCCTATTCGAAGAAGAAGCTCCCCGACGGAAGGCTCGATCCCACCGCCATGGTACGGCTGCAGGCCCCGTTCGACCCGATGGATGTGCTTCTGCCCGAAGCACGCGCCGCGTTGGAGGCGGAATTGTGCGCGCAGATGGACGAGGCGCGCACGGCGGGAGCGGTCGAGGCGGATCTTCCCGATCTCTTTTACTTCCGTAACCGTCTTCCCAACTGGCTCGGCGCGATCCGCGCGATCAAGTCGTTCGAGCGTCAGCCGGTCGTGCCCCTGGGCGCGCCTGCTCTGCTGGATCTGGCCTTTCGCCTGACGCCGGAAGAGCGTGCCCGTGAACTGCTCCATTATCGCATCATCGAACGAACCGCGCCCGAACTCCTGCCGCTGCCCTTCGCATTGCAGACGTGGGATCCTGCACTGGGCGAGGGCGTAGCGCGTCCCGATCCGATCCTGCCGACTGCCGGGGCGCCTCCGGTCTTCGGCAACTGGCAATATTCGCTGAACCACAATGTCACGATCCGCGCGGCTCTCGCACGCCTTGTCGAGGCGAGGCCTGATCTGGCGCTCTGGACCTCGATCGACCGCGATGCGCTGCTCGACCGGTTGCGCCATCGGCGGTTCGCCATGTTCGATGCGATCAGTATGCTCGGCATCGTCGTCGCCCTGTTGCACGAAGCCGGGCTGACAGTGCCCGCGCGTCTGGGGGAAGAAGGCGGAAGCAATGGCGGAACGACAGCCTTGGGCGATCTCGCCGAATTGCCGAAGGTCGACGGCCATCTCGACGCCGTCGTCGAGGAAGGCGATCATCTACGCTTCGATGGCTGGGCTTTTTGCGGGGCCTGGCCGGGCGCCCAGCCCGCGATCGAAGTCAGGGTGGGCGGAGAGGTGCGCGCGACGGCGGCAGCGTCGAATGACCGTCCCGACCTCATCCCGCACGGGATGGGCGATGGCCGTCACGGCTTTTCGATTGTCGTGTCGCGCGATCTGCTTCGCCCGCTGGTCGATGAATCGGGACAGGTGGAGGTGGTGCTGACGCCCTTCGACAGCGAGGGCGAGATCGCCCGCCGGATGGTCCGTCCATGAGCCGGGCCATACTCGTCATCGGCCAGAGCCACGTCGCCGCGATCCGCTCGGCCGCAAAGACGCGGCGGGAGGCCAATCCCGACCGGCCCCGCACGCGTGTCATCCACACACTGGAAGAGCGTTATGCCCCGGAGATGATCGGCGTGGGCGAAGATGCGCGCTTCTCGCCCGCGCTGGAGGAGGCGATCCGCGATCAGATCGCGCGCCACGATCCGATCCGGGCGTCGGTCAGCGGCGGCAATGTCCACAATGGCTTTGCCCTTATCCGGCACCCCCGGCCATTCGATTTTCTGCTCTCGACCGAGGCTGGGCCGCGGCTCGATCCTGCTGCCGAACCGATCACCGAGGCGATGATGCAGGCCGCGCTCGAAAGCGCGCTCGACCACGACCGGGCGCGCCTGCGGGAAGTCGCGCGGATCATGGGGCCGGGCGTGATCCAGGTCGAATCGCCGCCGCCGCTGGCCGATGACGTGCAGATCGCCGCGCTCGCCGACAGCTATTTCCGCGACCGGGGAATCGCCGCGCAGGGCGTCGCGCCCGCCCCGCTTCGCTACAAGATG
Organism: Rhizorhabdus sp.; assembly: GCF_018006725.1. GTDB lineage: Bacteria > Pseudomonadota > Alphaproteobacteria > Sphingomonadales > Sphingomonadaceae > Rhizorhabdus. The sequence continues at coordinate 13,266 of NZ_JAGMXV010000058.1, forward strand.
TGGCGGCTCCATTCGCGTATCGTTGCGGGCTACTGCGCCGAACTCGGCTTCCGCTATCTGCCTGTCCCGACCGAGGTGCAGGATGAGCAGGGCTTTCTCCGGTCGGAACTGGCGGGCGACGCCACCCATGGCAACGAAGCCTATGGCGAGGCGATCATCAGCGCATTGGAGGCGATGTGAGCGACCATCCCTATCGCAGCCTGCCCGCAGAGGCCTATTGGCGCCGCGCCATAGTGGGGCAGGGCCCCGCGATCGACCCGGTCGCCGGGCCGTTCCTGCGCCTCGATCCGACCGACAAGGTGGCGACGGCGGGCAGCTGTTTCGCCCAGAACATCGCGCGCTACCTGAAGCGCAGCGGCTTCGGCTATCTCGTCAGCGAGACGGCGCACCCGATCGTCCCCGCAGCGGTGGCAGAACGCCATGGCTATGGGCTGTACAGCGCCCGCTACGGCAATATCTACACCGCGCGCCAGCTGCTCCAGCTGATCGAGCGGGCCTATGGGCGGTTCGTGCCGACGGTCGATATCTGGGACGCGCCGGGCGGGGGCGGGCGGGTCGTCGATCCCTTCCGGCCGACGGTCGAGCCCGAGGGCTATGCGAGCGAGGCCGAATTGCACGCCGACCGCGCCTGGCACCTTGCCCGCGTGCGCGCGATGTTCGAGACGCTCGATGTCTTCGTTTTCACTCTGGGCCTGACCGAGGCGTGGGAATCGGTCGAGGACGGGGCGGTCTATCCGGTCTGCCCCGGTGTGGCGGGCGGACGCTTCAATCCGGCCGCGCATCGATTTCGCAATTTCCGGGTGTCGGAGATCGTCGCCGACCTGACCGCCTTCGTCGCGGCGCTGCGGGCGGTGAACCCGTCGGCGCGGGTCATCCTGACCGTGTCGCCGGTTCCCCTGGTCGCGACCGCCAGCGGCAACCATGTGCTGAGCGCCACGACCTATTCCAAGTCGGCGCTGCGCGCGGCGGCACAGGAGGTCTGCGAGGACCTGCCCGAGGTCCATTATTTCCCCTCCTATGAGATCATCATGGGGGCACCGGCCGGCGCGCGCTATTTCGCCGAGGACATGCGCAACGTGACCGAAGAAGGCGTGGCGCACGTCATGTCAGTCTTCCTGCGCCACGCGGCCGGGATCGAGGCCGGACCGGCGACTGCGCCGCTACCGTCCGACGCGCGCGAAGAGGACGAGACGCTGAGCGCCGCGCGCGACTGGGTCCGGTTGATGTGCGACGAGGCGCTGCTCGACGACCCGGGCGACTGAGGCTCAGAGCTTGCGGGCGACCAATGTGTTGCCCGCTGCATAGGCGGCCTTCGCCCGGTCTGGCAGGGCGGCGAGCACCCGGCCCCAGAAGGGGCCGCCCGGCGGCTGGTCGAGCAAGGCGCCGACGCTCATGGCGCGGACTTCGGCGCGCAATGCGGGATCTTCGATCGCTTCGATCAGCCCCGTCAGCTGCCAATGAAGCGCATGGTCGGGCGTCTGATTGCCTTCGGTGGCAAGGTGCAGGCGCTCGAAACCGGCGTCGAACAGCCGGGCAAGGCCCTCGCGCGTCGCGTTGAAATAATGCGAGGGATAGCCGTGGACCGGCACGAGGAAGGGATAGTCGATGAACACCCGTCCGCCGGGCTTGAGCATCCGCCGGAACTCGGCTGCAGCCTCCCAAGGCGAGTCCATATGCTCCATCACCGCAAAGCAGCCGATCCCGTCGAGCGAGGCATCGGCGATCGGGTAGCGGCAGGCCGGCTCCATCACGATATCGGCGCTGCGCGAGGGATAGACCTCCAGATAGAGGCAATTGTCGAAGGTTCGCGTACGCCGCCCGCAGCCGACGTCGAGATAGAGACCCTGCGGATCGGCCCGCACCGCCTCGACGAAGAGGCCCAGTCCGGGATTGGCGGATTCGTCGTCATAGTCGCCAAGATCGTGGCTCGCCCCGCCATAGGTGACAGGGAAACTGTCGGCGGCCCCGACGAAGCGGAAATCGCCGCCTGCACCGCGCGATGCGTCGAGGATCGGCGCAAAGCGGGCATATTTCGCCTCGGCCCGCGTGCCCGCCAGTCCGGCGGCGGCGCGGGTCAGTTGCTTGCGTCCCTCGCGTCGGCCGTGTCGCTCGAAATGCTTCCACGCATCGCCCCCCGCCGCGACGTGGCGCGCGACGTCGGCATTGGCCGCGAGATAGAGCTCTTCGACGAAATTCTCGTCGGTGGCCGGTTCGAACCGCGTGGGATCCTGCATCGCGCCTGCCTATCGCCATCGACGGGCGAGGGCCAGTGCCGAACGGTGCGCGCGCGGCCTCTGTCCTTTCCGGGCATCTCCGGCTAGTCGTTCCGACCGACAATCAGGGAGACGAGATTGCCTGCCGAAACTCGCCAGCCGCGCATAGCCATATTGATCCTGGGTATGCACCGCAGCGGGACCTCGGCTCTGACCCGCCTGATCGGTCATCTGGGGGCTGCGTTGCCCGCCGATGCGATCGAGGCGCATGCAGACAATGCGCGCGGCTATTGGGAATCGGCGGCGGTGGTGAAGGCCGGCGACCAGTTGCTCCGCGTCGCGCGGTCGAGCTGGTTCGACGTGCGCCCGCTCGACCTGTCGCGGCTCGAACCCTCGGCGCTCCGTTCGCGCAAGGATCGGCTGTGGGAGGCGGTGGTCGCGGCGTTCGGCGACGCCGCGCTGATGGCGGTCAAGGATCCGCGCCAGTGCCGCTTCGTGCCGACCGTCGTCGAGACATTGGCCGAACATGGCGTGGCGAGCCGCGCAGTGCTGATGCTGCGCGATCCGGCGGCGGTGGCGCGCTCGGTCGCCCGCCGCGACGGCACCACGCCAGCCTTCGCCCAGTTGCTCTGGCTGCGGCATATGATCGAGGCCGAGCGGGCGACGCGTGGCCTGATGCGTGTGGTCGTCGACTATGATGCGATGCTCGCCGACTGGCGCACGACGGCCTCGCGGCTACTGCCGCTGACGGGCGCCGACATGCTCCAGGGCGAGGCAGCGGCGGCGATCGACGCTTTCCTCGACCCTGCCCTGCGCCACCATGTCGGCGGCGCAGAGGAGCTGGCAGCACCCCTCGGTCCCATCGTTGCGGCGGTTCGCGACGCTATCGCCGCGCTGGCGCAGGACGATGGAGACGCGGCACGCACCCGGCTCGACCAGGCCTATGCGCAACTCGACGCCATGCCCTGGCTGATCGACGACATCATCCATGACGAACTGCGCCATCGCCGCGTCGGTGGTACAGCCGAGCCTGAAGCTGTGACCATCGCCCCCGCGCCGGTCGTGCCCCGCCCGTCCTTGCCCGCGCCGGACCCCGCGCTGGCCGATTCGGTGGCGTTGATCCGCGAGAGCGGTCTGTTCGACGGCGACTGGTATCTCGCCACCTATGCCGATGCGGCGGAGGCGGGGATGGACCCGATCGAGCATTATCTGACGGTCGGTGCGCCGCAGGGGCACAAGCCCAATCCGCTGTTCGACACCGCCTTCTATGCGCGGCAGATGGCGCGGCGGCTGGCGGCGGCGGGGGTGTCCGCATGAAGAGTGCGATCGTCCTCCACCTTTTCTACCCCGACGTCGCGCTCGAGCTGATCGACCGCGTCGCGCCGCTGGCGGATGACGTCGATCTGTTCGTGACGCACAGCGTTGCCCTGACCGACGAGGTGCGCGCGGCGCTCGATCGACTCTCCCGGCCGGCGCGCATCGTCGAGGTCGCCAATCGCGGTTGGGACATCGGGCCGCTGTTCGAGCTGCTGCCGCTGCTGCGCGCCGAGGGCTATGAGCTGGTCGGCAAGCTCCACAGCAAGAAGGGCGGATCGGGCTATGCGCCCGAATGGCGCCAGCTGGCCTATGACGGGATGATCGCGGATGGCGACCTGGTCGGCCGCATCCGCGACGCCTTCGCCGCCGATCCGGGCCTGTCGCTGCTGGGGCCGCGCCGGCTCTACAAGTCGGTCGCCAGCCATATGTTCCGCAATGCGGAGCTGCTGTCCGATCTCGCCCCGCGCCTCACAGCGCCGGCCTATCCGCCCGCCGACTGGGGTTTCTTCGCCGGCACCTTCTTCTGGGCGCGCCTGTCGCTGCTCGAAAAGGTCGCGTCGCTCGCCGACTTCCGCGATGCCTCGCCCAACCAGGATCGCGACGGGGCGCTCGGCCATGCGGTCGAGCGGCTGTTCGGCCTTGCCCCGATCGGGCTCGGCGGCCGGATCGGCCTCGTCGAGGATGGTGCGATCGAGATCGTGCAGGCGCCGGGATTGCCCTCGCACGAGCCCGTGATCCAGACGCTGGTCGACGCGGCCGGGCTGTCGACGGGACCGGTCGACGACGCGCTGTCGGCGCTGATCGCCCGGCACAATCCGCTGATCGACTATATCCGCCACGGGCGCGAGGCTGACGCGCTCGACCCCAATCTCTATTTCTCGTCGAGCTGGTACAACAGCATCCATGCCGATGTGCACGCAGCCGGCATGCTGCCGCTGCATCACTATATCCATTACGGTGCCGCCGAGGGCCGCTCGACCGGGCCGCTGTTCGACGGCCAATATTATCGGCGAAGCTATCCCGACGTGCAGGGCGATCCGCTGCGCCATTTCCTCGAAACGGGGGCGGCGGAGGGGCGGGTGGCGATCCCGGTCAGCCGGCCCAGCTACGAGACCGGCGACGAACGTCCGCGCCGCTTCTACCGTCATTTCGACATCGTCCGTGAGGAAGCCTTTCTGCGCTCGATCGCGGCCCTGCCGGACGATGTCCGCGCGCGGGCCGATGCGACGCTTGTCAGCGTCGTCATGCCGGCCTGGAACCGGGCAGACCGCATCGCAGCGGCGATTCGGTCGGTGCTGGCACAAAGCCACGGCCATTTCGAACTGCTCGTGGTCGACGACGGCTCGACCGACGGCACCGCCGAGATCGCGGCGGCCTTCACGAGCGACCCGCGCGTCCGGCTGATCCGGGGCGCCCATAGCGGGGTCAGCGCCGCGCGCAATCTGGGGCTGGCCGAAGCGCGGGGCGAAATCGTCGCCTATCTCGACAGCGACAACAGCTGGAAGAGCTGGTTCCTCGACGTGATGACGCTGTTCATGACGGCGGAAGGGCTCGACACGGCCTATTCGGGCATCGCCCTGCGCGACGAGCTCAACCAGCTGACCGGCTATCGCGGCGACGATTTCGACTGGGATGCCTGCCTCGCCGAAAATTATGTCGACCTCAACGCCTTCTGCCACCGCCGCGCGCTGGTCGACAGCCATGGCGCGTTCGACACCAACCTCCGCCGGATGGTCGATTGGGACCTGATCCTGCGCTACGCCAAGGGGCGCGACGTCGGCTACGCGCCTTTCGTCGGGTGCGAATATCATGATGCGCGCGGCGATACGGGGCGGATCACGGTCAGCCAGCCAGCAGCCTTCCAGGCGCTGGTGCGGACCAAGAACCGGCTCGGCCTGCCGACGGGCGCCGACGCGCATGACCTGGCGGCGGCGCTGCGCCTGAACGTCGCAATCAAGATCGCCGCGCCCGAGGAAGAGAAGGCCGCCTGGGGCGACTTCCACTTCGCCGAGAGCCTTGCCGCCGCGATCGAGCGTCTTGGCCACAGCGTGCGGATCGATTTTCGCGGCCAGTGGCACGGCCATTCGATCGCCAGCGAGGATCTGGTGATCGTACTGCGCGGCCTGATCCCCTATGAGCCGCGCCCCGGCCAGATGGCGTTCCTGTGGAACATCAGCCACCCCGATCAGGTCGGCTTCGACGAATATGACCGCTACAGCCGGGTCTATGCCGCCTCTGCCTCGACCGCAGCCCTGCTGGCGCCGATCGTCCGGCCGCCGGTCGTCCCGATGCTGCAGGCGACCGACCCGGAGCGCTTCCACCCGCTGAAGGAGCGTCCCGAGGCGCCCGATGTGCTGTTCGTCGGCAATTCGCGGGGCGTCGATCGGGCCATCGTCGGCTGGGCGATCGAGGCGGGGCATCCGCCGGCGATCTACGGCGACGGCTGGACCGGGCGGGTGCCCGACGTTCTCGTTCGCGCCGCCAATGTCGACAATCGCGACCTCGGCCGGCTCTATGCCGGGGCGGGCGTCGTGCTCAACGACCATTGGGAGTCGATGCGCGCCTTCGGCCTGTTGTCCAACCGGCTGTTCGACATAGTGGGCGCCGGGGGCAGGGCAGTGTCCGACGCGGTCCCGTCGATGGCGTCGGTGTTCGGCGATGCGGTGCGTCAGGTCGACAGCGCGGCGGAATGCCGCACGGCGATCGACGAGATGCTGTCGACACCGCGCGACGAAGCTGCGCTGGCCCTTGCGGCGGCCGAGGTCCATGCGCGCCACAGCTTCGACGCACGGGCGCGGACCTTCATCGCCGATGCCTTCGCGATCCTCGGCCTGCCCGCGCCCTTCGCGGTGGAGCCACAGCCGAAGGACGCGCGGCTGGCGGTGCACATCGTCGCCCGCCACAGTGCGATCGGGCCGCAAAGCTCGGCCTTCATCCGGCTCGTCGCACCACTGACCGACGAGAGTGTTGCCGGCCGGCTGCGCCTGACCCTCGGATCGCCCGACGACCCGCTGCCCGACTGCGACGTCTGCATCGTGCAGCGTACTGCGCTGCCCACGGTCGAGGCGGTCGACGCGCTGGTGCGTCAGCTGGGAGCGATCGGGGCGGCGCTGGTCGTCGATGTCGACGACGCCTTCCGGCTGATCGGCCCCGATCATCCCGAACATGAATTCTACCGGCCCTATAACGCTGCTCTCGACCGGCTTGTGGCTGCGGCGGCGGAGACCTGGTTCTCGACTCCCGAGCTGGCCGAGGCTTATGCCGCGCTGGCGCCGCGATCGGTGATCGTGCCCAATGCCATCGACCCGCGTCTGTGGCGCGACTGGCGCAAGCCGCGCCCGACGCCTTTCGTGGGGCCTAAGGTGCGGATGCTCTATATGGGCACCCATACCCATGGTGCCGACTTCGCGCTGGTCAGGCCGGCGCTCGACCGGCTCTTTGCCGAGCAAGGGAATGCGTTCGACGTGACCCTGATCGGCGTGGCATCCGATGTCGAGCCGGCGCCCTGGCTTCACCGGCTGTCGCCGCCCGCCGAAGCCGTCAGCTATCCGCGCTTCGTCCGCTGGCTGCGCGAGCAGGAGCCGTTCGATCTCGGGCTCGCGCCGCTCGTCGACACTGCGTTCAACCGCTGCAAGTCGGACATCAAGGCGCTCGATTATGCCGCGCTGGCTATGCTGCCGCTGGTGTCGGATGGGCCGTCCTATCGCGCCGATACCGCGCTGGCCCGCCATCTGGTCCTGGTTGGTGACGAGGGCTGGTACGACGCACTGTGCGCTGTCCTCGATGATCGGGCAGGCGCGGCGGAGCGGGCGAGGGCGCTGCACGACTGGCTCTGGTCCAACCGGGTGGTCGCGAAGGGGGCTGCCTCGCTTGCGGCACGGCTCGAGGCCTATCGGCGCTGAGCGGCGGATAGCAGGGACGGCCACTTCGTTCATGCGGGGTAAGGCTGCCGAGGGCAGACAAGCCTCGGATGGTGCAGGAAAGGACGATCGATGAAGCCTTGGCCCCTGATGACGCTCGCCGCCCCGGTGCTGCTCGGTGCCGGGTCCGACATGCCGAAGCTCGGCAAACCGATCGCCTGCACGCTGGGCAAGGATTGCGCGATCCAGAACTATACCGATCTCGATCCGGGTCCTGCCGCCAGCGACTTTCGCTGCGGCAGCCGCACCTATGACGGGCACAACGGCACCGACTTCCGCCTGCACAGCATGGACCAGCAGCGTCGCGGGGTCGCGGTGCTGGCAGCCGCCGACGGCAAGGTGCTGCGGGTGAGAGACGGGGTGCCCGATGTTTCGGTCAAGGAGGCCGGGCGGAGCGAGGCGGTAGCGCAGGCCATGTGCGGCAATGGGCTCGTCATCGAACATGAAGGCGGGCTCGAGACGCAATATTGCCATATGGCGAAGGGCAGCATCGCCGTCCGGCCGGGCCAGCAGGTGAAGGCAGGCGAGCGGATCGGTCGGGTCGGCCTGTCGGGCAACACCGAATATCCGCACCTCCACATGACGGTGCGCAAGGACGGCAAGGTGGTCGACCCCTTCGCTTATGGTGCGACGGCCGGGCAGTGCGGCGGTGGGCGTTCGCTGTGGTCGGCGGACAGTGGTCTCACGGGAGCCTATCGACCGGGCGAGGTGCTGCTGACGGGCTTCGCGACCGGCCCGGTCACGATCGCCTCGGCGCGCGAGCATGGCGAGGCGCAGCAGCCTGCCCCCGACAAGTCCGCGCCCGCACTGGTTGCCTTCGTCCAGGCGATGGGGCTCAAGGCCGGAGACGTGCAGCGGCTGATCGTGACCGGCCCCGACGGCAGCGTGGTGGCGGACAACCGCGCCAGGCCGCTGGAGAGCGACAAGGCGGAATGGTTGATCTTCACCGGCCGTAAACGCCCTGCGACCGGCTGGCAGGCCGGGCGGTACGAGGCACGCTATGAGGTCGTGCGCGGCGGCAAGCCGCTCGTCTCGGAGCGTTTCTCCGTGACGCTCTGATCGTCCATCGGCTATCCGGTCGCACGAGGGGACATATCGTTCCCGATCGACGCCGAGAAGATGGAAGCCGATGCGCATATTGATCGTCCACCAGAATTTTCCCGGCCAGTTTCCGGCCATCGCCGATGCGCTGGTAGCGCGGGGCGACGAGGTGGTGGCGCTCGGCAGCACCAGTGCCGCCGAGCGTCCGGGCGTGCGGCTCGTCCGCTGGACGAACAATCGCGGGACGACCCAAGGCATATTGCCGATCGCGGTACGCGCAGAGGCGGATCTGATCCGTGGGACGGCGGCGGCGCAGGCGGCGACGCAGCTGGCGGCAAGCGGTTTTCGGCCCGACGTCATCATCGGCCATCCCGGCTGGGGCGAGACGATCTATCTGCGCGAGATCTTTCCCGAGGCAAAGATCGTCCTGTTCGGCGAGCTATTCTACCGGACCCATGGTGCCGACATAAATTTCGACAGCGAGTTCGAGACGCCCGATCTGCCCCAGATTCTGCGGACCCACGCCAAGAACGCTACTCAGACACTGGCGATGACCACCGGCGATCTGATCATCTCCCCGACCCAGTTCCAGGCCTCCACCTATCCCGAGATTTTCCGGCCGATCCACCGCGTGCTGCACGAGGGTGTCGACCTGTCGGCGGCCCGCCACAACCCCAGGGCCGTCGTCCGTTTGCGTGACGGGCCGGAGCTTCGGCCGGGCGCGCCGGTGATCACCTTCATCAACCGTAATTTCGAGCGGCTGCGCGGCTTCCATATCTTCATGCGCGCGCTGCCCGAATTCTTCCGGCAGGTGCCCGAGGCCCATGTGCTGGCGATCGGCGCCGACGGAACCGGCTATGGGGGCGCAAGGGCCGATGGCAAGCATTGGCGCCCTGCCATGCTGGAGGAAGTCGGGAGCGGCGTTCCCGAGGGGCATCTGCATTTTGTCGGCCGGGTCGATCACAAGGCGATGATCGACATCCTCTCGGTCGGTGCGGCGCATGTCTATTATACCTACCCCTTCGCTTTGTCCTGGTCTCTGGTCGAGGCGATGGCGTGCGAATGCCTCGTGCTGGGGTCGGACACCGCGCCGGTGCGCGACGCGATCACGAACGGCATCGAGGGCGTCCTCAACGATTTCTTCGACGTGGACGCGCTCAGCGCCGCCATGGTCCGGGCCGTTCGCGAGCCCGAGACATTCGCCGACATGCGCCAGGCTGCCCGCGCGACGGCGCTGGCGCGCTTCGACCGGGAGAGCGTCGGTGTGCCGGGCTGGCTTCGCCTGATCGACGAGATTGCGGACGGGCGGATCGCGGCCGAGCTGGCGGAAGTTGGCGGAGCGTAGAATCAATCCGTCGGCGCAGTCACCGGTGGCGGGACAAACAAAAAGGGGGCAGCCCTGCGGCCGCCCCCCGTTCGATACCTAGCGGGTCCGATCAGCCTGCGAGCTGATAGAAATCCTCGGAGACGAAGCTGGCCGTCGTCACGCTGGTGACGCCGTTCAGCGCGATCACCGACGTCGCCGAATTGGCGCCGCCCGATC
>NZ_JAGMXV010000059.1 GCF_018006725.1 Rhizorhabdus sp.
CTTTCCTCAGCACTTGCGAGGTTGGATCACCGGGCAGCTCGCTAAAGGATTCGAGCGAAGCTCGCCACGCCGTGAGGAGCAGCGCTGTTGCTTTGTTGACCGGATCGGATTGTCGGCGCGGCGCCGCCGAGCATGGCTTCGATATTGCTGACGCACTGCTCGACGCTTTCATCGGCAAGCGTGTACCACACCTGCTTTGCCGCCTTGCGCGCCTTCACCAGCTCTGCCCGGCGCAATTCGGCCAGCTGCTGGCTCAGCGCCGGCTGCCCGATCCCCGTCGCCTGAGCAATCTCGCCCACATTACGCTCACCGAGGAGCAAACAGGAGAGGATCATGAGCCGTTGCGGCTGGGCGAAGACCTTGAGCTTGTCGGCTGCGGCCGATGCAGCATCCTTGTTTTCGAAGAGTGGAGTCATGGCTGCGGCTCGAAACGGCAGAACCAGTCGCGCGCGCCGCTCGTCTGATCGTCGACCGGCAGGAGCGCGGCCTCGCCCTCTGTCCAGCCCTCGGGCGTAAGCACGTCCTTCTCATCGACGCACTTGAGAGCGCGCAAGAGCCGCAGGAGCTCGTCGACGGAGCGGCCGACATTATGCGGATACGCGGTTGTGGCACGGACCACCCCCTGAGGATCGATGAAGAAGGTCGAGCGCATCGCCATGCTGTCGGCCGCGTTCTCGCCGATCATGCCGTAGGCGCGGCCCACCGCCATGCTGGGATCCTCGATGATCGGGAAACCGATCTCGACCTCGAAGAGGTCCTTCAACGCCCGCACCCAGGCGATATGCGCGTAGAGGCTATCGACCGACACGCCGACAAGCTTGCATCCCAGCGCCTCGAACTCGGCTTGCCGGCGCGCCAGCGCCACGAATTCGGTGCTGCAGACCGGCGTGAAATCGGCCGGATGCGAAAACAGCAGCACCCAATGGCCGCGGAGCTTGGAAAGCTGGAATTCGCCCCTTGTCGAGCGCGCCTGAAAATCCGGCGCGGCATCCCCGATCCGGATCGCCGACGGCATGCTGGCAGCTGCTTCAATCATGAGGTCCTCCTGCAGATGCCCGCCCGACGAAGCAAGCCGTTGACGATCTATGATCGGTTACATACATGATTATTGTAACTTTGAAATCAAGGAGAGTCGCATGACCGACCCCGCTCTTGCCCATGCCGCAACGCAGATCACCGCTGCGCAAGCGGGCGTTCCCGTCATCGCGGCGTTCTTCGACGAGCCGACCTTCACGGTCACTTACGTCGTCCATGATCCGGAGACGCTTCGCGCCGCCGTGATCGACAGCGTGCTGACCTTCGACCCCGCGTCGGGACGCACGTCGCATGAAGCAGCCGACCGGATCATCGCGCATGTGCAAGAGGCCGGGCTGCACGTGGACTGGCACCTGGAGACCCACGCCCATGCTGACCATCTCTCGGCGGCCCCCTATCTCCAACAGAAGCTCGGCGGCAAAATCGCGATCGGCGCGCACATCTGCACGGTGCAGGAGACTTTCGGCAAGCTGTTCAACGCCGGCAGCGACTTCCAGCGGGACGGGTCCGATTTCGACCAGCTGTGGAAAGACGGTGACACCTTCTTGATCGGCGAGCTCTCGGTGACGGTTCTCCATGTCCCGGGCCACACACCAGCCTGCGTCGCTTATGTGATCGGCGACGCCGTGTTCGTCGGCGACACGATGTTCATGCCCGACTATGGGACGGCTCGGGCGGACTTTCCCGGCGGTGACGCGCGCACCCTGTTCCGCTCGCTTCGGCGCCTGCTCGAGCTGCCGCCGCAGACCCGCCTTTTCATGTGCCATGACTACCTGCCCGAGGGCCGCGGGCACTATGTCTGGGAAACGACCGTCGCCGAGCAGCGGCGCGCGAACATTCACGCGCATGACGGGATTACCGAAGACGAATTTGTCGCAATGCGCGAGAGCCGCGACCGTACGCTCCCCGTGCCTCGGCTGATCCTTCCCTCCGTCCAGGTGAACATGCGCGCGGGGCATCTGCCGCCCCCCGAGGGGAATGGCGTCAGCTATCTCAAGCTCCCGGTGAATCAGCTATGATTCCGGCCCTCTCCCATGCGCAGCCGCTGGCGGGATTTATTGGCGGCCTGATGATCGGCTTGGCCGCAGCCGTCATGCTGCTGGCGCTGGGTCGGATCGCGGGCGTAAGCGGCCTCGCGGCCCGCGCTCTGAAACTATCCGACGCCGGGCCGCCTTGGGCCGAGGCGACCGCATTTGTCCTCGGCCTTCCCCTTGGCGCGTGGCTTCTCGCAGCGACCGCGGAAGTGGCTCCGGCGCATTTCCCTACAACACCCCTCTTGCTGGTCGCCGGCTTGATCGTCGGATACGGCACGCGGCTCGGCTCAGGCTGCACCAGCGGCCATGGCGTATGCGGCCTCTCCCGGCTCTCGCGCCGCTCGCTCGTCGCCACGGCGCTTTTCATGGCTAGCGGCTTCGCGACCGTGGCGGCGATGCGCCTGACAGGAACGCTTTGATGCGCGCGCTCATCGCCCTCCTCTGCGGCACGCTGTTCGGCGCGGGCCTGGCTGTCTCGGGGATGACCGACCCGATGCGCGTGCGGGCATTTCTCGACCTGCTCGGCCCCTGGGACCCGACGCTTGCCTTCGTCATGGCCGGCGCCATCGTGCCGATGGCCATGGCCTGGAGGGTCCAGAGCCGCATGGCCCGGCCCTTCGCGGCAAAAACCTTCAACCTCCCCGATACTGGCCGCATCGATCGCCGGCTGGCGATCGGCTCCATTCTCTTCGGTGTGGGCTGGGGTATCGCCGGCCTGTGTCCGGGCCCCGCCGTGGCCAATCTCGCGCTCGCGCCTGCAGCAGCCGCGCCGTTCCTGCTCGCCATGCTCGCGGGCATGGCGCTGCATCGCCTGACATCGCGGTAAGCACGCCTTTTTTGGGAAACGTCCGCATTACCATCAAGCAGCTTTCTCCGACGCTCAGCGTCGCGCCGCAGCTCACCGCAGCGGATATCGCCGACATAGCCGCAGCGGGGTTCCGCTCGATCATCTGCAATCGCCCGGACGGTGAAGCACCCGGCCAGCCGCCCGCTCGCAGCATCGAGCAGGCGGCGACAAGCGCCGGCTTGGCCTTCGTCCATGTTCCCGCCGTCGCCGGCGCGCTGACCGATGCGGATGCCGAGGCCATGGCCAAGGCGCTCGACAGGCTTCCGGCGCCCGTCCTGGCCTACTGCCGCTCGGGAGCACGGTCGGAAAAGCTCGCGGAAATGGCGGGGCGGGCCCGGCAGCGTGCGGCGGAAGAGGACTATGACATCGTGGTGGTTGGCGGAGGTAGCGCGGGAATAGCTGCTGCCGCCAGCATCCTGAAGCGGCGGGACCATCTGCGCCTCGCGGTCGTCGAGCCCAATGAAGACCATTATTATCAGCCTGGCTGGACAATGGTCGGGGCCGGCGTGTTCGACGCCGCGGTCACCCGGCGCGAGGAAGCGCGGCTGATTCCAAAAGGCGCGCACTGGGTCAAGGCAGCGGCGCGCAGCTTTCAGCCCGATGCCAATCAGGTGATGCTGCAGGACGGCCGGCGGCTCAGCTACAAGGTCCTGATCGTCTGCCCCGGCATCAAGCTCGACTGGGACGCCATCCCCGGTCTTGCCGCAACGCTCGGCCGTAATGGCGTCACGTCGAACTACCGCTACGACCTGGCACCCTATACGCACCGGCTCGTCAAAGCTTTCAAGGGCGGCAGGGCGCTGTTCACTCAGCCTGTGATGCCGATCAAATGCGCCGGCGCCCCGCAAAAGGCGATGTACCTCTCCTGCCATCGCTGGGAAAAAGCCGGCGTGCTCGGCGCCGCCGACGTGCATTTCCACACAGCCGGCGGCGTCCTGTTCGGGGTGCCCGATTATGTCCCAGCGCTCATGGACTATGTCGAGCGCTACGGCATAAATCTGCATTTCGGCTCGAGGCTGGTGGAGCTCGACGGACCCCGACAGACGGCGGTATTTGAACGAGCCGACGGCAAAGGCACGCAGCGCGCGGCCGAGCGCTTCGACATGATCCATGTCGTCCCACCGCAGGTCGCGCCCGACTTCATCCGCGAAAGTCCGCTCGCCGCGGCGTCGGGCTTTGTCGAAGTCGACGAGACGACGCTGCGTCACCCGCAATACTCGAACATCTTTGCCCTCGGGGACGCCTGCTCGGCGTCGAACGCGAAGACCGCGGCGGCCGCCCGGGCCCAGGCGCCGGTCGTTGCCGTCAACGCGCTCGCAGCGCTCGACGGCCGGCCGCCAGCCGCGGCCTATAATGGCTATGGCAGCTGTCCCCTGACGGTCGAGGCCGGCAAGATCGTGCTCGCCGAGTTCGGCTATGGAGGCAAGCTCCTGCCGAGCTTCCCAGGATGGCTGATCGACGGCTCCCGCCCCTCGCGGCTCTCCTGGCTCCTCAAGGACACGATCCTGCCCCCGGTCTACTGGCATGGGATGCTCAAAGGCCGGGAATGGATGGTCAGGCCGCAGCCGATCGGCGCGTGATGGCGAAGCTTGCGCATTACCTGCCGGCGCTCGCCTGGGCACGCGGCTATGACCGGGCCACGCTCGCAAGCGACATGACCGCGGCGGCGATCGTCACGATCATGCTCATCCCCCAGAGCCTCGCCTATGCAATGCTCGCGGGGCTCCCACCCGAAATCGGGCTTTACGCCTCGGTCGCGCCCCTCCTCGCCTATGCCGCCTTTGGCACGAGCCGAACTCTGGCGGTGGGGCCGGTCGCCGTAATCTCCTTGATGACGCTGACCGCCGCCAGCGCGATTGGAGCGCCGGGAAGCCCGCGCTTCATCGCAGCCGCGCTCATACTTGCGCTGCTATCAGGACTGATCTTGCTGGCGATGGGCCTTCTCAGACTGGGGTTCCTCGCCAGCCTTCTCTCGCATCCAGTCGTCTCGGGCTTCATCACCGCGAGCGGCATTCTCATTGCAGCAAGTCAGATGAAGTCGCTGCTCGGCGTCGACGGCGGGGGCGCCACCTTGCCCGAGCTTATTGCCGGACTTGCTAGCGATCTCGCCTCGATCCATCCGCCCACGCTCGCAATCGGCGTCAGCGCCTGCGCTTTCCTGTTCTGGGTGCGCAGCGGAGCAAAGCCTCTGCTGATCCGCCTCGGCATCGCGCCTCGCGTCGCCGATCTTCTCGCCAAGACCGGTCCGATCGCGGCTGTCGCGGCTTCAACGCTCGCCGTCCTCGCGCTGGAACTCGAGGACAAGGGCGTCCGGGTGGTCGGCCAGATTCCCCAGAGCCTGCCGCCCCTCACGCTGCCCTTGTTCGACGCGCAGCTCTGGCGGCAGCTCGCTATTCCCGCGCTTCTTCTCTCGGTGATTGGCTTCGTCGAGAGCGTATCTGTATCCCAGACACTCGCCGCCAAGCGGCGCCAGAAGATCGATCCGGACCAGGAACTGATCGGCCTGGGCGCCGCCAATGTCGCGGCCGCGTTCACCGGCGGCTATCCGGTGACGGGCGGCTTCGCACGCTCGGTCGTCAATTTCGACGCCGGAGCGCAAACGCCGGCCGCCGGCGTTTACACTGCCGCCGGCATTCTCGTCGCCGCCCTCTTCCTGACGCCGCTCCTCGCCGCGCTTCCGATTGCCACGCTCGCCGCGACGATCATCGTCGCCGTTCTCAGTCTGGTGGACCTGAGGAAACCGGTCGAGATCTGGCGCTATTCCAAACCCGATTTCGCAGCGATGCTGGCGACGATCCTTCTGACGCTGGCCGTCGGAGTCGAGGCGGGAATCATCGCCGGCGTCGGTCTCAGCCTGGCGCTCTATCTCTGGCGGGCGTCACGACCGCACGCTGCAATCGTCGGCCGCGTTCCTGAAACCGAGCATTTTCGCAATGTCGCGCGCCATAGGGTTTTCACAGACCCCCGGGTGCTCACGATCCGCATCGATGAGAGCCTGACCTATCTCAACGCTCGGTGGCTGGAGGAGTTTATTCTGGCCTCTGTGCATTATTCGGACACAGATTCACGGTAGCCGACCAACGGCGGGGTTTTTCGAATTCTTGAGACTGATCGGCGCCGATTTCGCGGTTCATCTCAACCAGCTTCACTTACAGCGTTTTTTGCAATTTCAGCTGTACTTCAGGCGTTCTGCGACGTGAGGAGATTTCCTCCACTGAGGGTGCGATCAGACGCTGACTTGAGCGGCCAGAATAGCGGAATGTACCCGAAAGCGATAATGTGCGACCCAGGTTATGCGTGTACGAGGCGCTGAGATCGAACCACGATTTTTTGCGGATCTGGTATTCCTGCGAGGGGCTGTTGTAAGACCACTGAAACTGGGCCACATCACCAGGTACGCTTCCCCTGTCCTTGCCATTCCATTCCAACGTCCCATTCGTTGAATAGCGAAATGTGCGCTGCTTGGTCTGGCCGTCTGACATTTCGACGGGGATGCGCTCGTTGAAGAGATTGACGCTGGCGCTTGCCTTGATTTGAGGCAGGACGGGAAGGACGATGTCAAATTGAGCGCCGCTGTTCCAGCGACTTCCCGCATTTACATAGGTGTAAAGATTCGACCCTGCGTCATTGACCTCATAATTTATGCTCCATAGTCGGCGCGTTTCACGTAGATAGACCGTTGCCCCCAACTCGACCTTGCCTGGGCGAAACTGGGCACTGACCTCATAAGCATCGGTACTTTGGTCCTTGAGGTCAGGGTTCCCTCGAAAAACGTTGTAGGCATCCTCGACGGTTCCGAAAGGCCGCAGATATTCCAGTGGAACCCTGTCAATTCGCTTGCTGTAGCTGGCTCCGAACTGAAGTCGCTTATCCACCTTATAACTGGCATGAAAGCTTGGGAAAATAGTCACGCGATTGAGGCGGACATCTTCGACACCGGGGCTCGAGATTTGGCGCTGGTTAGCTTCGCCGCGCAGACCTGGCGCCAACGTCAGCGACCCAAGCGTTTGCTGGAAAGAGACGTAGGCAGAAATAGTGCTGCTACGTGCATCGTAAGCATCATCCATATCAGCCCCGAGGGAGCCGCTGCTGTCGTTGCTGGTGAACCGATAATGTTGGGTCGTATCGTCAACATGCCAGGCGCTGCCGATCGAAAAAATTTGCCCGGCAGCCATAGGGTGCTTCCAGTCAATCTGCATGTCGATCGATGAAGATGGCTTTCGCAGGTCGATGCGATAGAGACGGCCATCGCTGAAACGGGCATTGGTCGTGTCGTGGACGCCTGGGTTGGTGTAGAACTGGATGGTCGCATTCAGTGTCTCGCCATCTTTCACGCCCGAGTGGTCGAGGTTAAGCTCCCCGGTAACGAAACTTGCGACACTGCTGAGCCGACGATGTTCTGAGAAAGGCGAGAAGTCTGGGGTCACCGCCAAATAATCAACTTTGTCGACGACGATGTCGTGCCCGCCACCGCCGCCGAGCTGTGCCGACAAGGTCGTCCTTGCGTCCAGCTTATACGATGCTTTTCCGCTGAGCCGTCCGACAGTGCCATCGTACGTGAAAAGCCCCGTTTCCTGATTGACCGTAGGGGCGTCACCCTCTTGCCTCACGACGCTGCGCTGCCGACGGTATGTGCGGCGGGTCATCGTGCCGATGTTCCCGCCCGCCTTTAACTGGTAGCTCCACGAACCGCGCTTGTAATTGAGGGTCGTATCGCCAAGGGCATACCCATAGCTCGATTCCTCAAGACTTGCATTGCCGGAGAGCCCTTCTTGCCGGGTTTTACGGAGCACCAGATTGATGACGCCTCCCCCACCCTCAGAGGAAAACTGCGCGGATGGATTGGTGATCACCTCGATCCGTTCGATATCGCTGCCGTGAAGGGTACGCAGATATTGAACGGCATCACCAAGATAGGGGCGCCCGTCTACATAAATCCGGGAAAGCCCAGCGCCCAGAACAAGGATGCGATCATCTGGCGTGACGGTCACCGCTGGAAGGCCGCGTAGCAATTGGATGGCATTCTTCTGGACGGAATGGGGATTCTCGCGGACCTGGTAAGTTCGCCGATCAATCTTGAGAGTTTCTGCCGAGCGTGCCCCGATCACTTCAATGATGTCGCCGGAATCCTCAGCGACTTCAATAGCTTCAGTGTTCGGAGGTTCAGCCAGAGTCATGGCATCACCCTTACGTCGAGGTTCCGCCGATGCGCCGCGACAATTCGTGAAACAGTAGGCTCGCTGACACCGTATAGTCTCGCCATTTCTGCACCAGACTTCCTGCCGGAGATGACAGATTCGGCAACTTCACGGCGCTGCTTCTCACTCAGCTTACGGCGGCGGCCACCTATTCGTCCTTCCACTCGTGCCTGGGCGAGGCCAGCGCTGGTGCGTTCACGGATCATCGCCCGCTCGAACTCGGCGAAGCTGCCCACCATCTGCATCATCATGCGCCCAGCGGCCGTGGTGGTGTCAATTGCCTCGGTCAGGGATCGGAAGCCGGCGCCGGCCGCCTCGATCCGTTCCATGATATGCAACATGTCCTTCAGACTGCGCGAAAGGCGATCGAGTTTCCAGACGACAACCACGTCACCTTCGCGCAGTTGCCCAATCATCTCCTGCAGTTTGGGTCTGTCCCAGCGTCCACCACTAGCAGTTTCCTCGAACACGCGCTTGCAGCCGGCCGCATCGAGCGCACGACGCTGCGCGGTGTTCGACTGATCATCGCCCTTCGACACGCGAGCATAGCCAATCAGATAGGGTTCGCGCGTCATCCAGCCTCTTTCATAAACGGTCGTATCCGGAGGGGGCGAAACGCCAACGGTTCTCCGCAGGCTTTTGCCTTTCACAATCCTCTTTCATTAAGGGGACGTAAGGCAAGAGGTTTTTGGAGGAAAAAGGTGCCTGGACGCATTCCTATGACCGGGCGGCAACGCGCCGCCCTGTTGGCCCTCCCCGATAATGAAGCGATGGTAATGCAGCATTGCAATTTCGATGCCGCTGACCTGGCGGCCATCGAGACCGCACGCACGCCGGCGACCCGGCTCGGATATGCTCTGCAACTGAGCTGCCTTCGCTACCCAGGACGGCACTTGCGTCAAAATGAGCTGTTACCGGCGGTCATGCTCGACCACATCGCCGAGCAGGTAGGCGTGGAGCCGGACATCATTGCCCACTTCGCTCGCCGCAATCCTACCCGTTACGATCAGCTTGCCGGGATCAAGGCTCGATTTGGATTTCGTGACCTTGGCAAACCGCTTCGTGCGGAAATCATGGCATGGCTGATCAAAGAAGCGAAAGGCACTACCGACGGGCGGATATTGCTCGACCGGCTCCTGGATGAAATGCGTCGTCGCCTTATCGTCATTCCTGGTGTCAGTGTGGTGGAGCGAATGGCCGCCGAAGCGATGCACCGCGCCGAAACGAAACTGATCGCCGAAATTGCCGGTAGCCTTGATGCTGATGCACGCCGGCGTCTCGATGAATTGGTCGATGACAAAGTGCACGACCGGCAAAGCCGCTTCTCCTGGCTTCGCGAACCCCAACCTCGCGTTGCGCCGGCATCCCTTACCGAAATTGTCGAAAAGGTTGGCCTGATCCGCTCGTCATGCGGATTGCCGCGAGCACTCGATCCAGCGCATGAGCCGCGCATGGCCCAGTTCGCCCGCGAGGGGGTGCGCTATACAGCCCAAGCCTTCCAGCAGATGCGGCCAGCCCGTCGGCATGTCATTCTTCTCGCCACGCTGAGCGAGTTGGAAGCCACATTGACAGATGCCGCCATCGGCATATTCGGATCGCTGGTTGGACGCGCCCATCTGCGGGCGCGAAAACGTCTTGAGCAGCGCGTGGCCATCTCCGGAAGCGAGGGCCGCGAGCGGATGGTCAGGGTCGCCAAGGTCCTCGAGGCAATCACCCGGACGGCGCGGAATGGCGAGGATATCAGCGCGGCGGTCCAAGGCATTGCTTCCTTCGACGTAATTGAGGCCGATGCTGTGATCATCCGGCGCACGGCCACCCCGCATCGGGACGACGTCCTCGACGAAATCGCGGCCGAATATCGTGCTTTCAAACGGTCCGGACCGGCATTCCTGCGGGCCTTTGATTTTCGGGGCCCCGCCAGCACAATGGCGCTGCGCGAGGCGATGGCGGTTTTGTCGGACCTCGATGGTGATTGGCGCAAACCCTTTCCGGACCTTCCACCGCTTGACCATGTCGAACGGCGCTGGCGCCGGCACGTCATCGTCGCAGGCGGGATAGACCGGACCCATTGGGAGATGGCGACCTACAGCGCACTGGCCAATGCACTTGCAGCTGGCGATATCTGGGTTCCGACCTCCCGGCTGCACCGCTCGCTTGATACCCTGCTGGCGCCGGCAGGCGTGCAACGGCAAGCGGCGTTTACCCTTGGTGACCCACATGCCTGGCTTGATGAGCGCGCCGAGAAGCTCGACCAGTCCTTGTCCAAGGTAGCAAGCAGCCTGAATAGTGGCGACGGCGCTTTGTTCGTCGGAGATCGGCTGCGCTTCCCCAAGGACACAAGGGACGACAGCGAGGACGATGCAGGGCAGAAATTCGCGCGGACCTGCTATCGTATGCTGCCGGCTACACGGATCACCGATGTTCTATCGCAGGTCGCGCGCTGGACGGGCTTCACCCAGCACTTCGGTCATGTCTCGACCGGGCTTCCCCCGACTGACGAGCGGGCCTTTCTTGCCACGCTGATCGCGGAAGCGACCAACCTTGGCATGTCACGAATGGCAGAAGTCTGCGGGGCAGCATCACGGCGGGCACTTCTGCGCATGCAGACTTGGCATATGCGCGAGGAAACCTTCCGCGCTGCTCTTGCTTGTTTGACCGACGCCATCCATGCTGAACCGATTGCCGCCTGGTTCGGCCCCGGCCACCGTGCTTCTGCCGATGGGCAGGCCTTTTATCTCGGTGGTGCCGGCGAGGCGGGTGGAACGGTCAACGCGCATTACGGCCGCGACCCGGTGGTGAAGATCTACACGACGATCACAGACCGTTATGCCCCGCTTCACCACACTGTCATCGCTGGCACGGCAGGCGAAGCCATCCATGCCCTTGATGGTATCCTCGGCCACGACAGCAATGCTAATCTCACCGCTCTGCACACGGACGGTGGCGGCGTCTCCGACATCGTTTTCGCGGTCATGCATCTGCTTGGCCTCGATTTTGAGCCGCGTATTCCCCGCCTGTCCGATCGCCGCCTCTACGCGTTCGAGCCTGCCAACCGTTACGGCCGGCTGAGCCCGCTTTTCGGCAGAAAACTCAACCGCGACCTCATTGTAAGCCACTGGCCTGAGATCGCCCAAATCATCGGCGCCATGCGTGATCGCACCGTCACGCCTTCGCTGATCCTGAAGAAGCTTTCTGCCTACCGCCAGCAGAACAGCCTTGCCGCAGCCCTACGTGAGGTCGGTAGGATCGAGCGGACCCTATTCACATTACGTTGGTTCGAAGAACCGGAACTGCGCCGGATGGTGACCGCTGAACTGAACAAAGGCGAGGCGCGCAACAGTCTGGCGCGGGCGATCGCCTTCCACCGTCTCGGACGCTTCCGGGATCGAGGCCTTGAGAACCAACAAATCCGGGCAGCGGCTCTCAATCTCACGTCCGCCGCGATAATCCTGTTCAACTGCCGCTATCTCGGCCGCGCCATTGGCGAATTGCAGCGAAGGGGTGCCTCCGTCGATCCTGCCATTTTGGCGCAGCTTTCCCCTTTGGGTTGGGACCACATAAATCTGACGGGCGACTATGTCTGGGCGGAGAACCTCAAGCTCGATGCCGACGGCTTCATGCCCTTGCTCACCAAGCCGCTACCGTGAATCTGTGCCCAAATAATGCACAGGGGCCATTCTCGAACAAATCGCCGAAAAACGTGACGTGAGGCACCTCATCTTGATGTGCTCGGCGGTCAACGCCATCGATGCCTCCGCACTCGAGAGCCTCGAGATGATCAATCGGCGTCTTGCCGACGCCGGTGTTTGCCTGCACCTGTCGGAAGTCAAAGGCCCGGTCATGGACGCGCTCGAGCGCTCGCATCTGCTCGACGGCCTCTCAGGCAAGGTCTGGCTGTCGCAGCATGAGGCTTTTACGAAAGTTATCGCTCTCGCGGACCGGGAACAGGAGTCACTGGCTGCGCCTGATCTCTGGGCCGCCAGAGGCGCGATATAGAGCTTACGCTTGACCGGGCTGACTGGCTTTATTGGCAGGCATCTCGTTGTCCTGCCCATCTGCCCCCGGCTGTTCGGCGTTCTTGGCGTCGAGGTGCCGCTTCAGCGCATATCCGCCGACAGCGACCGCAACGAGGCCGAGCGGCCCCAGACGCCGTATCAGCGCGGCTGCGCCAGCGCCAAGGAGCGCTCCGCCGGGGCCCCCGAGCCCCCGCACGTGCTTGGCCGCTCGTTCGCCCGCAATCGCACCCAGAATCTTGCCGATCATGATCGTCCTTTCTCTGTCTTCGAAGCCGAGATCTACGTCGCAGATCCTCTGACCAACACCTCACGATTTCACAAGTACGCGGCAGTGGGCCGATAGCGAACGCTGCTTCACCATGGGGTCAAGGTCAGGGCACAGACGTTACGACGATCAAGCGTATCATGGACGTCGATCGTCCGAGCGGCGCGGAACGTTCGCTCATAGCAGGAGCATGCCATTCACCCCGCCACCATCCGCAAGTCGCGAGCCTCGCGGCAGCTCGCCTGCAACAATCGGGATCTGAGATACTTGACGCAATTCCCCGAGGCGCAACATGTCTTCAGGAATGAGCCCTGAAACAGCGAAACTCGGCTTTATCGGCCGCTGTCTTCTCGTCACTGCCTGCGCCGCCGCACTGATCCTGTTGTGGCGCGTCCTGCAGCCGATGGCTCCAGCGGATCCCGCATCCCGGCTTGTAACGGCGCGGGGCGACCTTGCCGGCGATGAAAAGGCGACCATAGCCCTGTTCGAAAAGGCCCGCGGATCGGTCGTCTATATCTCGACATCCCAGCTGGTGGAGGACGCCTGGTCGCGCAATGTATTCTCCGTCCCGCGCGGCACAGGGTCCGGCTTAATTTGGGACGGCGCCGGGCACGTCGTCACCAACTTCCACGTGATCCAGGGCGCCTCGGAGGCGACGGTCCAACTTGCCGACGGTCGCAAGTTCCGCGCCTCGCTGGTCGGCGCCAGCCCGAGCCACGATCTTGCGCTGCTCAAGATCGGCGTTGCGCTGCGCCGCCCGGCACCCGTTCCCATCGGTACCAGCGAGGATCTGAAGGTCGGACAGAAGGTCTTTGCCATCGGCAATCCGTTCGGGCTCGACTGGACGCTCACCACCGGCATAATTTCTGCGCTCGACCGATCGCTGCCAAGCGAGCGCGGCGGACCCAGCATCGAACATCTCATTCAGACCGACGCCGCCATCAACCCCGGCAACTCGGGCGGCCCGCTGCTCGACTCGAGCGGACGCCTGATCGGGATCAACACGGCGATCTTCAGCCCGTCAGGCGCATCGGCAGGCATCGGTTTCGCGGTCCCGGTCGCCACCGTCATGCGCGTTGTCCCGCAACTTATCAAAAGCGGCCGCTATGTTCGGCCGGCTCTCGGCGTCGAAGCGGACGAGCAGGTGAACGAACGCCTGCAAGCGATCACCGGACGGGAAGGGGTTTATGTCCTAAGCGTTCGCCCCGGATCGCCCGCGGCCCGCGCAGGCCTTGTCGGCATCACGGCGACACCGGGCGGGATCGTGCCGGGAGACCGCATAACCGCGATCGACGGAGAAGATGTCGACAGCCTCGGCGCGCTTTTGGCGAAGCTCGACGACCGCAAGGTCGGCAATGTCGTCAAGCTCACCGTGTCGCGCGGCGAAGCAGCCCGGGAAGTTCCAGTGGAACTGGAAGCGGGGACCTAGCTGACGAGAAGAGACAGCGCCAATGAGGATTGAGCCACGCGATAGTTTCGCTCTATCGTCCTGTCATGCCGACACTCCGCCAGCTCGAATATCTCGTCGCCCTCGCGGACCTGCGCCACTTCGGTCGAGCCGCGCAGGCCAGTCACGTCTCTCAGCCCTCGCTCAGCCAGCAGCTGCGCGCGCTCGAGCAGCGCCTCGGAACCATTCTTGTCGAACGCAATCAGGGCAGTGTCGAACTAACGCCCATCGGCCGCGAGCTTGCCGAACGCGCGCGCGGCGTGCTGGTGGCCGTGGAAGACATGCGCGAGCTCGCCAGGCGCGCGCAGGAAGGCAACGCCGGCACGATCCGCTTCGGCGTCACGCCCACCTTAGGGCCCTATCTTATGTCGAACGTGATCCTGGCGCTGCACCGCCAACAGCCGGGCTTGCGGCTCTATATCCGCGAGGGCATTCCGGATGAACAGGCGCTCGAGCTGGCGCGCGGTCAGCTCGACATGCTGCTCGGTCCGCTGCCGATCGCCGGCGAAGGGGCGATAGTCGAGCCGCTTTTTCGCGAACGGCTCCGGCTTGTGGCCGCGCCGGACCACCCCCTTGCGCAGCGGCCGGTCCTTCGCAAAAGCGACCTCAAGGGCGCGCAGGTGTTGAGCCTTCATTCAGCGCACCATCTCCATCGGCAGGTCGCTGGCTTCTGCATGGAACTCGGAATGGAGCTGCTGCGCGATTACGAGGGCACTAGCCTCGATAGCCTGCGGCAGATGGCGGCGACGGGCCTCGCGCTCACCATACTTCCCGATCTCTATATCCGCTCGGAAGTAGGCGGCAGCGCCGGAGTCAAAGTGCTGGAGGTCAAGAACTGGCAACCGACCCGCAGCATCGCCGCGGCCTGGCGGCACGGCGCCGCCTTTGCCGACGCCTATGCCCGTATCGCGGAATGCGTCCGATGCGAGGCGCTGACAATCGTAGGCGCGTAAGCCGATAGGCTAATCCTATCACCGAGAGGGGAGAGATCGATTGGCGAGAACACCGCTCCTTCGCTAATTACATGACGTGGCCCGGGCCCCTCTGGCACGGCAGCGGCGAGAAGTCCTGTCGTGCGATGTCGGACCACATCGGACGTTCCGATGGCATGCAAGCGGGCCCTATCATCGCCGAAATGCCGTCAGCTCTCCGATCGAACCCATGGTTTGTGACTAGAGGAGATATACAATGAACTGGCGTGCCTTCCGTCTGCACGAGATGCACAAGCGGATCGATGAAGCGCTTCGCGCCGAGCAGCGCCATACGGTCCCCAACCCCTTCGAAATCATGCGCCTGAAGAAGCTCAAGCTGGCCCTGAAGGACCGGCTCGCTGCCCTCGCGCGAACACCGAGGAGAGTGTGACGATGGAGCGTTACAGATCCTACCCATCTGCGAACGCGCATGCCGCGAGCGCGGCGACGGCAACCTTTGACGCCGGCCTGCGCCGGCACATGCTGGGCATCTACCGCAACATGGGCCTCGGCCTCGCCATCACCGGCGCGGTCGCACTCGGCGTCGCCTCGAGCCCGGCGATCTATGAGCCGATCTTCAATACGCCGCTCAAATGGGCGGCGATGTTCGCGCCGCTGGCCTTTGTCCTCTTCTTCTCCTTCCGCATCGAGCGCATGAGCACGGCTGGGGCCCGAACGGCGTTCTTTGCGTTCGCCGCGGTCATGGGCATCTCCATGGCGAGCATCTTCCTGGTCTTTACCGGGCAGAGCATCGCGACGACCTTCTTCATCGCCGCCTCGATGTTCCTCGCGATGAGCTTATGGGGCTACACGACCGGCCGCGACCTTTCGAAATGGTCGACTTTCCTGCTGATGGGTCTGGTCGGCGTCGTCATCGCGAGCCTGGTCAACCTCTTCCTCGCCTCGAGCGTCTTGCAGCTCGTGCTCAGCATCGTCGGGGTGATCGTGTTCACCGCGCTCACCGCGTTCGACACCCAGCGCGCCAAGTCGGACTATCTGGCTTATGGCGGCACGCAAGCCGCCGAGAAGCTCGCCGTGATGAGCGCGCTCTCGCTCTACCTCAATCTCGTCAACCTTTTCCAGCTGCTGCTGACCTTCTTCGGCCAGCGCCAGGAGAACTGATCATGCTTTGCCCTTCGTGCAGAACCGAGCTCCAGATGTCGGAGCGCTCAGGCATCGAAATCGACTATTGCCCCTCCTGCCGGGGCGTGTGGCTCGACCGCGGCGAGCTCGACAAGATCATCGAGCGCAGTGCGGCCCCGCCCGCCCCACCAGCCGCGGCTGCCCAGACGTCGCCCGGCTGGAGCGGTCCGCCCCATCAAAGCGGTTACCACCCGCCTTATCAGAAGCGCCGAAAGAGCTTTCTCGAAGAGCTCTTCGACTGATCGGCGGCGCGCCGCCCCGCGCGGCCGCCGTCACTCTTCCCGCCGGGCCCCGCTGGCAGACTGACCGTCTGCGATGTCGGAGGGACAAACGCGGCCGCTTGCCGGCCGCGAAAGGAGAGACACATGGATTTCCTGTTTGTTGATTGGCTCGGCAAGCCGCTGTGGCTCTGGCTGAGCTTCCTGGGAATCGTCATCGTCATGCTCGCGGTCGATCTCGGCATCGTGCACCGCAAGTCGAAGGAAATCGGCGTCACCGAAAGCCTGGTGACGTCCGCGGCCTACATCCTGCTCGGCCTCGCCTTCGGCGGCTGGGTCTGGTGGTACATGGGCGCAACCGCGGGCATGAACTATCTGACCGGCTTCGTTGTCGAGAAAAGCCTGGCGATGGACAACGTCTTCGTCATCGCCATGATCTTCACCTATTTCGCCGTACCGCGCCTCTACCAGCATCGCGTGCTGTTCTGGGGCATCCTTGGCGTCATCGTCCTGCGCGCGATCATGATCGGCGTCGGAGCAACGCTGGTCGTGCAGTTCAGCTGGGTGCTATATGTCTTCGCGGCCTTCCTGATCTTCACCGGCGTCAAGATGTGGCTCTTCGCCGACAAGGAATATGACGTCGCGGCCAATCCCGTGCTCAAGTTCGTGCGCCGGCATTTCCGCGTGACCGACCGCCTGCATGGTGAGCATTTCTGGGTGAAGCAGGCAGACCCCGCCACCGGCAAGCAGGCCTGGTTCATGACCCCGCTCATGCTGGCCCTGCTCATGGTCGAAATCGTCGACGTGGTCTTTGCCGTCGACAGCGTGCCGGCGATCTTCGCCATCACGACCGATCCGTTCATCGTCTACACATCGAACATCTTCGCCATACTCGGCCTCAGGGCGCTCTATTTCGCCCTGGCCGCGATGGTGGACCGGTTCCACTATCTCAAGTACGCGCTGGCGATCCTGCTTGTGTTCA
Source organism: Rhizorhabdus sp. (assembly GCF_018006725.1). GTDB lineage: Bacteria > Pseudomonadota > Alphaproteobacteria > Sphingomonadales > Sphingomonadaceae > Rhizorhabdus. Next base: position 17,157 of record NZ_JAGMXV010000059.1, read on the forward strand.
TTGGCTCCAAGATCTTCGTCGCCGACGCTCTGGGGCTGGCGAAGATCCCGCCCGTGGCTTCGCTTTCGGTCACCTTCGCGATCCTGGCGGCCGGCATCGGCTGGTCGCTATGGAAGACGAGGGACCAGGCCGCGCACCCGGCCTGAACAACCTTGCCGGCGGGGACGTCCCCCCTGCCTTCCCGCCGGCGTCTTTTTTCTGCCCTTGCCTCGTCCGCATGCAAGCGCCGCTCATTTGGAAAGGAATGGTCTTGGCGTCTCGTCCAACGCGCGCACTGCTCGTGATCAATGCTCTGAGCCGGTCGGGCGCAGCGATGGGCGAGGCAGCGCACCGGTTGCTCGCCGACCAGGGCTGCACGGTCACTCGGCTCGACAGCAGGACATCCGAGGAGGTCAGCCCCTGGATCGCCCAGCAGGGCGACGCCGCGGATTTCGTGATGGTCGCAGGCGGCGACGGAACGATGAATGCGGCCGCGCGAGGCCTGCTCGCAACGGGCCTGCCGCTCGCCCTGCTGCCGGCCGGCACCGCGAACGATCTCGCGCGGACCTTGGGCCTTGGCGGTTGCACGCTGGAGCAATGCGTGTCGCTGCCCACCATAGGGCGCACATCGAAGATCGACCTGGGTGAAGCAAACGGACACCTCTTCTTCAACGTGGCCAGCATCGGGCTCAGCGCCGACCTGGCGCAGGCGCTGACTCGCGAGGCGAAACGCCGCTTTGGCCGGTGGAGCTACATCATTGCGGCGCTCCGGGCGCTGCGCGCGGTCCGTCCGTTCCGGGCGACCGTCTCGCACGATGGACAGACCGTCAGGGTTCGCACCCTTCAGATCGCCATCGGCAACGGGCGCTATTATGGCGGCGGAAACCTGTCCCGCTTAGCGGTCTCGATGCCGTTCAGCGCTGTTCTGGTATTGTGTCGACTGCGCGTGTCGCCCGACATGCTGGATCGATGGATGGAGCGGCACGGGCGTTGGTTGCTCGTGCCGTCGCCCCTCCCCCCAGCCATTCGCGACAAGCACTCGCGCAATTGCGAACTGTCCAGATTTGGACTATATCCAAATCCGTTCAGGAGGCGCAAATGGCGAGGAACGCGATTGAAGGCGGCGGCCAGACGGCGGAACTTCCGCCGCGCCTGGACCTGTCCCGCTTCGCGCCGGCCAATCGACGCCGCCTGAGCGCACCTGCCATGCGGACCTTCGTCGCGATTGCCGACCTGTGGGGGCTTAACGAGGAACAGCGCCGGTTGGTGCTCGGCTATCCCTCCCGATCGACCTATCATAGCTGGTGCAAGCAGGCGCGCGAACATGGGACCATCACCCTCGATGTCGACGTGCTTACCCGGATCTCGGCACTGTTCGGCATTCATCAGGCGCTGGGCGTGCTGTTCGCCGACGAGCATGAAGGCATCGACTGGCTGCGCCAGCCTCACGACGCTCCGGTGTTCGGCGGCCATCCGCCGATTGATCTGCTGACGAGCGGCACCCAGGACGGGCTGATGACCGTGCGCCGTTTCCTCGATAGTGCGCGCGGCGGCATCTACATGGCTCCGAACGCCGCCGACGAAGGCTTCGCTCCCTACAGCGACAGCGAAATCGTCTTCGGGTGACCGACTACAGGCCCGCGCCTCGGCCGGCGTATCGACTTGTGCCGTCGCGCTTTCCCCCCATCGGCCTGTTCGACACGGTGGCGACAGCCGCCGACGCGGCTGCCGTAATGGAGCTTGCCGGTTGGACGAACGACCGCCTGGTGGCCGAACGGATCGATCGCCTGCCTCGCGATCAGTGGGTTTATGGCCGTCCCAACGCGAGCATCATCATGGCATCCTTTCTCCATGTCGCGCCCGGCGGCATGCGGTTCAATGGTCCCGATCTTGGCGCTTGGTACGCGTCGGCCTCGATCGTCACGGCTGCGGCCGAGGTCGGACATCATCTGCGGCGTGAAACGGTGGCGCGCTCGGTAGAGGCCATGGCACGGACCTATCGCTCCTACAGCGCCACGCTGGTCGGCAATTACCTAGATATCTGCGGCCAGCAGTCAGCCTATCCCGATGCCTATCTCCCGAACAGCTATGCCGGAGCACAGGCATTCGGCGAGACAATTCGCGCGTCGGCCTCAGCCGGCATTGCCTATGACAGCTTGCGCCATCGGGGCGGCACGAACGTCGTTGGATATCGGCCGGCTGGAATCATCGATGTCGTCCAGACCGATCATTTCGAGATCAGCATTGAAGCTGCGTCCAAACAAATCGACGTCCGCAAACTGAGCGCGTGAACGGCGGACACCGCTCGCGTGCCCGGCATGGACGGGTTCGAACTCGCCGAAATCATGCGCGCCAACGAGCGTTCGCGTCATATCCCGATCATCTTCGTTACCGCAGGCAGCGCCGACGTCACCCGGCGCTTCCGCGGCTATGAAGCGGGCGCCGTAGACTTCATCCAGAAGCCGATCGAAGCCGACGTGCTGCGCTCCAAGGCCAATGTCTTCTTCGATCTCTACGGTCAGCGGCGGCAGATCATCGCACAAAGGGACGAACTCGCAGGCCTCACGAAAGCGCTTCAGGAAGCCGACCGGCAGAAGAACCGCTTCCTCGCCGTGCTTGGTCACGAGCTCCGCAATCCGATCATGGCGCTGAGCGGTGGACTCGAGCTCCTCGAAAAGCGCGAAGGAACCGAGCTGGCGCGCGAAATCCGCAGCGGCATGCGCCGCAGTCTCAAGCATGTGACCCGGTTGGTCGAAGATCTCCTCGACATCGCGCGGATCGATCAGGGCAAGATATCCTTGAGAAAGGAGCGCTTGCATCTTCAGGAGGTTCTCGGCTTTGCAATGGAGGCGGTTCGGCCCGCCCTCGAGGAGGCAGAGCACGCGCTCCATCTCGACGTGACGCCGGAGCCCATCTGGCTCGATGCGGACCCGGCCCGGATCACCCAGATCATCAACAACCTCGTAGGCAATGCCGTGAAATATACCCCGCCGGGCGGAAGGATCGATCTCAGTGTCGGCCGGGACGGGTCCTCGGCGCTCTTGCAGGTCACCGACAACGGCGTTGGCATACCGGCCGAGCAGCAGAGCCGAATTTTCGAGATCTTCGAGCAGATCGAAGGTGGCGCGCGTGCAACGCAAGACGGTCTCGGCATCGGCCTCGCGCTGGTTCGACAGCTGGTGGAGCTTCATGACGGTTCGATCGTGCTGGCCAGAAGCGCGGTGGGCGAAGGGAGCACCTTCGAGGTTCGCCTGCCTGCCACGGGTTGACCCGAGCCGGTTGAGACCGCCGGGCATCAAATGACCGGCGGCCTCACGGCTGGCCCGAGCGACGATGCAAAAGATGTAAGCTGGCTCAAGGCTGCCTGACGAGAGCGCAACCACGACCAGAACGTCGTTCGGCTGGGTCGATCAGCTCGCTCAATCAGCGAAACGTTTGGCCAGTCTAGCGCTGGCGCCGCTCTTGGCCGCGAGACGCGCACCATAGCGCATGACCGTCTTCGGGTCGCGCCAGCGGTAAGCCTGCATGATCGCGGGCAAGCCTTCCCCGGCCGCGAAATTGTCCTGGGCCACGCCTACACGGATCGAGTGCGACGAAACCGCGGCCACCCAGCGCTCAAGCTCGGCTTCAGACATCGCACCCAGAAGCTTGCGTTCCCAGGCCGCTCGTATCAGCCGCCGGTAAATCAAGGTGACGCTGTTGGGATGGAGACGGTTTCGGCCTATAGCAGCTACAGACCCGTCAAAATGGGTTTCGACCCGCCGGAATAGGGGGCCTTTTCGAACATCGGCCTTGTCGCGCCAGCGGCGTATCGCCGCCATCGTCTTGGGCGCAAGATAGGCGTAGGCCCCCTCCCCCACCTGGTCGGTTTTCGACGAAGGTATGAAGAGAATGCCCGCCCCCTCGGTATCTGGCCCTTCGACATGGTCGACATCGATCGCCACGAGCTCAGACCGCCGCGCCCCGGTGTCGTAGGCGACGCGCAGGAATGCCTCATCGCGAAGGCCCAGTTCGTCGCGCCGGCACGCTCTGACGAGATGAGCGAGACAGACCCCCACGGCCGGGCTGTCCAGGTCCGATATTTCGCCTTTGAAGCGAATGGCTCGGGCCTGTCGCTGCTTGACGCCGAGAGCCTTGCGCGCCGCTTTCTTCTCAAGCCGAACGAGCGGCATGGACGTTGGATCGGGAAGACCAGCCATGCGGTAAGCCCAACCGACATTGACGATGTAGCGCTCGATCGTCGCCATCGCCCGCTGAGTCTCGCTGCTGTCGTCGATGCCGGCGAGAGCGCGGATCCAGGACGCCACGAGCGCGGCATCGGCGCGATCGGCCGCGATCCGGTTCTGACGGCACCATTTGCCCCAGAGAGTCAGGTCCGAACGGAAGGCGCGGCGCGTGTTCGCAGACCATCCTCGAACGGCGGCGGCAACGAGCGCCTCGTCGATCGGTGCTCTTGGACCCACCAGCTCGCGGACGTCCGCGACAACCGCCAGACTGCCATGGCGATCGGTCTCGCCCTGGGGTGCCAGGATTGCGCTATCGATCATGGCACGGGCTCACCCATCCAGCGGTACAGGCGGTTGCCCTCGACACGCAGCACGAGCAGATCCTCGACGGTCAAAGGCCGCACGTGCGCGACTGGATTGCGAATGACGCTGAGGCGGCCGAGCGTCTCGCCGATTGACGTTTTCACCTTGAAGAACGGTTGGAACACGTCGCGCCAATTCTCGCCACGTTCGATGATGCCGCGATAGTCACCGAAATCGGCATAGTCGAATAGCTCTCCAGGTGCGCGCTGCGCGTCCACATCGGCCTGGCGCCGTCTTTCCCATTCCTCGCGGATATTCTTGTGGACGCGCTGGCGGATCCATTTCTCCCCTACCCCGGCCTTCATCGACCGATCGATGAAGGCCCGCAGCCGGCGCTCGAGCTGGCGGAACATCAAGGAGATGACCGCATCGAGCTCATCGGGGTCGGCTTCGGGTGGTGCTTCCGGAACCATGCCAAAGGGCACGAATATATTGCCCACGAGCGCCATCGGCAGGCTGGCCAAGCGCATGTCGAAGCCCCGCGCGATGCGCAGGCCTGAGGCCAGCATCGCGTCGTCGACCGCTTCGTCGCCCTGATCCTCGCGCCGATAGTCGCCAAGCTCGGCGCGCACCAGCTGGGTGGCTCGAGGGGCGGCAGGACTGGTGCGCGCCACAATCTCGGTCATGCCCTTGAAAGCGGCATAACCCTCGATTGAAAGCTCGGGCTGATCATCGCGCACCCAGGGGGTTTCAATGCCCGCCATCTGCGCGGCGGTCGCACGCGCCCACTCCCCTGCCGGATCACCCACCCCCGCAACTCCGGCAAGGTCCACTGCGGCGATCTCGGCCGCGGTGGGAAAGCGCAGCTCAGGCACGAGGTCCGGGAAGTTCGACGAAAGCGCGGCGCGGGAAAGGCGCGCGGCATTCGTGCCAGCAATGAACTCCTCGACACCGGCAAGCTGCTCTACAATCGATCGGTCCAGCGCGGCCGCGGTGCCGAGCCGTTCGAGCATGGGCGCAAGCGCGCCACCACGCGCCAGAGCATCGGCCACCGTATCGGGGATCAGCGGGCGCGCACCCAGCATGCGCTGATAAACGTCAGCCTTCGGCAGGAGCTTGTCGAGCCGCTCGACGCTCGCGAGCGCCTCTTGGAAGGCGGAAAGGCGACCGGTCGCTTGCGCATAGCCGCCGCTCGAAACGAACTTATCGAACTCGCTTTGTCGGCGGGCCATCTCCTCGATGATGTTGGGACGGCGCTCGAGCATGTCTGTGATGCGCTTGTGATTCGCCGCCATCTCTTCGAAGATCGTCGGTCGAAGCTTAAGCATCTCGTCAAGGCGTCGCTGCCCTTTCAGCGCCCTAGCGAGGACATCGGCGTTCCTTCCCGCCTGCGTTGCGGCGCGGATGATATCGGACGTGCCGTTCAGGTCCCGCATCGCCTTGCGGATCGGATCATCATCGAAATTCACGGGTTTCCTTCTGGCGCCTTGATATTGCTGCTGTCAGTTTGACCAAACGGACAGACCGAAATTGCCAGGCTTTTCAATCTTCATCTATCCCAAATACCTCCGGACTCTCGCCCGTCCATCCCGTTTCTGATACAATACCGGTGGACCCGGCAACACGA
>NZ_JAGMXV010000273.1 GCF_018006725.1 Rhizorhabdus sp.
ACATCATAGAAGCTGCGGCGGATGTGACGATGCTGTAGCCAAGGCAGAAACCAGCACCCACTTTGGTCGGTGTCGCTGCTGTGGGTTTGCCGCCCATAGTCGTAGTGCAGCGATCCGTCGACGAAGCAAAAGCCGTAGTCCCGTGCCCACACCTCCCAATAGCCGGGCGCGCGACCAGCGGCGATCATTTGGGAGCGGGTCGGCTCGGTAGTGATCTTATGCCATTCGCGTGCGGGTTTGATGATCGGCGGAAGTGCCACGATCAGCGTGTGGCCGAGCAGGTGCATACGAAGATAACAGCCGTTGCCACCGTCATCTTCACCGGCCCGCCCGCTTGTAAGCACCATGCCAAATGTGCGGCCACCCTTGCGTCGCTCGCGCGCATAGGTGAACGGCCCCCAATAACGGTCGCCTTCTCCGCTCCAGCGAACAGCCCTCATGCGTCAACTCCTTCTGCAAAACTTGGCGCCAAAGGCGCGCTTGCGGTGAACAGGGATGGCTGGCGGCGTTCCTCTTCCTGTCGGTTGAGGTCGGCGCAGATCGCGAGCAGCGCGTGCGCGCGGATGTCGGCGGGCAGTGCGGCGATGGCCGGGGCGATGCGGGCGGCGGTGCCGAACAGGCCGTCGCCGGCGGCGTTCAGCACGTTGGCGGGGAGCCAGTCGCCGGTCGCGCGGTCGCGGTCGAACCGGACGGTAAAGGGACCGGGGCCGACATGGCGCGCGGACAAGGTCGGCTGCTGATCCACGCGCAGGCCGATGGTGAACAGCTTGTCCGCATCGCCGCCGGTGACTTCCCAGGCGTGGCGCCGCGCTTCTTCCTCGCGCAGGCGATCCATGGTGGCGGGCGCGTCGCCGGAAACGATGAACTCGGCACCGAAGGACAGCCCTTCCTGCCAGTACCAGCGATGCGCGCATTCCATGACGGCAATGCCCTCCGCCGCTTCGTCGGGCGAGAGCCGGCCCTGTTCGACCAGGCGCGGGAAATTGCGGCGGCGACGCATGATTTCGCCGCGCAGGGCGTTGATCTTCTCCGCCCAGGTGAAGCGATAGCGGCGGCGCGGGACGATGCCGCCGGCCTCGTCGGTGAAGTCGTCGAGCAGCTCGCCCCACTTCGCCTCGTCATCGGCTGCGGCGTCGGCCTTCATTTCCTCCGCCCGCACCTTGGCGGCGTTGGCGCGGCGGCGTCGATCGAGCTCCTGCCGGACGGCGCGCGTCTGCGCCTCGTGCGGCAGGCTGCGCAGGCTGTCCGGCTGAAAGAACTCGAAGTCGATCGCCGGGGGACGGGCCATCATGACTGCTCCCTCTGCTCGTGCAGGTCGCGGATGATTTCGGCGGCGCCGGAAAAAAGCGTCTGCGGGTTGACGCCGACGGAACGGGAAATTGCGTTTGCAGAACGCCGCTTGAGCAGGCCGCGCAAAAGCACCGCCTTCATTTCGGGCGTCCACACCACCGGGCTTCGCAGGCTGGCCGTTCGCTTGGGGCGGATGCCCCGCTGTATCAGCAGATTATAGGCCGTCGCCGTGCTGCATCCGAACCGGTCGGCAAGATCGCGCGACGTCAGGTTCGGGTCCGCCTGCACCGCCGCCACGAGCAGCCGCGTCAGCTCGCCATAGGCATAGCGGCGCCGGCTCATGCGGCCCTCTGTGCGGCCAGCACCTGATCGCCCCACTGTTCAGCCATGGCGGCAGCCATGCCGGGAAAAAACCGGGAGCGCTCCCTTGCACGGAACGGCCCAGGCGGCATCCGGTGTACCCGGTTCCATCGCTTCCAGGTCGGCGTGCCACGCCGGGGAACGGCAAGCCGTTTTGTGGGCGTCAGCGGACGCAAGCGGCGCAGGTAAAGGCCGGTCGCCTTGAACTGCGGATCACCGAACCAATGTGGCTGAACAATCTGCGCCGGTGGCTCGTAATTGACGATCCGTTCGCGGGCGTACCCATGCATGACGGGGTTTTCCGCTGCCACGAACTCAACCGGGGCATTCCAGCATTCAGAGAACAGAGCGCAGCCTTCGTCCAGCTCCGCCCACATTTCAGCCAGAGTGCGACCGGGAGGTGGCACGTGGAGCCAACGAACGCCGCTGTTGCAAAGGCGCGTGCATGGTGGATGCGCGACGATCAGAAGATCCCAGCCATCGCCCAAGATTTTGCGGACGTCGCACCGGATGTGTCGGTTGCTGCCCCGTTCGTCGGCCTCGATGTCGCACGACCAGGCGTCGAAGCCGCGCGCGAGGAAAGCATCACGGACGATCCCTGATCGTTCGCAGGCGACCAGAACCTGCGGTGGCTTGAAAAGGTCGAGGTGCATCATTCGTCCCCCTCGTCGGGGTCGATGCAGGTTGCGCGGCAGACGGGTTTGTAGTCGATCGTCAGCTCCAGCGTTGCGCCACAGCTGCATTCGATCGTCTTGCCTTCAAGCCTTCCTTCGTGGTCGGCATAGCAGGCGGGACAGGTCCAGCGATCGTCGATGCCGGCGCTGTTGGTCAGCTCATAGCCGCCGGAGATGGGATCAGCCGGGAGCGCCATCACAGCATCCCCAGCGCGGCAAGGTAGGTTTCGAGGATCATCTGTTCCTCTTCATGCTCGCCCTTCCGCTTGCGGCGGATGGCAAGGACGCGCTTGACGATCTTGGGGTCGAACCCCTGCCCCTTCAGCTCGGAATAGGTGTCCTTCTTGTCGTCGTTGATGCCCTTGATCTCTTCCTCAAGGCGCTCCAGGCGCTCGACGAACAGGCGGAGCTGATCGGCCGTCGTCTTCGACAGATCGCTGTTGTGACCGGGGCCAGCCATCAGCCCTGCCCCATGTCGGCGCGCAGGTCGCGCACGCGGATGATCAGATCCGGACCATCCCGGTGCAGGTCGTAGTTTTTCGACACCTGCAGCACGATGTGACCGATCGACGCGCCGATGCGACGGTTGATCGCTTCAATCGCCTTGGCGGCCTCTTCCTCTGCGACGCGCTGGATTTCCTCGCGCACGCCCCGCCGGATCGCCTCTTCCAGAAAGCGTTCTGCGGAAAAATCAGCCATGTCAGCGCGCTCCGTGGGCGGCGCAGGTCAGCGCGAGGGGTTCCGCCTGCGCCTCGCCTTCGCCGTCGAGGCGGTCGATGGCGCCAAGGAGCAGCGCGCAGGCCTTGACCAGGTTGGTGCGCGCATCGGCGGGGCGGAAGAAGTCGCGCCATGGCCAGGCGGCGGGCGCTTCGGGGGACAGGCCGTCGACCGGGCCGGTGGTGCCCTGCCCGCCCGACAGCTTGGTCAACGCATCCTCCAGATAGGTGAGCGCGGCCATGGGCAGGACGTGGCGGCCATGGTTCAGATCATGATCGGCGTCGAAGCCGTGGACATGGATCTGCTGAAGGCGTTCGCGCAGCACGTCGGCCAGCGCGACATTCTCGAACTGGAAAGCGAGGATGCGGCGGATGACCGCGACGTCGGCGGGGTCATTGCCCGGCGCCATGGCGTTGATGACGGCCGCGATAGCGGCATAGGACTTGCTCATAGCAGACCTTTCGCCCAGGCGTTCGCGACGCCCGAGAGCATGTAGAGGAAGAAGACCACGGCCATGATGCAGACGCCGCACCATGCGCGGGACGGTTCGGGGCGCAGCGGCTCGATCACGGCCGGAACACCAGCTTGGCGAGCTGCCACCAGAACCAGACGCCTCCGATCGCCGCGACGGCGATGATCGCGGCCAGAGGCAGGCCCGCGCAGCCGAGCAGCGGCCGGACGGTGCCCGCGCCGCCGCATTTCGGGCATTCGGGCCAGCGGTCGGTGTTGCCGCCGCATTCGGGACAGGTGCGCTCGCTCATATGTTCACCTTGAGAGCGACGGCGATGTTGTTGCCGCCGGCGATGGCGGACACGCCGATGTTGAGGCGGTAGATGAAGCGCGCGCGCTGGGGATTGTGGCGCTCCACGGCGGTGCCGATCACGAGGAAGGCACCGCATTTGGCGGCCATGAAGGCGGCGACGGCGAGCGGCGATGGCGAGCGGCCGAGAATGCCGCGCGTCATCCATGCCGCTTCGTGGTTGCCGCGCTCGATCGACCAGATGGTCGTCGCGCCGTCGAAGGCGAAGGCTCCGCACATGGCGATGCGATCATCCGTCTGATCGGGCCGCGCGGCGGCGACCGGGGCAATGGCCGGCGGCTGTTCCGGTGGCCATGCCGGCGGGAGCCGGAACGTCTCCGCGTCGTCGGTGCCGACCGGCAGCAACGGCCCGGCCTTCTCCGCACCCAGCGCCGGGGCGGCGCACAGCGCGAGGCCCAGCGCGGCGCCGATGGCGAGGGCGCGGATCACTGGACCGACACCGGATCGCGGGCAGGATACTCGGCCCGCTGGGCGCAGCGCGGAAGGAAGTGATCGGTAAGCCTGCCCGTCGTGCGGTCGAGGTGGCGGGCGATGCCGGTTATGTCGTGCGCCAGCGTCGCGGTCGATGCGTCCAGCATCTTCTGGAAGTCGAGCGGGCAGCCGTTGGCATGCGTCGCGGTCAGATCCATGCGGACTTCGAGCCGCTCCGCGCGCGTCAGGCGACGGCCAATCGCGGCGTGGCAGGCTTCCGACCAATAGTCGGCGATCTGCTCGACCAGCTTGGCATCGCCGGGCGCGATCTCAAAAGAAACGTCGCTCATCGCGCACCGCCGAACATCGCGGCGGCGCGACTATCGAGGGTGGCGGCGGCGTGGCGCTGGAGGGCGTTGTCCTCGACGATGCGCAGCTTCGGCGGCAGGCGACGGTCGAACCAGGCGTCGACATGGTCGCGATCCCAGCGCGCATGGGCGTGAACCGCCATGGCGCCGGTCTGTTCGACGCCCTGATAAATGCGGGGCGTGACAGGCGGCGGGAAATCCGCGGCTTCGACCCATTTGCGGATCTTCCGCACGATCGAGCCAACGGTCAGATGAGGGGCGAGCTTCGCCCTTTCGGCGATGTAAACGAGCCCGACGCTGCGCGCAGCGTTCCGGGCCTCGACGAGCTGATGGACGGACATAGTGCCTCCGTTCGTTGAGAACGGCGGCGTTGTAAGTCTATTTGTCTTAGTATGTCAAATAGTCTTATTTCGACATGCGCATATTGAGCAGAAACAGGCATAAAAGGGCGATGATCGAGCCCCACAACAGCAGCGAAAGGATGCGATCGGCCTGCCTGTCGGGCTCTCGACCCCGCGCAACGAACGCCCCGGTGACAAAGGCACCGATGGCGGAAGGCACGATGTAGATGAGCAGCGACCACCATGAGGCGATCGGCCAGACCAGATAGATGGCGAGCGGCGGCGCGATCGTTCCCGCACCGAGGGAAAGCATTTCAAGCGTAGGCGAAGGACGGTAGAGGCCCTTGCGCGCGAGGCGCAAAGAGGATGCTACGCAAGATCCGACCAGGCACGTCGCGACGGCCAGGCCGACCGAAATCAAGCGGCGGATTTCCGGGCTATATCGTCGGACTGGACCGGGGCCAGCGGCTCGGCAACCCGCGAAACAAGGGCTTTCTGCGCTTCGTCCGCCGTGCGGTAATGCTTAATCAGGCGCCGCTCTTCATCGGAGAGACGGTAGGGGTTGTCCTTTTCCGACAGCAGGTCGACCAAAAGGCAGCCCAGCACCTCCGCAATCCGTCGCGC
>NZ_JAGMXV010000274.1 GCF_018006725.1 Rhizorhabdus sp.
CGACTACATCTCGGTCAAGCTGGACGATCCGAGCTTCCCGGCACCGATCTACGCCACGCTGTCCGAAACCGAGACCACCGGCGAACACGCGCTGATCTGGTCCCGCTGACCGGCGACGACGCCCCCGCTCCACCGGAGCGGGGGCCTTTCGCGTTGGAACGGCAGAACTAGCCGGACAGCGAATCGAACAGGGGCAGCGGCATCGGGCCGCGCTCCGTCAGTGCGCCAGCATCATAGGGCGCGATCGTCACCCATTCGACCGCCCAATCCAACGTCAGCTCACCGGAGCCGATCCGTGAAATCCCGGCGCCGTCCACCACGACCCGGAAGTCGAAGCGATCTTCCTCAGCTTCTAGGCGGCCTTCGATCAACGAACCATCGCTCGCCGCCAGCAGGAAACGCTCCTCAACCTCGTCATATGGGACGCGCAGCGTTTTGGTGATGTCCCCTGCGACTGCGATGCGCTGGCCGGGCCGTCCTGTGATCGTAATGCTCATACCGACTCCTTGCGGCCGGTTTGGATCAAAACGGGAACAAATGGCAAGAGCTGTTTGCTGGCGCCGCAGGGCGGCGCGTGCTTGGGGCTCTGCCCCTGGCGCACTCCAAGCGGCTTCCGCCCACCTTCCTCCACGCGCTGCGCGCGTTCCGTGCAGCCGGTTCCCCGCGAAGCCGCCTTCCGTTTGCACCCCCGGTCTCGCCGACGGGCAGGGTTTCAGCGCGGCGCTCCGCTGCGCGGAAACCCAAGCCCAAAGGAGGCCAAAATGCACTACCAGCTTGCCACCCGGTTCGGTCGCAACGCCCATCAGATCAGCGGCCGGGAGCCGCTCGACAACGAGGCACTGTATCGCCACGTCCCGTCCATCTTCGCGCGCGAGGCGCACGACAGCCGTTCGGATCGCTACGTCTATGTCCCGACCATTGACATCGTGGAGGGGCTGCGCCGGGAAGGATGGTTCCCGTTCTTCGCGGTCCAGTCGGTTCCGCGCGACGGCAGCCGCCACGGCCACGCCAAGCATATGCTGCGCCTGCGCCGCGACGACGGCATCGGCAAGCCGGAGGCCGCCGAAGTTATCATCGTGAACAGCCATGACGGGACCAGCGCCTATCAGATGTTCGCCGGAATGCTGCGCTTCGTTTGCACCAACAGCATGATTGCGGGCGAGCGGTTCGAGGAGGTCCGCGTTCCCCATAAGGGCAATATCGAGCATGACATTATCGAGGGCGTCTACACCGTTGCCGAGGATTTCCCCCGGCTGATCGACGCCAGCGAGTCGATGAAGGTGATCCAGCTTTCGCAGGAGGAGCAACGCTTGCTTGGCGAGGTCAGCCTTGTCGCCCGTTATGGCGGCGATGAAAGCCCAGTTCGGCCCGAGCAGATCATCGAGCCGCGCCGCCGCGAGGATGTGGACCGCAGCCTGTGGACCACCTTCAACGTCATTCAGGAGAATGTGGTTCGTGGCGGGTTGCAGGGCCGCAAGCGCAACGCCGAGGGCCGTATCCGGCGCGCGCAGACCCGCGCGATCAACGGCATCGACCAGAATGTGACGCTTAATCGCGCGCTCTGGACGCTGGCCGAAGGGATGCAGCGCCTCAAAGCGGCCTGACCCACAACTACCGCAGGGCCGGAGTTTCCGGTCCTGCGGCTCTGCTATTTTCGCGCCGATCCGCTGCACCGGATCGGCGGCGGCCGCGCGTCCCAAGGTCCGCGCGGCCGCAATCGCGCTCGCCGGGCTGCCGCCCGGCTCGCGCTCAAGTTCTGCGAAGCTAGTCTTTTTCGGAGGGATCGAGTTCGGTGACAAGATCGGCGGGCGTAACACCAAGCGCGGAGGCCAAGTGAAACAAGGTGACGACGGTTGGATTGCGCCGGCCGCGCTCCAAATCGCTGACATACTGCTGGGTGAAACCGGACGTCTCGGCAAAGCGCTCCTGGGTAAAGCCCTTATCCTTTCTCAGTTTGGCGAAATTCAATCCTACGAGGCGGCGCATATCCATGCCCGGGAAGCTGGACGATACATCTCATCCGGTTTATCCCATATCAGTTGTATCGGCTGGACCGCGCGTTCCATCCGTGCGGAAGGTGCGTTCAACGATGCAGGACTTGCGCGTATCCGGCTCCGAGACTTCCGCTAGATTAGTTAACAGGCAGCATGACGGGGGCGCCATGAGCACCACCAATTTCGCGGATCGCGCGCCGGAGATATCGCAGCTAACCGACTATGATCAAAGCCATCTCGGGGACTATCTGCGGCTGCTCGACGCCGATGAAGAAGGGGCCGACTGGCGCGAGACAGCCGCCGCTATCCTTGGCGTCGACGCCGCAGCCGAGCCACAACGAGCCAAGGCGATGCACGACAGCCATCTTGCTCGCGCACGATGGATGACGGAGGTAGGTTATGCGCATTTGCTCGGCTGTGAGCGTTGGCTAAGGCGTTAAGTTTTAATCCATTTTGGTGTCATTCTGTTGCTGCCACCGCCGCGTGCCCGGCATAGTTGAGCGCAGCCTTGGCGCTATCGCGCGTTGATTTAACCGAAGACGCTCATCCCCCGAAATCCGCCCTCAGTGCGGTTCGGAGGATGCCATGCCGACGCCCCAGCGCCGGCGCGAGCGACGCGCCGGCCGGATGTCCGACGCGCTAGGTCGCGCCGATCTAGCCGCCGAGTTTCTTCGACGAAACCGCACATATCGCGCCGAACATGCGCAGATGCAGCAACGCATCGCGGACGGCGCCGTCGCGAAGAACGCCGCAGAGGCGGCGTTCGCACGGCGCTGGGGGTTATCCTTTCGCCACGGCGCCGGATGACCTTTCAGGGCCCGTCGTCTGGCGCCCAGAGCTGACCGCCGTCACTGTCATTCTGGACGCAGCGCCCGGTGAGTATGACAGCGCTGCTCCGGTCGATCCGCGCGCGCTCGGCGCGCTGCTCGCCGACCTGGCCGGGATCGACGGACGCCATGTCATCGTCGCCGATGCGGCAGGCGAACATCGGCTGTGGCTGCGCGAGGCGACGCCTGGTCGGCCACTTGCCGCAGTCATTCCGCTGGACAAGGATTTCATCACCCGCATCGCCAGCCTGCTACGCTTTCACCGCCGTCTGCTCGGCCGCGCGGCGGGTCCGTTGCCGCGCGGCTGGCCGCTCACCGCCTATCGCCTGGCGCGCCTCGACCTGATGCTCCGCGCGCTGGACCTGCGCCATGCAGGCGCGACCTATCGCCAGATCGCGGCCGAGCTGGGGCGCGAGGAAGCTGCGACGCTCCCCGCGACCGAATGGAAGATCTCGGCTGCGCGCTCGTTCGTAGTGCGACTGGTCCGTGACGCCACCGCGTTCGCGAGTGGCGACTATCGCAAACTGCTGCGCATCCGCTGACGTCTCAGCCTCGGCCCGACTCCGCGAGGGGTGGTCGCATCCGTGCAGCCGCACATCTTCATACCCCACCCGGCCGCCCTTCTTCTGACAATTACGTCTCCTGCCGCCACCGCCCGCAGGAGCCGTCACTTGTCCGATACGCCCAACAATCTGCCGCCCCGCTTCCTGCGCACTCCGGAAGCTGCGCGGTTTCTCGGCCTCTCCGGCCGGACCCTTGAGAAGCACCGCTATTTCGGCACCGGCCCGGCCTACCGCCGGATCGGCGGCCGGGTCGTGTATTCGGTCGACGACCTGCGCGCCTGGGCAGACATCGGTATCAAGCATTCGACCTCCGATCCGGGCCAGAACGACCTCATGCCGCGGGCGGATTCGGCCATCGCCCGGAGCCGGCGATGACCGTCCCACCGTCACCCATGCGACACCGCCAGACGTCCGAAGACGGCATGACCCGCGTCGAGCTGACGTGGATCGAGAAGCGGATTGAGCACTGGATCAGGTTCGGCCGCGTCGCCTTGGACGAGATCGTTGACCGCCGCCGCCGCATCGTTCGCTTCCGCCCCGGCGCGATCTTCGCGTTCGTCCGCTGGGCGGCGAACGACTACGGCACAGTTAGCTCGCGCATCGACATCGTGCGCGCGGTCGGCGCCGGCGAGCCGTTCACGACGCTCCCGTTCGTGCGGCCAGGCGGCGACATCCTGCTCAAGATCGAGGGCTGGCCCAAGGTCAGCCAAGTGCTCGCTGCGATCGACGCGACCGAGGCGGCCGGCGTCGATCCGTGCGACGCCGCGCCGGATCATTGGCGGCACGTCCACAACCGCATCGCAGCCGGACAACCGCCGCGCCCCTATACGATGGAGCGCCATCGCGAGTGGCTCAAACGCCGGGAAATCGAGCGATGACCCGCCGTGGATGGGCCATTGCGACGGCCTCCGCCGCGTCGCTGTTCGGCGCGTCGTTCCTCGCCGTGGCGGTGTTCGATCCGCTCCCGCGCATCGTTTGGAACGCCAGCGCGAGCGCGCCGATCGGACTTTATCGGATCGAGCCGCTTCCCGATCCGCCCAACGGTGCGTTGGTCGCCGTGACGCCGCCACCGGCGCTGGCGCGCTGGCTGGCGGAGCGCGGCTATCTCGGTGAGCGCGTGCCGCTGTTGAAGCATGTCGCGGCGCGGCCGGGGCAGATCGTGTGCCGCATCAACGCAGTGGTGAGCATCGATGGACGGCCCGTCGTCGTCGCCTGGCAGCGTGACGGCCGGGGCCGCCCGCTGCCGGTCTGGCAAGGCTGCCGCACGCTGCGCGCCGGCGAGCTGCTGATGCTCAACCCCGACCACGCCGACAGCATGGACGGTCGCTATTTCGGGCCGCTGCCGGCCTCGACCGTGCTCGGCCGCGCTGTCCCGATCCTCACCCGCGACTCCCCTACCGCGCCGCTCGTCTGGCGCTGACCCGCTTCACCGCCTGCCAACCCAAAGGAGATCATCATGCAGATCGGCAGCTTCTTCCGCACCCCCAACGGCTACGAAGGCATCATCGAGACGGCGACGCTCGACATCCGTATCTCGATCGTTCCGGCCGAGCAGAGCGACGCCGACAAGGCGCCGGACTGGCGCGTCCACCGCGGCGACGGCGGCGAAGGCCCGGAGATCGGCGCCGGCTGGAACGAGACCGGCGAACGCGCCGGGGATTACGTCTCGCTGCGCATCGACGATCCCGCGTTCGCGCAGCCGATCCGCGCCGCACTGTTCCAGAACACGGGCGACAAGTCTGCTTGGTCGCTGCGCTGGAATCGTCAGCCGAAGTCGCGCGAGCAGGACTGAGCCTGTGCGCTACTCACCCATCCCTTTGTTCGCGGGAAAGCCGTCTCATCCCTTCGTCCCGCTCGGTCGCAGGCCGGCCGGGGCGCGCAGCGAAGGTCAAGGGCGGCCGAAGGCCGGCGCTTCGCGCGCACCCTTTACCGAAGCGAGCACGCTGGCAGGCTGTCGGCGGAGCGGAGTCGGATCGGCGTTCGTGGTCGCCGTCGTCCTGCTGTTCGGCGGCGCGGCGTCTGCCCCGGCGTTGGCGCAAGATATGCCGGCCGCGCGATCGGCGGCCGCCCATCCCTATGCTGGTCATGTCGCCGACGCCGCGCGGCGGTTCGGTATCCCCGAAGCATGGATATGGGCGGTGATGCGCGTCGAGAGCGGCGGCAATTCCCGCGCCGTCTCGCGCGCCGGAGCGATGGGCTTGATGCAGATC
>NZ_JAGMXV010000275.1 GCF_018006725.1 Rhizorhabdus sp.
CTCGTTCATTCAGCGGAAGCTCTCGTCATTCAGCTACTTCAAACAACGTCGCGGCGAAGAGCCCCTGGTATTGCGGCCAGGCCTAAAGAGCAGGCTGCTCCAGGTTGCCCGCTATGGGCGCGTCCGCCTGGCACGGGCAGTTTTCCCGCGGACAGACTTTATGACCGCGGGTGCCGTTGCCGAGCATGGCTTCTACCTGCGCGCGCTGCGGACACCGCTCAGCTACTATGATGGTCTTCCCGCGGACTATTCGGCGGCGAACGTCGCCTATCCGCTTCAATATGAGCCCGAGGCCTCGTTACTCTATTTTGCGCCTGAATTCGTCGATCAGGTGTCTCTGGTCGAAACCGTCCTGCGTGGCCTGCCCGCCGGCCATCTCCTGTGGGTGAAAGAGCATCCGAACCAGTTTGGCGCGCTTGGGGAGCCGCGATGGCGGGCGCTCAAGCGGCGCTATGCAAACCTGCGCTTCGTTTATGGCCGGGAAAGCGGTCGCACCCTGATGCGCCGTTCCGGGCTGGTGGTGACAATTTCCAGCAGCGCCGGCATGGATGCGTTGTTGCTCGGCCGCCGCGTGATGGTGGCCGGGACCATCTTCTACCGTCATTTCACCGGTGCGCTGCCGATCGGGTCGCCGGCGGAGATCGCCCGGCTGCTCAACGACCCCGCCAACTATGGCCCGGTCGACAATCGCGACGCCAATGTGCGCGAGATGACCGAATTTACCGCGCGCTGCTATCTGGGTGATCCGCAGCCGGCGCATGACCTGTTCAAGGCGGAAAATCTCGACCGCATCGTCGCGGCAATCCGCGCGGAGTGCGGCGCGGCGTGAAGCGCCTGCTGCTCTCGCTCTGGTCGATCGAGACGCAGGTGCGCGGCTTCATCGCGGCGGCGCGCTGGTGCCATCGACGCATCCCGCTGCTCGGCAAGGTCGTGGCGCTGCTTCTCGACCGGCTGCTGCTCATTCTCTACGGGGTCGATGCGACCTCGGTGACGATCGACGTGCGCCGGCTGTCGATCTCGCACCCGTCGGGTGTGCTCCTGGGCGGTAACGGGCTGGTGTCCCCCGGTCGGGTGGCGATCATGTCCGGCGTCAAGCTGGTCGGCCGGAGCCCTTCCGACGCCGAATATGTCCGTCGTCAGCGTGAGCGCCGGGTCTTCGTCTTCGGCGACAATGTCGTCATCGGCGTCAACAGTGTCGTGGTCGGGCCTGTCGATATATGCGACAATGTCATCATTGGCGCGATGTCGCTGGTCAACAAGTCGATCCTAGAGCCCGGCATCTACGTGGGCACGCCGGTCCGCAAGGTCGGTGACACGGTTTCGGACGAGTGGGTTGATCATCTTTAGGGGACTTTGGGAGTCGTCATGGCCCTGCTGCGTGAGATAGCGAGTTTCGTCCGATGGCGGCTTGTACCCGTTCGCTATGCGACGCGCGTGACCGGCGGAAGCTGGGCGCGCCGGCGCGAGCGCTTTCCGTTTCGCACTGCCGTCAGCGACGCGATACAGCAGCAAGGCCATCATCAGGGCCCGACATTCTCGCCTGACCTCGTCGCGGCGATTAACGCCGCCTATCGCCCGCGCGCGTCGACGGTGAAGCCAAAGGAGCGCGGCGCCCCCTTCGTGAACCTCATGCGCCCGGAGGACATTGATTCCGGGAATCCGGTGATGAAGCTCGCCTTCAGCCCGGAAGTGCTCGATCCGGCCGCTGACTATTTCGGCGGCACGCCAACGCTCGACAGCATCCAGGTCCTCTACTCGTGGCCGACCGACGGACCGCTTCGCGAAAGCCAGAAATGGCACAAGGACTATGGCGATACGCGGTCCTTCCACTGCATCGTCTATCTGAACGACGTGTTGAAGGACGAGGAAGGTCCTTTCGTGTACGTTGACAAGCGTGACACGCGGCGGATCAGCAAGGCGCCGATTATCCGGCGGATTCCCGACGATCGCTTTGCCCGTGAGCTCGGGCCTGGCACGGTCCGCAGTTTCTACGGCAAAGCGGGTGAATCCGTCTTCGTCGACCCCGCCGTCTGTTATCACTACGGAAGCCGGTGCCGTACGCCGCGGCTCGCCATCTTCGTAACCTTCAATTCGCACGTGCCGTTCGTGCCGCCGGTTGATCTGGTATGCGAAAACCGACAGAAGCTCCTTGAAGCCGCCCGGACGCTGCGCCCCGATCTCAGCGAATCCTTCCTGCGCAATCTGCTTACCCTGCCCAGCGCCTGATCGCATCCGAGTGCCGGCCTTCCTGTCCTGGATGCTGGTGGCGTCGGCGCTCGGCTTCATCAAGGTGATGGCCTTGGCGAAGCTGATGCCTCCGGCGTCCTTCGGGAACTATGGTACAGTACTCGGTGTGGCGATCTTGTCCGCGACGTTGCTGAGCGCCGGCAAGGTCGAAGGCACCATCAAATTCTACCCGCGACTATGGGTGGCCGGCGACCTCGCCGGCACCCGACAACATGCCGTCGGCGTCGCCGGTACGCTGACGTGGCGCTTTGCGCTGGTAGTCGGGCTGCTTTGCCTCGCCGCCACGCTGTTCGATATTGGCTATTCGCCGTGGGTGTTTCTGATCGGCGGCCTGCTCGGCTTCGCGAACGCGCTCGCGACGGTGATGGCCTCGCTGATCCGCGCAACCGGCTCGGCGCGGCTGCTGCAGAGCTTCAGCTTTCGCCGCGCGGCGATCGCTTTACCCCTCAGCTGCGGTCTTGGCGTGACCGCCGGGTGGACCGGCGCGCTTGTCGGCGACGCCGTAGCCACGGCGCTGACGCTTGTCACCTGCGCGCGCGCAGTAGGGCGGCACTTTCCGGCGGGCGAGGGTCCGACCCCGACGGATCATGGCGGGGGTGTCCGGCTCTATATCGCAACTCTTTTTTCCTCGACGACGGGCCTGGCGGATCGTGCGATCGTCAATCTGGCACTAGGGCCGGCTGCGGCCGGTGCCTATGGCGTCATCGCGCTCATGGTGCAGGTCGGTCAGCTCACCTCGAACATTGTGGCCCAACGAGTCGGGCCCGCTGTAATCAAGGCATTTCATAGCGGGGAGGGGCGGGGGACCGGTCTTCGCACGCTGGTCGTCCCTTGTACGGGTCTTGTCGCGCTGGCAGTCCTCCTGATCGGCGCAATGTTGGCGATGTGGAGATTCGATCTGCCACCGGGGTTCCTTTCGGACTATGGTATCGGACCGATGGCGATCTGGCTGGGGGGCGCGCTGGTCGCGCTGCAGATATTCTCTCTCATGGAATTCCTGCTGATCGCGCGGGATCAGGAGCGGTACATACTCTTGGCCGGTGGTGTCGCCGCAGGCGCCTTCTTCGCCCTGTTCGGACTTGCCGCATTCATGCACTGGCCGGTTGAGGCCTTCATCGCTGCGGCGGTGAAGGCACGCGGCCTCCACGTCGCGTTGCTGATCGTCCTTACGCGGCGCGCGACACACCGCATTGCGGCAGGTGGAGGCAGCGATGGGCGGGCTTGAAACGGCGTTTCTTCTCGCCTGCATCTTCCCCTACACGCAAATCATCCCGCTCGGCAGCTACAACCAACCCTACGCGCTACTGTTCGGGGGGCTGCTGTTCCTTCTCCGCGGGCCCCAAACGCTGGCTGCGATGCGCCCGCTCGACCGCTGGGCGGTAACCGGTTTGTTCGTGGCCGGCGTGCTTCTTTTCTCCATCATCGGCGTCGGAAATCTCACCAGTCAGGATCTCAAATATTTCCTGAACTATCTCACGCCCTTCCTGCTTGTGCCGGCCGCCGCGTCGATTGCCTACAGAAACCCGGACAAGCTGGAGCGGATATTGCGCCTCGGCATTTGTGCGTGGGCGGGTGTCGCCCTCGTGCAGCAGTGGTATCCCAATTTTCTCACGTTCCTGGTGGGTAGCTTCTCCGAGGCGTCGGAGGCATCGATCGAGTCAGGTCGCGGCGTGCTTGGGCTCGCGCCGGAGCCCACGCACCACGGATTTCACATGGTGGTCCTGGCCGCCGCTTACGCTGCGGTTGGTTCGAAGCGATGGCCGATCATTCTGTGTCTCGTGGACGCGCTGTTACTCGCCCGCTCTGCCAGCGTAATACTTTCGCTCGCCATGGGCGGTCTGCTGTGGTGCTGCCTCAGTCCGCGCCGGCTGATCATACCGGCGGCGCTCGGCGGGGGACTGCTGGTGTTCGGCATCGGCTTTCTTGCCATCTCGCCGTCGGAGGACTCGCGCATTCTCAGCCTTGTCGCCATGGTGCTGCAAAATCCCGGCGACCTGCTGTTGGTCGACTACAGCGTGAACGCGCGCCTCGGTGGCATGCTTGCCGGCCTGGGCCATATTTTCAGTGAGTATATGGCGCCGCACGGCATGTCCCATGCCGATTGGCTCGTGGCCCGCGTCGAAATGATCCGGTCGACGCCTTGGCTGATCGACATCAGCACGGTGGGGATCCCGTCGGGCTTCGGGGTGATCCTGTATCAGGGTGGATGGCTCGTCGCACCGATGCTCGCGATGATTATCTATCGTCTTGCGGGTGGCCATCGTCTTGGATGGACGGGGGCGATCATCGTTTCGACAATCTTTGTGTTCCTAGTCCTTTATTATCTGGCATCCCCCGATTTCTCGGTGCTCTATGGTGCCATGGCAGCTCGCGCGATGAAGGCGGCACGTACGCGTCCCATGTCCGTATACGACGGGAAGCTCGCGGGCGCAGCCGCATGAGTCGCCGGCGCATATCGACCGATCGGGTGGCGGCGGCTATAGGCGACCACCATTGCCCGAGGGTCATGGCATCGCCGATATACGCTGCGCCGACGACGGCAGATCGTGAACAACCGGATTCAAGATGACGGATGCCTATTCCTTCCGGCGACTCGTGCGCGCCGACCTGCGGCGCTACCACGAGGTGTTCGGGACCGGCGTCCCCACCGGCGTCCGTTTCTGGCTCGCGCTTTTCGGCCCGCGTTTCGTGCCCGTGCTCCTCTACCGGATCGCGTTCAAACTCACGACGCTGCGGCTGACGCCCCTCGCGCGTATCGTCTCGATCATCAACTTCATGATGTTCGGTATCGAGATCGCGATCCGCTGCCCCATCGGTCCCGGCTTCATCATTCCGCATTCCCAAGGAACGGTGATCGGCGCCGCCGCTATCGGTGCCAACGCAACGATATTCCAGGGCGTGACGCTCGGCGCCCGCGAACTCGATGCGCAATTCGAGTTCGATCGCCGTCCGACGCTCGGCGATGACGTCAGCATCGGATCGGGCGCGAAGGTGCTCGGCGGTATCATGATCGGCGATGGTGCCAAGGTCGGCGCCAATACGGTGGTGCTCGAATCGCTGCCGCCAGGGGCGGTGGCCGTGGGCGCATCGGCGCGGGTCATTTTGCCCGGCGAGGGCCGCTAGCCGCAGATTATGTACGACGATATCGTCATCGGATCCGGGCTGACCGCGCTCGGCACCGTGCTAGGGCTACCGGCCGCGCGGCGCGTGCTCGTGATCGCCGGTCCGCAGGACGGGCAGCTCAGCCATTATCAGGCAGGGCGACCGGCGCCCTCATCCTATCTCGGCTTCGGGGGATTGGGACGCTATTGGCACGGCGTTATCCCGACCGGCCTGACCCCCAA
>NZ_JAGMXV010000060.1 GCF_018006725.1 Rhizorhabdus sp.
CTGCAGGACCATGTGAAGGCGACGACCGCGCCCTATAAATATCCGCGCAAGATCGAGTTCGTGACGAGCCTGCCCAAGACCGTCAGCGGCAAGATTCGCCGCAAGGAACTGCGCGACCAGGAATGGCAGCGGGGGGCGGCGTGACGCCGTCTCAGGTTCGCGGCGGCGATACGCCCCCGCTGCTCGACACCACGATCGGCGATCTGCTTGCAGACACGGCCGCGCGCCTGCCCGATGCGGCCGCCCTGATCGTGCGCCACCAGAATGTCCGCCTGACCTATGCTGAATTGCTGGAGCGGGTGGACGATCTCGCACGCGGCCTGATCGGGGCCGGGCTGCGGCCGGGCGAGCGGATCGGCATCTGGTCGCCCAATTGTCTCGAATGGGTGCTGGTCCAGTTCGCCGCCGCGCGCGCGGGGCTGGTGCTGGTGAACATCAACCCGGCCTATCGCGCGATCGAGATGCAGCGCGCCGTCGCGATGGTCGGCTGCGCGGCGCTGGTGATCGCGCCCCGTTTCAAGTCGAGCGACTATGTCGCGATGCTCGCCGAGGTGCGCGCCGACCTGCCCGAGCTTCGCCTGGTCATGTCGATCGGTGACGCGGAGCATGCAGGATGCCTGCCGCTGGGCGCACTGCCCAGCGATCCGGCGACGCCGCTGCCTGCCGATGTGAAGCCGCTGGATGCGACCAACATCCAGTTCACCAGCGGCACCACCGGCCTGCCCAAAGGCGCCACGCTGTCCCATCGGAACATCGTCAACAACGGCTATATGGTGGGCAGGCGCATCGGGCTGACCCCCGCCGACATCGTCTGCATACCCGTGCCCCTCTACCATTGCTTCGGCATGGTCATGGGCAATCTCGCCTGCGTCGCCCATGGCGCGACCATGTGCCTGCCGAGCGATGCATTCGACCCGGCCACCGCGCTGGCGGCGGTGGCGGAGGAGCGCTGCACCGCGCTCTACGGCGTGCCGACGATGTTCGTCGCGATGCTCGAACATCCCGACTTCGCCGGCTTCGACCTGCGCTCGCTACGGACCGGCATCATGGCGGGCTCGCTCTGCCCGACTGCGATCATGCAGGCGGTGCTCGATCGGATGCACATGCGTGAGGTCACGATCGCCTATGGCATGACCGAGACGAGCCCGGTCAGCTTCCAGTCGGCGATGGACGATCCGCTCGAACTGCGCGTCTCGACGGTCGGGCAGGTCCAGCCGCATCTGGAGGCGAAGGTCGTCGATCTCGACGGCAAGACCGTTGCGATCGGCGAGCCCGGCGAACTGTGCACGCGCGGCTATTCGGTGATGCTCGGCTATTGGGACGATCCGGAGAAGACCGCGCAGGTAATCGACGCCGATGGCTGGATGCACACGGGCGATCTCGCGACGATCGACGAGCAGGGCTATTGCCGCATCGTCGGGCGGATCAAGGACATGATCATCCGGGGCGGCGAGAATATCTATCCGCGCGAGATAGAGGAGCATCTGCTGACCCATCCCGACGTGGTCGACGCGCAGGTCTTCGGCGTGCCCGACGACCGCTTCGGCGAGGAAGTCTGCGCCTGGGTCATCGCCCGCAGCACGACGCTCAGCGAAGGCGCCGTGATCGAGCATTGCCGGGGCAGGATCGCCCATTACAAGGTGCCGCGCCACGTCCGGCTGGTCCCCGCCTTCCCGCTGACGGTCACCGGCAAGGTCCAGAAATATATGATGCGCGAGGCAATGGCGGCGGAGCTTGCGCCGAGCGACTGAACGGCGATCGCGGGCTTGACCGGACCGGGTTCGGCGGGCCACCCATGTGACATGATCACACAAGCTCGCTTCGCGCTCGCGCCACTCGCCCTCGTCCTCGCAACCACGCTCTCCGCAGCCGAACCGGCGCCACCGCCGACCGACACCATGGCGAACGAGCAGGTCGCCGAATATGACTGGGTCCGTCCCGAGGCCGACTATGTTCGCCGGGTCGAGATGGTGCCGATGCGCGACGGCAAGAAGCTGTTCACGGTGATCATCCACCGCAAGGGCGTGACCGACGCCCCGATCCTGCTGAGCCGCACGCCCTATGACGCGAACAAGATGACGTCGCGCAACCGCAGCCAGAGGATCGAGGAGATCCTGCCCGTCGCCGACGCCGAGTTCGTCAACGACGGCTATATCCGCGTCTATCAGGACGTGCGCGGCCTCGACGGCTCGGAGGGCGACTATGTCATGAACCGCCCCTTGCGCGGCCCCCTCAACGCCACCGATGTCGACCATGCGACCGATGCCTATGACACGATCGACTGGCTGGTGAAGAATGTGAAGGAGAGCAACGGAAAGGTCGGCATTACCGGCTCCTCCTATCTCGGCTTCACCTCGCTGATGGCGCTGATCGATCCGCATCCCGCGCTCAAGGCGGCGGTACCGCAGAGCCCGATGGTCGATGGCTGGATGGGCGACGACTGGTTCCACAACGGCGCCTTCCGCACATTCGGCTTCGATTATGACCTCGGCCAGACGGTCAAGAAGGGCGGCGGCGCGGTACCGAAGGGGACCGGCGACGAATATGCCGCCTATCTCGAGGCCGGCTCGGCGATGGCCTATGCGCGCCGCTACGGGCTGCTCGATCTGCCGGTGGTGCGCAAGGTGCTCGAACATCCGAGCTACGACGCCTGGTGGCAGGGGCAGGCGGTCGACAAGCTGCTTGGCGAGCGCAAGCTGACCGTGCCGACCATGCTCGTCGTCGGACAGTGGGACCAGGAAGACAGCTATGGCGCCCCCGCCGTGTACAAGGCGCTGGCGAAGCAGTCGCCCGCCGATGGCATGCTCAGCCTGGTCATCGGCCCGTGGCGGCACTCGCAGGTGAACTACGAAGCACGCGAGCTTGGCCCGCTCAAATGGGAAGGCGACACCGGCCTGCAGTTCCGCACGCGCTGGATGAAGCCTTTCCTCGACTGCCATTTGAAGAGCGTGGCCCCAAAATGCGACACGCCGCCCGTGCTGACCTATGCGACCGGTGCCAACCGCTGGGAGGTGTCGCAGAAATGGCCGGCAGGCACTTACAAGCCGCTCTATCTCAGCAAAGATTTCGGCCTGTCGTGGAGCAAGCCGCAGGCGGGCAGCGACAGCTATGTCTCGGACCCGGCCAAGCCGGTGCCGATGCTGCCGCGCCCGGTCCGTATGCAAGGCGAGGAATGGCGGACCTGGCTGGTGCGCGACCAGCGCTTCGTCGACGGCCGGCCGGACGTGCTCAGCTATTCGACCGGCGTGCTCGACAAGGCAGTCCACATCAAGGGCGCGCCAAAGGTCGACCTGCGCGCAGCGACGAGCGGACGGGACGGCGACTTCGTGGTCAAGCTGATCGACGTCTATCCGGAAGAGAACAGCGCCAATCCGACCATGGCCGGCTATCAGCTGGCGATCGGGATCGAGATCTTCCGGGGCCGCTATGTCAGCGGCTTCGCCACGCCCGCGCCGCTCAAACCGGGCAGGACCTATGCGTTCAGCTGGGAACTTCCCAATGTCGACCATGTCTTCCTTCCGGGCCACCGGATCATGGTCCAGGTCCAGTCGACCCTTTTCCCGCTCTACGATCGCAATCCGCAAAGCTGGGTGGACTCGATCATGGACGCCAAGCCGGCCGACTATGTGAAGGCGACGCAGACGATCCGCTGGGGCGGCGACGCTGCCAGTGCGGTGTGGCTGCCGGTGGCAGGCGACTGACGACGCCCGTCTCCACCGCCAAAAGCACGCCATGCTGAGCCTTGGCCCGCTGGCAATCGCCGGCGAACGCCTCGCCGCGCTGCTGGCAATCTGGGGCTTCCTCGCAGGCACGGGCATGATCGCCCGGCGATGGGCGCTGCCGCAACCGGCGCGGGCCGGCTGGCTCGCGACCGTCACCGGACTGGTCATGGCGCGGGTGGCCTTCGTCGTCGCACATGCCCGGATCTACGCCGACGACCCGCTGTCGGCACTCGCTCTCTGGCAGGGTGGCTTTCTGCCGTGGCCGGGCATCGGCGCGGCGGCTCTCGTCCTTGTCGTAAGGCTGCGTCCATGGCGCGCGCTGCTGGCCGACCTTGCCCTGCTGGGCCTATGTGCGGCCAGCGCCCTGACCGTGCAGGCGTGGCTCCGCCCTGCCCCCTTCGCCTTGCCGCGCGGGATCATGTTGCGCAGCATAGCAGGCGACGCCGTCCCGCTCGATAGCTATCGCGGGCGCCCGCTCGTGCTCAATCTCTGGGCGAGCTGGTGCGGTCCCTGTCGGCGCGAACTGCCGATGCTGACCCGTGCCGCCGCTGCCTCGGACGTACCGATCCGCCTCGTCGACGCGGGAGAGAGCGCGGCGACCGTAGGGGCCTTCCTTCGCCGCGAAGGGTTAGGCAGTGATGCCGTACTGCTCGACGAGACACAGGCTCTGATGCGAGCCGCGAACAGCGACGCGCTGCCGACGACCCTTTTCATCGATGCATCGGGCCGGGTAAGGCGCATCGAACAGGGGGAGATATCGCGCGCCGCACTGGCCGACGGCATCGCCCTGATCAAGGAGTGAGAATGACGATCGCACCGGCCCGCTGGGCCGTCATCGCCGCCCTGCTGCTGAGCATGGCCGGCAGCGTCCAGAGCCAGCAGCCGCGTATCGCCGGGCAGGATCAGGTCGCCAGCGACATGGCACGCCGGGTCCGGCAGGCGATCCGGACCGACCCGATCGCCCCAGCCGTGGCGCCGAAGGGCGCCGACGTCACGATCGTCCTCTTCTCCGACTATAATTGTCCCTATTGCCGCAAGGTACATCCGGCGCTGCAGGCCCTGCTCCGCGAAGACCCCAAGGTCCGGCTGCTCTATCGCGACTGGCCGATCTTCGGCGGCGCGTCGAGCGAAGCGGCCCGCGTTGCGATCGCCTCCGAATTTCAGGGCCGCCATGCCGCCTTCAACGACGCGCTGATGGCGAGCCAGGGCAAGCTGGACAGCGCCGGCATCCGTGCCGCCGCCAATCGCGCGGGCGTCGACTGGACAAGGCTGCAAAAGGATATGGCGGCACGCCGCCAGGACATCGACGCGCTGCTCGGACGCTCAGACCGCTATGCCCGCATGCTGGGCCTGACGGGCACGCCCGGCCTGCTGATCGGCCCCTACCTGCTTCCCGGCGCAGTCGGGGTCGCCGAACTGCGCAAGGTGGTCGCGGCCGTCCGTGCCAAGCCGGAAGGCTGACGAAGCCCAGGCCGAACCTGGGCACCTCCTCTTCTCCTAGTATTTACCGCAACGCAAAAAACCGCGCCCTCGCACTGTGGTGACGCCGATCCGGTGGCGTCTCCCGTCCAAACAGTGCGAGTGCAAAGATGGACCAGTTGCTCAAGGATTTCGTGGCCGATCGTTTCGACCGGGTGCATTCGGCCACCCCCTGCCTCGATTACCCCGCCTGGATTCAGATCCGCGACCAGTCGCACCGCCCCTCCGCGACGCTCGGCCTGCGCGACGCTTCGGAAGGCCCCCTGTTCCTCGAAGCCTATCTCGACCAGCCGGTCGAGGTGCTGGTCTCGGCGGCGCTCGACCAGAACATCGACCGCGCCGAGATCGTCGAGATCGGCTGCCTTGCCGCGATCCCGTCGCGCTCGCTGATCGAACTGTGGTGTGAGACGGCGGAGACGCTGCGCGAAACCCATCGGATTGCAGTCGCCACGCTGACCCGTCCGCTCCGGTCGATGTTCGCCCGTGTCGGCATTCCGCTCGTCGAGTTGCAACTGGCCGATCCCGCCCGCCTCGCCAATGCCGATAGCTGGGGGCGCTATTATCAGCTCGATCCTGTGATCTGCTTCGGAGAGATCGCGCAGGGCGCCGCCCTGCTGGAGAGGTTCGCCACCCGGAGCCGCGCACAATGAGCGCGCTGCTGCACGCCATCCTCGCCGCCGCGAGCGGACGGGGCCGCCAGGTCGCGTTGAGCGACGGCACCAACCATATCCGCTATGAGGAGCTTCGGCCGGCGATCGACGCAATGGCCGAGATGATCGAGGCCGAAGCCGGTCCGGCAGGTCCTGTCGCGATCGAGCTGGGCAATGGCATCGACTGGGTCGTGGCCGATCTGGCGCTGCTGTCTCTTGGCCGTGCCTGCGTTCCCGTACCGCCCTTCTTCATGCCCGCCCAACGGGAGGATGCACTGCGCGATGCCGGCGTCGTCGCCAGCGTGACGCCCGAGGGCATCGTTCAGTTCGACCATCGGCCGGCCCAGTTGCCCGAGGGCACCGCGAAGATCAGCTACACATCGGGATCGACCGGTACGCCCAAGGGTATCTGTCTGTCCGCCAACGGGATGCTCGCCACGGCGCTGTCCGTGATCGATCGCGTCGGGAGCGACAAGGCCGGGCTGCATCTGCCGATGCTGCCGCTCGCCGTGCTGCTCGAAAATGTCGCGGGGCTCTACGCAACCCTGATCGCCGGCGGCACCTATATGGTGCAGCCTCTCGAGGATATCGGCTTTGCCCGGATGTTCGACCCGGATGCCGCAGAGATGCTGGCGGCGATCGAGCGCACCGGCGCAACCAGCCTGATCCTGGTTCCCGAGCTTCTCGGAAGGCTCCTCGCCGCATGCGAGAAGGCCGGCCGCGTTCCATCGACACTGCACCTCGTGGCAGTCGGGGGCGCCCATATTTCCCCCGACCTGCTGGCCCGCGCCGATCGGATCGGGCTGCCGCTGGTGCAGGGCTATGGCCTCACCGAATGCGGCTCGGTCGTCGCGATCGAAGCGCCCGGCGATCTTGCCGGCAGAGGCAGCGTCGGCCGCCCGCTGAGCCATGTGCAGGTGACGATCGAGGATGACGGCGAAATCGTCATAGAAGGCAACGGCCATCTCGGCCATCTCGGCCTGGTCGGCCAGCCCCGGCAGCCGGCTCCGATCAGGACCGGCGACATCGGCCGATGGGACGAGCAGGGACGGCTCGTCATCGACGGTCGCAAGTCGAACCTGATCGTGACCGGCTTCGGCCGCAACATCTCCCCCGAATGGATCGAGACGCTTCTCAAGGAGCGTTCCGAGATCGCTCAGGCGATGGTCTATGGCGACGGCGAGGCAGCGCTTTCCGCGCTGATCGTGCCCTCCTCGCCTATCGCCGACGTCGCGCCCGCGATCGACGCCGTCAACGCAGCGCTGCCCGACTATGCGCGCCTGAGCGACTGGCGCTGCACCAAGCCCTTCCTGCCCGTCGACGGCACGCTGACCGCCAATGGCAGGCTGCGGCGCGGCGAGATACTGGCCCGCGAAGCGGCGTTCCGGCTGTTCGACCGGCTCGTGCTCCGCACCCTGCCCGCCCGCGCGCGCCTGCTGCGCGTGCCCCAGATCCAGGCGGGCCTTTCGGGCAGAATCAGCCGCGAAACCTATGCCGCCTATCTTGCACAGGCCTATCATCACGTCCGTCACACGGTGCCGCTGATGCAGGAGGCCCGCCAGCGGCTTGGACACCGACCGACGCTCGTCGCCGCGCTCGATGAATATATCGAGGAGGAGACCGGCCATGAACACTGGATCCTGAACGACATCGCCGCGCTCGGCGGCGACCCGCAACGCGCCGTGGCCCTGGGCCCGTCCCCCGCGACCAAGGCCATGGTTGACCATGCCTATCGGACGATCCGGGAGCGCAACCCGGCCAGCTTCTTCGGCATGGTCTATGTCCTCGAGAGCACCAGCATCGCGCTGGCAAGCCAGGGGGCAGATGCGCTGCGCACCAGTCTCAACCTGCCCAGCAGCGCCTTTTCCTATCTCCAGTCCCACGGGGCGCTGGACCAGGACCATATGCGCTTCTTCCAGAGCCTGATGGACAGCATCGAAGACCCCGAGGACGCAGCGGCGATCATCGCCATGGCCGACCGGATCTTCGACCTGTTCGGCGCCCTCTTCGCAACCATACCGATGGAGTTCGAACATGAAGCAGCTTGATGGACAGTGCATCGCCGTCACCGGCGCGGCCGGCGGCATCGGCTCGTTGCTCTGCCAGCGCTTGGTCGCTCGCGGCGCGCACGTCGTCGGTATCGATCGCCTGCCTTCGCCGGAAGCGAACAGCGAGATCATCGCCGACATCGGCAGCTTCGAAGGCATATCCGCGCTCTCGGCCAAGCTGGACGAACTCGGGCCCGACATGCTCGTGAATCTGGCGGGCATCCAGTATTTCGGGCCGTTTAAGGATCAGTCGCCCGAAAATCTGTGGGCGGGCTATGTGATCAACCTGATCGCGCCGACCATGCTGTCGCGCGCGGTCCTGCCCGGCATGCGCAAGCGTCGGCAAGGCCGGATCGTCAACATCGGCTCGGTGTTCGGATCCATCCCCTTCGCCCATTTCGTCAGCTATTCGAGTGCCAAGGCCGGGCTCAAAGGCTTCAGCCAGGCGCTGCGCCGCGAACTGGCGGGCAGCGGGGTCGAAGTGACCCATGTCGCGCCGCGCGCGGTACGCACGCCGCTCAACTCCGAACGGGTGATGGCGCTGGCGGAGATCACCAAGATGCACCTCGATGCGCCCGAATATGTCGCCGACCGGATCGCCCTCGCCATCGAAAAGGGCGAGCGCGACGTTGTGATCGGCTTCCCGGAATCGGTGTTCGTCCGCCTGAACGCGCTGATGCCGACGATGATCGACAAGGCCCTCGCCGCCAACGACCGCAAGGCGGCGGCCATCTTTAACTGAGACTTGAGACCATGGAGACGATGATGAAGGCTCGTTATGTCCTTGCCGCGCTTGCCCTCGGCAGCGCCCTTGCGCCCGCTCATGCCGACGGCATCAGCGACCGCACCATGGCGCTTGCAGGCGCCTGGGCGCAGGTCAAATACGGCACCCCCGCCGCCGCGCAGACCGATGCGATGGCCAAGCTCAAGGGCCAGGCCGACGCGCTCGTCGCCGCGTCCCCGAACCGCGCCGAACCGCTGATCTGGGACGGCATCGTCACCTCGACCCTCGCCGGACTCAAAGGCGGAATGGGCGGCCTCTCGCTTGCGAAGGAAGCCAAGTCGCTGCTGGAGAAGGCCGAGAAGATCGACGGCAATGCGCTCGGTGGCTCGGCGCACACCAGCCTCGGCGCGCTCTATTATCAGGTTCCGGGCTGGCCGATCGGCTTCGGTAGCAGCGACAAGGCGCGCGCCGAGTTGCTGGCGGGCCTCAAGGCCAATCCGCAGGGCATCGATTCCAATTATTTCTGGGGAGACTTCCTGTTCCACCAGGGGCAATATGCGGATGCGGCGAAGGCGCTGAAGACCGCTCTGGCGGCTCCTGCCCGACCGGGCCGCGAAGTGGCCGATTCCGGCCGGCGCGGTGAGATACAGAAGCTGTTGGGTCAGGTGAACGCCAAGCTCAAGGGCTGATATGGGGAGACGGGCGGTCAGCGACGAATCCGAACAGCTTTCTGGCCTGACGAGCGTTCTGGCCGCCAATCGCCCCCAACTGCTGCGGTTCTTTACGGCCCGAACCGGCGATGCCGGCGAGGCGGAAGACGTGCTGCAGGAGATTTGGCTGCACATCTCCCGCGCGGAGTCCGGGCCGATCGCGAACCCGCTCGCCTATCTCCACAGGGTGGGCATGAACATCGTCCTCGACCGGGTGCGCGAGCGTCGGCGCAGGACGAAGCGCGAGAGCGACTGGATCGCAGTCGAACATGATGTCGATCCAGCGGGTCCCGGCGAGGTGAGCGACCAGTCGCCCTCGCCGCTCGCCGTTCTGGAAGGCCGCGACCGGCTCCGCCGACTGGCGGAGGCGATCGGACAATTGCCACCCGGCGCGGCACGCGTGTTCAAACGGCACAAGCTCGACGGCATGAGCCACAGCGAGGTCGCCGCCGAACTGGGAATAAGCCGCAGTGCGGTCGAGAAGCATATCGCGGTGGCGCTGCGCCATTTGCGGGAGCTGATGGCATGAAAAGCCCGGACCGGACTGCGGTGCACGACATGCGGCGGCGTCTATCATCCATGAGGGTGGATGCGGCGCAGGAGGAGCGCAATGGAAGATAAGCAGAAGGAGGACGCGCAAATCCGCGATCAAGCTGCGGGTTGGCATGTCGCGTCCGCGTCCGACGAAATGGATTGGACGGCCTTTGCCGATTGGCTCGACCGCGATCCTCGCCACCGCGACGCCTATGACGACATAGCGCTGCTCGATCAGGAGATAGAGGCAGGCCGTGAAGCGATCGTGACGCTGATGCCCGCCAACGACGTCGAGGAAGAACAGCCCGTCGTCGCGCGGGCGAACCGTCGCCGCTGGTGGGCCGGCGGGGGCATCGCCCTGGCCGCCTGCCTGGCGCTGATCGGAATGCCGCAATGGATGCCGGCTGGTCCGGGCACGTCGGCGTCGACCTACCGAACGGCCGAAGCCGGTCGCACCATATCCTTGCCCGACGGAAGCAGCATCGCGCTGGGCAGCAAGACCCAGCTTGCCGTGGCCGATGGCGGCACGTCGATCCGCATGCAGGAAGGCGTCGCCCATTTCGACATAAAGCACGACCCCGGCCGACAGATGGTCATCGACGCGGGCTCGGTGCAGATCAGCGACATCGGGACGCAGTTCGATCTGGTCGTCGGAGCGAACCACACGACCGTCGCCGTCGGCGAAGGACGGTTGAGCGTGACGCCGCGTGACGGCAGCCCTGTCGTGCTAACCGCCGGTCATCGTCTCGACCTCGACGAGGCCAAGGGCGACGCCACCATCCGCCCGACATCGACGGAATCGGTGGGCAGCTGGCGCGAAGGCCGTCTGGTTTACGACAATTCGCCGCTGGCTCTGGTCGCGATCGATATCGGGCGCTATTCGGGACAGACGATATCGGTCGATCCGCAGATTGCCGATTTGCGCATGTCCGGGGTGCTCAACATCGGTGACGGGTCCAAGCTTGTTTCGCAGGTCACCGCATTGCTGCCGATCCGGGCCGACCGGCAGGGTGAGGGCGTTCGCCTGGTGGCTGCTCGCTGATCTGTTGCTGTGTGCCGCACCGGCCTGGGCCGGGCCGGTGCAACTCGACATTCCGGCGACCGACCTCGGCCAGGCCCTGCTCGTCTTTTCTCGGCAGACCGGAGAATCGGTCGGGACGGCTGGCGCGCTGCCCCGCCATCATGTCCGCCGGATCAAGGGCGCTTTCGATCCCCAGGATGCGCTGACCCGCATGGTGCGAGGCAGCGGCTTGCGTGTCGTCCGCGCAGGTACCGCGCTCTGGCGGTTGGAACCTGCGGCGCGATCGGCACCCTCGATCGAGCGTCCCCTCGACCATGCGGCCGAGGAGATCGTCGTCAGCGGCTCCAAGCGGGACGAGGCGCTGGGGACCATTCCCGTCGCAGTCTCGATCGTTCGTCCCAGCCTGCCCGATGGCTTCATACCGGGGCGCGGCCTGCAGGAACTGGCGGGCGATACGGAAGGCGTCTTCGCGACCAATCTTGGCCCTGGCCGCGACCGGCTGTTCCTGCGCGGAGTTGCCGACAGCGCGTTCAACGGCCCGACCCAGTCGACCGTCAGCCTGTTCCTCGACGACGCGCGGGTCAGCTACGCGTCACCGGACCCCGATCTGCGCCTGATCGACATCGACCATGTCGAGATTTTGCGCGGCCCCCAGGGTACGTTGTACGGCACCGGAGCGCTGGGCGGCATCGTCCGCATCGTTCCCCAAAAGCCCGATCTGGACAGCTGGAGCGCGACAGCAGCGCTCGAAGGTCGGACGACAGCGCATGGCGCGCCGGGTGGTGCCTTCGATGGCACGATCAACGCGCCGCTGGTCGACGACCGGCTCGGCCTGCGTCTGGTTGGCTATGGCGAGCGCACCGGCGGCTGGATCGACGATGACGGCCGGGCGCGGCGGAACGTCAACGACTCCCAGCGCTATGGCGGCCGGGCATCGCTGCGGTGGAAGGCAGCTGAAGACTGGATCGTCGACGTCGGCGCGGTCGCACAGTGGATAGACGCCGACGACAGCCAATATGCGACGCGTGGCCTCAGCCGATCGACGCGGCTGGCCGAACCGCATGACAATGATTTTCTGGCCGGCTCGGTGACGGTGCGCGGCGTCCTCGCCGATCTCGATCTCCTGTCGGCCACGGCCTTCGTCAAGCATGAGGTGGAAAGCCGCTACGACGCCAGCACCGCAGCCGCATCGGTCGGCTATGCCGCGCCGCTGGCTTATATCGACGCGCGCGATGTCCGGCTGTTCAGCCAGGAATGGCGGCTGAGCGACCCTTCGCCCGCCCGTCCCTGGGTGCTCGGCGCGACCCTGCTGAGCGTGGAGAACAGCGCGCGCGGAACCTTTCTGCCCGGCAATGCGCCGGCCGCGCGCGTCACCTCGCTCCACAACGATACCTTCGAGGCTGCGTTGTTCGGCGAGGCCAGCCAGCAGCTCGGCAATGCCTGGACCGCCACATTGGGGCTCCGCGCCTTCCTGTCCAAGGTGAAGGACGAACTCGAAGGTGTGCGCGAGAGCGAGGCAAATCGCTTTGGCCTGACACCGTCGGCCGACCTGTCCTGGCATCCCGAAAGCGGACGGACCTTCTGGCTTCGCTATGCCAAGGCGATCCGTCCCGGTGGCCTCAACCCCGATGGCGCGCCGGGCTTGAGCGGCTTCCGATCGGACAAGCTGGAAAGTCTCGAACTGGGATGGCGCGCAAGGGTCGCGCCGCAACTGCAAGTCCATGGCGCACTGTTCGGCCTGCGCTGGCGCAACGTGCAGAGCGACACGGTCGGAACCGACGGGCTGGTCCGCACGATCAACGCCGGCAGCGCGCGCAATTACGGGCTGGAAATGTCGCTGAGCTGGAAGCCGGGCCGCTTCCGGATCGACGGCAACGCGACCGTGCAACATGCCCGGCTCAGCCGTCCCTCGGCCGCCGCCATGGCGATCGGCGACGACACGAGACTGCCGGTGGTGCCCGACATAGCGGGGCGGATGCGCGTGGCGTATGAAACGCAGCTTGGACCGTTGGACCTGACGGCATTTGCCGCGGCGCGCTACACCGGCAGCGCCCGGCTTAGCTTCGATCCCGGCCTCGCGGCGCCGATGGGAAATTACTGGCAGGCCGATAGCGGGCTGACCCTGTCGCACGACGGTACGACCGTCTCATTGACGGTCACCAACCTGCTGGACAGCCGCGGCAACAGCTTCGGCTTCGGCAATCCCTTCTCTCTGCGCCTGACACCGCAGGAGACACCGCTCCGTCCACGGACGATCGGCCTGCGCGTCGAGCGGCAGTTCTGAACGGGTATCGGCGCAACGTCCGATGACAGGGATGGCGGCGCTCTGCTATCTGACGGCACGTCCATCGATTCGAAAGGAGGGCTAAGATGATCGATCTGCACATGCCCTCGCGCTGCGGGCCCATCGGGCACCGCTGACGGCGGCGGCTCCCCCAACGGACCGCCTCTCCCCTTTCTGAATATGGAGCCGCGCCATCGGGCGCGAACATCATCATGGACGACAGTGACGATCTTTTCCCGCGCACCAATGTGCTGCGCAATGTGCTGGGCTTCACCTTCCGGCACTGGCTGCGCCGCCCGCTGATCGTGGCGCTGTGCACGCTGGCGATGATCGCGGGCACGATGACCGAGATTTTCGTGCCGATGCTCGCCGGTCGACTGATCGATGCCGTGTCTGCCGGGGATAGCGCAGCGGCGATCCACGCCTTCGCGATCATGTCCGCGCTGGGCCTGGCGATGGTCCTCCTGCGCCATCTCGGCTGGTGGGCGATCATCCCGCTGACGCTCGGCATGATGCGCGACGTGGCGCAGGAGGCGTTCGCGCGCGTCCAGCGGCTGTCGACCGACTGGCACGCCAACAGCTTCGCCGGATCGACCGTGCGGCGGATCAGCCGCGGCATGTGGGCACTCGACACGCTCAATGACGTTCTGCTCCTGTCGCTGCTGCCCTCGCTGACGGTACTGGCGGGCACGGTCGTGCTGCTCGGCCTCGACTGGCCATTGCTCGGGCTGGGCATGGCGCTGGGCGCCTTCGCCTATGTCGCGGTGACATTCGGCCTGGCGACAAGGGTGCTCGCCCCGATTGCGCGGCTGTCGAACCAGTGGGACACGAAGTTGGGCGGGGTGCTGTCCGATGCGATCGGCGCCAATGCCGTGGTCAAGGCGTTCGGCGGCGAGGCGCGCGAGGATGCGCGGCTCGCCCGCACGGTGAACAAATGGCACCGCCGCACCTGGCGATCATGGGTCGCCTTCACCTGGGCCGGCAGCGGGCAATTGGCGCTGCTCTGGCTGATCCGGCTCGGGGTGACGGGCGGGGCGCTGTGGCTGTGGCAGGCCGGCAAGGCCAGCGCGGGCGACGTCGCCTTCATCCTGACCAGCTATCTGCTGGTCCACGGCTATCTGCGCGACGTCGGCCAGCATGTGCACATGCTCCAGCGGTCGGTGAACGAGATGGAGGAGTTGGTGCAACTCCACGCCGAGCCCCCGGCCGTGGTCGACGCTACAGGGGCAAGCCCGCTCAAGGTCACGGCCGGCGCCATCCGCTTCGACGCCGTCCGCTTCCGTTATGCCGGACAGACAGGCGCGCTCTACGACAGGCTCGATGTGTCGATCGCGGCGGGTGAGCGGGTCGGCCTCGTCGGCCCGTCGGGTTCGGGCAAGACCAGCTTCGTGAAGCTGATCCAGCGGCTCTACGACATCGAGAGCGGCAGCATTGCGATCGATGGTCAGGACATCGCAGGAGTCACGCAGGAGTCGCTGCGTCGGCAGGTCGCAATTGTCCCGCAGGAACCCGTCCTCTTCCACCGCTCGCTCGCCGAGAATATCGGCTATGGCCGCCCCGGCGCGACGCAGGCGGAGATCGAGCAGGCCGCGCGCCTCGCCAACGCACATGGCTTCATCGAACGGCTGCCAAAGGGCTATGCGACGCTGGTCGGCGAACGCGGCGTGAAGCTGTCGGGCGGCGAACGCCAGCGGGTCGCGATCGCCCGCGCGTTCTTGGCAGACGCGCCGATCCTGATCCTCGACGAAGCGACGTCGAGCCTGGACTCGGAATCCGAGGCCGCGATCCAGCAGGCGATGGAGCGACTGATGGTCGGCCGCACCGCGATCGTCATCGCCCACCGCCTCTCGACCGTCCGCGCGCTCGACCGTATCCTGGTGTTCGACCAGGGCCGGATCGTCGAGGACGGACCGCACGACCATCTGCTGGCAATCCCCGATGGCCAGTATCGCCGCCTGTTCGAGCGGCAGGCGGGCCAGGCGGAGCCGGCCCTGCTGCCTTAAAGCACTGTCCGATCAAAGACGGCCGAGGCCATGATGGCAGTCGCCATCATCGCCCCGACATGTCCAGGCCTTAGAACTTCACGCTTCCCGTAAGCCTGTAGAAGCGCGGCGCGCCGGCATAGGCCGCCGCGTAACGACCGATCACCGTCTGCGCGTCGAAATATTCGCGGTTGAAGCAGTTGGAGCAGGACAGGGTCAGCTGATAATTGTCGTCCGCGCCCCAGCGATAGCCGATCGATCCATTGACCAGCGCGAAATCGCCGCTGCGGTTGCTGTTC
This sequence comes from Rhizorhabdus sp., assembly GCF_018006725.1. Taxonomy (GTDB): domain Bacteria; phylum Pseudomonadota; class Alphaproteobacteria; order Sphingomonadales; family Sphingomonadaceae; genus Rhizorhabdus. The sequence goes on from NZ_JAGMXV010000060.1 coordinate 15,454, forward strand.
ACCGGGACCAGCGGCGCGGTGAAGGCGAGGTTCGCGGGCGTCACCAGATAATGCGCCGTGTAGAAGACGTCACCATTCACCAGCAGCGTGCCCGCACCCAGCGGCTTGTTGACCGAGAAGCCCGCCTTGCCTTGGAAGGAGGGCGCGCGTTGCAGTTTGTCGGCGAGGTTGGCCGGCCTGGCACCCTTATAGCGCGCGTTGAGCAGGCCGACATTGGTGAACAGGTCAAGCCAGGGCGCCGCGCGAATGGTAAGTTCGCTTTCCAGACCATAAATGCGGGCGTCGGCCAGCTGCGCGGTGAAGGCGCCATTGACGGTCAGCGTGTTGAAAAGATTGGTGTAATTCATGTAGAAGACGGAGCTGTTCCACCGCACCTTGCGGTCGAACAGGCTGACCTTCGTGCCGGCCTCCCAGCTCTCGACCTCTTCAGGATCGAAGTTGATATATTGGTCGGCGCGCAGCGCGCGTCCGGTCCAGCCGCCCGAGCGGAAGCCCTTGGTCCACGACGCATAAGCGAACAGATCGTCGTTCACCGTCCAGTCGATACCGATCTTGGGGGTGAACTTGTTGAAGGTGCGCTTGTTGTCGAAATCCTGGCCGGCGGCTGCGCGGGTCAGGAGATCGGCGGTGGTGAAGTTGAACAGCGGCCCGGCGAGGTTGCTCGTCTGCACGACGGTCAGCTCGCGCTTTTCATGGGTGTAGCGGCCTGCGGCGACCAGCTTTACGTTGTCGAGAACGGCATATTCGAGCTGGCCGAACGCCGCCCAGCTCTTCACGTCGACCTCGAAGACCTTGCGGAAGATGCTCGGCGCGGCGGTCGGGGCTCCGCGCGTCGTGTCGGTCACGTCCGCGTCGATATTCTCGTCGAAGTAGAAGAAGCCGGCAGTCAGCTTCAGCGCATCGCTCAGGGTCGCGTTGACCTTGATCTCCTCGCTGAACTGCTTGGCGAGTTGCTTCTGGTCGAGCACATAGAGCGGGATCGGCTGGTCGGAGAGGTCGAGCAGCAGATTCTGCTTGGTCGAACGCCAGGCGGTGATCGACTCTACCGACAGGTCGTCGTTGACGTCCCAGGACAGTTTTCCCGAATGCCCCATACCCCGGGCATAGCCGCTGGCGTCCGTGCCGGACACGACCGTGAACAGATCACCCGTGGAGGGCCGCAACGAGCCCGCGATGTCCGACGCGTAGCCGCCATTGGTCTTGTCGCGGCCATAGTCGAACGCATAGTCGAAAGTCAGGCTGTCGGTGAGCAGCGCACGCACCGCGATGCGACCGCCAGCATAGTCCTGATCGTTGACCTTCTTGTCGAGCGTGCTGTTGTAGATATAGCCATCGCCCTGCTGGACGAGCAGATTGGCGCGGACGAAGACCCGGTCGCTCAGCGGCACATTGGCCGACAGCCGGCCCTCCCAGCGGTCATAATTGCCGTAGGAGCCGGACAGCGCGAAGGCGGTCTTGGCGTCGGGGGCCTTGGGCACGATCTTGATCGCACCGCCATTGGTGTTGCGTCCGTAAAGCGTCCCCTGCGGTCCGCGCAGCACTTCGATCCGCTCGACGTCGAACAGCGAGAAATTGTTGACCGCCTGGCGCGAGATATAGACGTCGTCGACATAGAGGCCGACGCTGGTGTCCGCCGTCGCCAGATTTTCCGTGGTGCCCACACCGCGGATGAAGAAGGTCGTCGCGGTGTTCTGGCCGACATTGTTGTTGCCGGTCAGATTGGGGGCGTTGAACACGATCTGCTTGGTGTCGGTGATCTGCTGCCGGTCGAGCGCAGCGGCGTCGATCGCGGTGACGGAGACTGCCGTCCGCTGCAGGCTTTCGGAGCGGCGCTGCGCGGTGACGACGATGTCGCCGAGGCCTTCTTCCTGGGGCTGCTGGTCCTGCGCCTGCGCGGCGGATGCAAGCAGGATGGACGCCGACAGAATGCCACTCAGCGTGGCGAACTTGAGCTTGTTCGTCATGATATTCCCCTTTTCCCGATGCATATTTCTCTACCCGGCGGAATCCCGTGCCTGGCCGATGGACGCCAATGAGTGCCGATAGGGCCGCCGTGCGGCGGTGAGCAGTGCGGCCGACAGCGTGCCGGCGAGCCCGATGGTCAGCGCGAGGCCGAAGCCCACGAAGCGCGGGTCGCCGAACAGCTTTTCCGTGAACAGCGCGACCACGGTCGGACCAAGGCCGATTCCGGCCAAGTTCAGACAGAGAAAATAGATAGCGGTGACCTGCCCACGCATCCGGTTCGGCGTAATGTCCTGGAGGGCGGCAGCGGCGCAGCCATAGGGCATGGCTCCGCCAACCACGAACAGCGCGAACAGCAGCAGCGACAGCTGCGGGTCGGAAACCAGCGGTGCGGCGATGCCGAAGGGAACGGCTATGCAAGCGGCCCCCACCGTCACGACGACGTTCGCGTCGGCCATGCCCCGGCCGTACAGGATGCCGGCGAGCCAGGCGCCGACCATGATGCTGGCGCTGCCCACGACCAGCAGGATGAAGCCGAACGCCAGTCCGATCTGGGGGGCGGAGAAGCCGAAATGCCGGATGAAGAAGGTCGCGATCCAGGCGGTTGCACCGTTCCACATCAGCCCGGAGGCGGCGAAGCCGAGGATCAGCAGCGCAAAGCTCGAACGATGCGCCTCCATATAGGCGAAAAGCTCACCGACGCTGGGGAAATCGGCCTTGGCGGGATCGACCCCGCGCCGGACCGGCTCGCGCAACGTCGCCACCAGCAGGCTGACCAGGACACCCGGCGCACCGACGATCAGGAATACTGTCTGCCAGGATTCGAGATGCCCGACAAAGGGAAGGTCGATCGGCGGCGCGAGGCCGACCAGCGTGCCCCCCGCGATCAGGGCAAGGCCGGCGCCGAGATAAATCGCCCCGGTATAGAAGGACATCGCCTTGGGCAGCGTCTTGCGGCCGAAATAGTCGGCGATCATCGAATAGGCGGCCGGCGACAGCGCCGCCTCGCCCACGCCCACGCCGACCCGTGCGGCGAACAGCTGGCCGAAATTGCGCGCGAGCCCGCACAGCGCCGTCATGGCGCTCCACACGAAGACGCCGACCGAGATGATAGTGACGCGGCGATGGCGATCGGCCAGCCGTCCGATCGGCAGCCCCAGCAGCGTGTAGAAGACCGCGAAAGCGAGGCCATGCAGCAGGCTGATCTGGACGTCGCTCACCTGCAGCGACGCCTTGATCGGCTCGACCATGAGCGTCAGAATCTGCCGGTCGACATAGGAGAGGGTGTAGGCGAGGACGAGAACCGAAACGGCGTACCAGCCATAACGCTCGTCGGGTGCGTCCGCAGTGTCGTCGGCCCACGCCATCGTCTATATCCCCAGCATCGACGGTTGGCGGGCCATCGTTATTGGTCTGCCGGGGTCGGGCGGTCGCGCAATTCGCGCTTCAGCACCTTGCCATTGGCGTTGCGCGGCAGGGCGTCGATGATCTGCAATTGGCGCGGGATCTTGTAAGCGGTCAGCTTGCCAGCGCAGAAGTCACCGATCTCCTCGACGGTCAGCGTCATGCCCTCGCGCAGGACGACGAAGGCCTTGAGCGTCTCGCCCCAGCGCTCGTCGGGCATGCCGACCACCGCGACCTCGACGATCGCCGGATGGCGCACCAGCACCTCCTCGATCTCGCGCGGATAGATGTTGACCCCGCCGGAGATCACCATGTCCTTCTTGCGGTCGACGATATAGATGAAGCCATCCGCGTCGCGGCGGGCCATGTCACCGACACTGACCCAATCGCCCTGGATCGCTGCGGCGGTCTCTTCCTCGCGGTGCCAATAGCCGTTGAAATGCATGGGCGAGCGGCTGAACAGCTCGCCGACCTCGTCGACGTCGCAGACGCTCCCGTCCTCGCGGCGGATCTCGACCGCGACATGCGGGATCGGTGTGCCGACGCAGCGCTCCTTCTGAAGCTGCCAGGCCGGGCGCATGTTGCAGACCAGCCCCGCCTCGGTCGACGCGTAGATTTCGTGGAGGATGCCTTCCCCGAACCAGGGGATGATCTTCTCCTTCATCGCCTGCGGCAATGGTGCTGCGTTGGAGATGATCGTCTTGATCGGCGGGCGGCGATAGGGATCGGTGACCTCCGCCGGCAGTTCGAAGATCATCTGGAAATGGGTCGGCACCATGAACACGCCGGTGATGCCGCCGTTCTTGAGCCGGTCGAGCGTCTCGATCGGGTTGTAGCGGTCGAGAAGCTCGACCGTCCCGCCGCTGGCGAGCGAAGCCGCCGGAAAGCCGAGCCCCCCACCATGGTTCATCGGCGCCATGGCGAGGAAGACGTCGTCATAGCCGAAGCAGCCGAACTCCGAGCCCGAGATCAGCCCGACCAGCATCCGCGAGCGATGCGACAGCAGGACGCCCTTGGGCTGCCCGGTCGTCCCCGACGTATAGGGGATGGTCCACACATCCCATTCCTCGATGCGGGGATAGGCGGTGGGGCGGCCCGCCGAGGCCAGCAGCGCCTCATAGTCGGGCCCGAGCGCGATCAGGCGGACCGATGGATCGAGACCGGCCTCGCGCGCCAGCCCGATGCTCTGCTCGTCGCAGATCACCAGCCGGGCGCGCGAATCCTCGATCGCGACCTTGATCTCCGCCGGGGTCAGGCGCGGGTTGATCGTGGCGACGCCGACGCCGGCATCGGGCAGACCGGCGACCACCTCGAGATACTCGATGCAGTTGCGCGCGACGATGGCCGCCGTGTCACCCTTGCGGAGCCCCAGGTCGGCGATGGCCGCGTCGCGCAGCGCATCGCTCCGGCGGACCAGTTCGCCATAAGTGCGAACCTGATCGTTATAGATGACGGCCGGCTTCTCCGGATTCCGCGCGCAGGCTGCCCGGATCGCATTGCCGAAGGTCATCGGCTGGAATCCGGGCGGCAGGCTCGCCGGATTGCCCGGATAGGCGCGGACGCCCGTTCCCGTCATCGCGGGATCTTCGTGAAGATGCGCAGCGCGTTATCGCGCATCAGCTTCGCGTGCGCGTCCGGCCGGAAGCCGAGGTCGCTCACCTCGCGCACGGCCCGCTCCGGATCGATCACCGGAAAGTCGGTCCCGAACAGTACCTTATGGCTGCCATAGCTGTTGGCATAATGGACGTAGGATTTCGGCCAATGCTTGGGCGCATAGGCATCACCCGCCGTGTAGACATTGTCGTGCTTCCAGCACATCGAGATCATCTCGTCGGTCCACGGAATGCCGATGTGGATGCCGATCAGGGTCAGTTCGGGAAAGTCGATCGCGACCTGATCGAGCAGGATCGGCTGCGCGACCGACGGCAGCCGGCGCTCGCGCGAGTAGACGAGGTTGTGGCCGACCTGCATCATGATCGGCACGTCGAGCTCGCAGCACTTGGCATAATAGGGATAGATTTGCGGCGCGTTGGGCGGCATCGAGAACCAGTGCGGATACCAGTGCGCGCCGACGAAGCCATAGTCGCGCACGCCCTTTTCCAGATCGCGCAGGCCCTGCATGCCGCGCGTCGGATCGACCCCGGCGAGGCCGGAAAAACGGTCGGGGTGATGGTCGCAGATTTCCGCGATCGCCTCATAAGGAACTTCGAAGCTGCCCCGCACGCGCAGGTCGCCGGCGCGTACCGCGATCAGCAGCGAGCGCTCGATCCCGGCCGCGTCCATCTTGCGAAGATAATCCTCGATCGCGATGCCCGGGCGCAGCGCCGGGTCCATGCGGACCTGTTCCTTGAAAGTCTCGTCGAGGCCGGTCCAGCCTTTCTGGACGGCTTCAGGCGTGAAGATATTGCATACGATGTCGATATATCCGGACATGGGCACCCGTCTGCTGGAGTCTGCGCATCCACCTTGGCAACAAGGCTAGGTTGCGCTTCCATGACGGGTCAACGTCATCATGAATGCGATTAGCAAAAACATATTTCTGTGTTTCAAGGTGCCGCCGATCCCGGACGTCGCAATATCCTATGGCCATTACACAGATATATGTTTTCAGACATTCCATCCCTGCTTCCATTGACCAGCAGCCGCCCCTGTCCGTAGCGTGCGTCGAGGCAGCTGGGCTCGACCGGCCGGCGGCAAGGGCATAACGACGGATGCGGGGATGAGCGCGGAGGATGTCGTCAAGTCTGTGGGGCGCGTCTTTGCGATCCTCGAACTGTTCGACCGCCGCCGCGATGGCCTGACCGCGACCGAAGTAGAGCGTGCGCTGGACTGGCCCAAGTCGAGTACGCTGGCGCTGCTCAAGAGCATGGTGACGCTCGGCTACCTCTCCTTCGACCGGATCGAGCGCCGCTATTCGCCGACGATCCGGGTCGCGCGGCTCGGCGACTGGATCGACGGCGCCGACGAGCGCCGCGACCTCGATGCGCTGGTCGAGGATTGCGCCGCAATGACCGGGCAGACCGTCACCATTTCCTGCGAGAACGACCTGCGGATGCAGTTCCTGCTGGTCGAAGCGGGCAGCCGCCCGCTGCGCATGAACATCAATCCGGGACTGAAAGGGCCGCTGTTCCAGTCGAACATGGGCCGCGTAGCCCTGTCGACGAAGAGCGACGCCGCAATCGCGCGGCTGGCCGAGCGGGTCAACCGCCGGGCCAGCCTGCTGGGCGAACGCGTCGACGATCTGGACGAGGTGCTCGCGCATGTCGGGCGCATCCGCGAGGACGGCTTCAGCGCCGGCTATGGGCGCTTCATCCCCCATATCGGCGTGCTGAGCTGGCCGCTGCAGCGCCAGCCGACCGCACCGGTACTGGTCCTGTCGATCGGCGGCCCGATCGACGAGGTCAGCGCATCGGAGAGGGAAATCGCGAAATTGATTCCGGCGCTGCTCGAAAGCCATGGTTTTCCCGCCAAGGGCGTGCCCGGCGACTGGAGCCGGGAGCCTCGCCATGGCCGGTGACGACATCGTCAAATCGGCCGCGCGGGTCTTCGCCGTGCTCGAACTGTTCGAGGCGGAGCAGCGCCCGATGACGGCCACCGCGATCGAACGCACGCTGCAATGGCCGCAGTCGAGCACGCTGGCGCTGCTCAAGACGATGGTGCAACTCGGCTATCTGGCCTTCGACCCCCTCGAACGCCGCTATGAGCCCAGCTTGCGGCTGTCGAACCTGGGCCGCTGGGTGGGCGCGCGCTTCGTCCAGGGCCATCTCGACGATCTGATCCGGCAGGTCGGCGAGGCGACCGGCGAGACCGTCTCGATCGTCGGCCAGAACGACCTGTGGATGGAGTTTCTGAGCGTCCGTGCCGGCCGCAACCCGCTGACGCTGAACATCGATCCGGGCACCCACGCCCCCCTGTTCGGCTCGATCATCGGGCTGGTCGCCCTGTCCTGCCGCAGCGACCGCGAGATCGCCGAACTGGCCCAGCGCGTGCGCAAGCTGCCCGCCGAAAGCCGCGAGACCCCCGACATGGCGCACATCGCCGAAGAGATAGCCACGATCCGCACGGCCGGCCACGGCGTCGGCTATGGCCGCTACATCGCCAGCGTCGGCGCCATCGCCTGGCCGCTGCGGCAGGACCGCGATCCCCGCCCCCTGATCCTCTCCGTCGCCGGCCCGACCGAGATGATCCGCGAGGCCGAAGCGACGATCGTCACGGCGGTGGAAAAGATCCTGGCAGGACACCGCGCCAGTCGGGGCCGCTATGGGCAGGCAACGGCTTTGACGTAGCGGGATGCCAACGCTTTCCTGTTTGAGATAGGCATCGCCGTTGCTACGCAGCAGTAGATGCCCATCCCCGACTATCAGGCGCTCATGCTTCCCGTCCTCACCATCGCAGCCGACGGC
>NZ_JAGMXV010000276.1 GCF_018006725.1 Rhizorhabdus sp.
CTCTATCCCCTTAGGCCTGGGTGCTCGTCGCGAGGGTAGCCCCGCTCTTGCCCTCGAGAACCGCCTCCGTGATCGAGTTCGGCAGCGGGAGCGGACGCTCCATCTTCGAAACGATCGGGAGGATGATCAGGAAGTGCGCGAAGTAATAGGCCGACGCGAGCTGGCTGATCATGACGTAGGGCTCTTCCGCCGGCGAACCGCCGCAATAGCCGAGGATCAGAACGTCGATCACCAGCAGCCAGAAGAACTTCTTGAACGCCGGGCGGTAGTTACCCGAACGAACCGGCGACTTGTCGAGCCACGGCAGGAAGAACAGCAGGAGGATCGCACCAAACATGGCGACGACGCCCCACAGCTTGGCCGGCAGGATGAAGTCGACGGTGAAGGCGCGCAGGATCGCGTAGAACGGCCAGAAATACCATTCCGGAACGATGTGCGCCGGCGTCGAGAGCGGGTTGGCCGGGATGTAATTGTCCGGGTGCCCCAGGAAGTTCGGCGCGAAGAACAGCACCGAGCAGTAGACGAGGAGGAACACGCCGAGGCCGAAGCCGTCCTTGGCCGTGTAATAGGGGTGGAACGGAACGGTGTCCTGCGGCCCCTTCACGTCGATGCCGGTCGGGTTGTTGGAACCCGGAATGTGCAGCGCCCAGATGTGCAGGATGATGACACCAGCAATCACGAACGGCAGCAGATAGTGCAGCGAGAAGAAGCGGTTCAGCGCGGCGTTGTCCGGGGCGAAGCCACCGAGCAGCCAGGTCTGGATCGGCGTACCGACAACCGGGATGGCCGAGAACAGACCCGTGATCACCTTCGCACCCCAGAAGCTCATCTGACCCCAGGGAAGGACATAGCCCATGAAGGCGGTGGCCATCATCAGCAGGAAGATCACGAGGCCGAGGAGCCACACCATTTCGCGCGGAGCCTTGTAGGATCCATAATAGAGGCCGCGGAAGATGTGGAGATAGACCACGATGAAGAAGAAGCTCGCGCCGTTGGCGTGCGCGTAGCGCAGCATCCAGCCCGAGTTCACGTCACGCATGATATGTTCGACCGAGTCGAACTCGACGAGACCGTTGGCCGCATAGTGCATCGCAAGCACGATGCCGGTGACCAGCTGGATCGTCAGCGCGACGCCGGCGAGGACGCCGAAGTTCCAGAAGTAGTTCAGGTTCCGGGGAACCGGATATCCACCGCCGACGGCGTTATAGACGAAGCGCGGGAGCGGAAGGCGGCTGTCCAGCCACTTCATCACCGGATTCTTCGGCTCGTAATGATTTGCCCAGGGAAAGCTCATATCTCTCTACCTCAGCCGACTTGGACGACGGTGTCGGATTTGAACGCATATTTCGGCACTTCGAGATTCTTCGGTGCCGGGCCTTTGCGAATGCGTGCCGCAGTGTCGTAGTGCGACCCGTGACAGGGGCAGAAATAGCCGCCGAACTCGCCCTTGACCTCGCCTTCGCCGGCTCCGAGCGGAACACAGCCGAGGTGGGTGCAGACGCCCATCGTGATCAGCCACTGCTTCTTGCCGTCGACGGTGCGCTGCTCCAGCGTCTGCGGGTCGCGCAGCGAGCTCGGATCGACCTTGTCGGCCTGCGCGATCTCGGCGGCGGTCAGATGCCGGACGAACAGCGGTTGCTTGCGGAAGATGGTCTTGATCGCCTGACCTTCCTGGATCGCCGACAGATCGACCTCGATCGACGCCAGCGCCAGAACGTCGGCGGACGGATTCATCTGGTTGATGAGAGGGATCAGTACGGTTGCGGCGCCCACGCCCGCAAAACTGACCGCTGCCACGTTGATGAAGTCGCGGCGACGGACGCCGTCCCCTGCCTCTTCACCGGGCTTTTCAATAGTTTCGAGCGTCGCCATTCCGGAACCCTTGCGCTGCCACGATATCAGACACATGCGTCCCAGGGTTCGAGCCGACAGCTTTTTGCCCCCTGCGCATGCGCAACCGCCCGCGAAAATCCCCGGCGGCTGCGCGCTGATAGCGCTGGTTCGGCGGCTTTGCCAATCCCATTTTCCTTTTATTGGCGCATCCGCACGCATTCGTTACTCAGCAAAGTCATGCGGATAGCTCTCTACCAGCCCGATATCGCCGGAAATGTCGGCACGATTCTGCGACTTGCAGCCTGCGTCGGAGTGCCGGTCGACATCATCGAACCCTGTGGATTTGCTTTTTCCGAGAGGGGGTTGCGACGCTCCGGCATGGACTATGCCGACGGCGTGGAGACGATGCGCCATGCCGACTGGACCGATTTCGAGGCGCAGCTTCCGGGGCGGCTCATACTCCTGTCGACCAAGGCAGCAGTGCCCCTTTGGGAAGCCGCCTTTTCCCCCGGGGACACGCTCCTGTTCGGCTCGGAAGGCGCGGGCGTGCCCGGCCTCGTCCACGATCGCGCCGATCTGCGGGTCCGGATTCCGATGCGACCGAATTTCCGATCCTTGAATGTCGCGGTCTCGGCTGGCATCGCGCTCGCCGAAGCCTTGAGACAGACCGGAGGATGGCCCGAATGATGCTCCAACTCGATCCGCAGCAGAGCGCCGCGCGAGCCTGGTTCGAATCGCTGCGCGACCGGATCTGCTCGGCTTTCGAGGCGATCGAAGCGGAAGCGGGCAGCGATGCGCGGTTCGGCTACACAGCCTGGAACCGCGACGACGACCCCGAAGGTCGCGGCGGCGGCGGCGTTCGCGGGCTGATGAAGGGCAAGGTGTTCGAGAAGGTAGGCGTCAACGTCTCGACCGTCGGCGGAGCCTTTGCGCCCGACTTCGCACGGACGATCCATGGCGCTGGCGACGAAAATCCCGACTTCTTCGCCACCGGTATCAGCCTGGTCGCGCATATGACGAACCCGCATGTGCCAGCCGTTCACATGAACACCCGCTTCCTCGTGACGACGAAGCGCTGGTTCGGCGGTGGTGCAGACCTCAACCCGCCCATTCCCTACGCGGAAGACACCGCCGCCTTCCATGCCCGCCTGAAAGCGGCCTGCGATCCGCATGGGGCCGACTATTATGACCGCTTCAAGGCGTGGGCCGACGACTATTTCTGGATTCCGCATCGCAAGGTACACCGGGGTGTCGGCGGGATTTTCTACGATCATCTCGAATGCACCGATGAAGCCGGCTTCGACGCCAATTTCGCGTTCACCCGCGACGTCGGAGAGGCCTTTCTCGACATCTTCCCACGAATCGTGCGCAACCGCATGGGCATGCCGGCCGATGCCGAGGACATGCGGCAGATGATGAACTTCCGCGGCCGCTATGCCGAGTTCAACCTGGTCTACGACCGGGGCACGCTGTTCGGCCTCAAGACCGGCGGCAACATCGACGCGATCCTGATGAGCCTGCCGCCGGTCGCGACCTGGGAGTAGGCCGATGCCGTTGACCCCCGTGGCGCCCGACCAGGTCGCGACGATCGTGACCTCGCTTGAGATGCGCGAACGCCCGCGGCCCCGCCCGATACCGGCCGCCCCCTTCCGCCTCACCCGCTGGAAGCAGCCCGGGGCCGAGAAATATCGTGCGCTCTTCCGCCGCGTCGGCGAACCCTGGCTGTGGTTCTCGCGGCTCGTCATGCCCGAGCCAGAGTTGCTCGCAATCATCCAGGACGAGGCGGTCGAGATATACGCGGTAGAGGACCGGCGCGGCATCGAGATCGGGATGCTCGAACTCGACTTCCGTATCGCGGGAGAAGCGGAGATCGCCTTTTTCGGTCTGGTGCCTGAACTGGCAGGCAAGGGCCATGGTGGATGGCTGATGGCGCAGGCGCTGGGCCTGGGCTGGCGAACCGGTATCGGCCGGATGTGGGTGCACACCTGCACGCTCGACCATCCGGCCGCGCTGGCCTTCTATCGCAAGCACGGCTTCCGGCCCTATGCTCGGGCGATCGAGACCTTCGCCGATCCGCGACTGGCCGGGATACTTCCGGCAGACTCGGCTCCCCACGTGCCGCTGTTCGGCGACACGACGGCTGATACGGATCAACCGGCGGCGAGCCGCCGATAGACGAGCGCCACATAAACCGAGAATCCGAGCGACAACGTCGCCTCGAGACCAAGGCTGACAATCAGACGCAGCGCTTCAGGGACGGCTTCGATCCCGGTCCCAAGCTTGATCAGTTCGAACAGCGAGCCGATCACCATGCGGTCGATGAAGGCAAGCAGGGTTCCGAGCAGGATCATGACGAGCCAGATGGCAACGAGCCGCATGACATTGTCCCGGCTGAGCATCCACGCGCGGCGCAGAGTCATGGCCGCCCCCTGCCCCTCGCACGCGGCAACGGCGGGTAGCATCAGCAGACGCACCCAGACGACCGCGAAGGGGATGATGAACAGCGTGGCGATCTGTGCCGCGAGGTTCGCCGAAGGCACGCCCGACTGAAAGATCATGACACCCAGCGTCGCGGCGACCATCACGGCCAGCGCGGCGGCAAAGGCCACCGACATGGCGACGAAGATTGCCACAAGTGCAGCGCCGAAGCGCCGGATCGCACCTGCCAGCGCCTCCCCCACGCTGATACCGGGGACAGTGGCAAGCAGGGCGAGAACCATATGGCCGAACAGGGTCAACAGCATGGCCGGTCCGAGCAGAAGGATTTCCGCCGGCATGGTCGGCGACGCCGATGCGCCCGCCTCTGCGATCGCCGGCATCGCTTGCCCGATCAGCAGTTGCGCGGGCGCGAAGATGGCGACAGCAACCGGGAACAGCAGCCCCCATTCACGCCGCAAGAAGGCGATCGTCTCCTCCCAGACCGAACCCAGCGAGAAAGATGTCATGGGCAAGCGGCTCCGATCGTCATGCCGCCCGCCTATTCCCGCTTCGACGACAGCGCAATCCATGGCTCTTGATCGGACGAAAAAAGCGGCGATATGCGGAGGGATGGTAGACCTTCTCGACGGCGTTGAGTGGCGCGTCACGCCAGGCCTCTCGCCCTACGCCGATACCCTGGCCGAAATGGAGGCGCGAGCGGCTGCGATCCGCGCAGGAGAGGCGCGCGAACTCATCTGGCTGCTCGAGCATCCGCCTTTGTACACCGCTGGCACCAGCGCCGCAGAAGAGGAGTTGCTCGCGCCTGATCGCTTTCCCGTATTCCGGGCCGGGCGTGGCGGGCGTTACACCTATCATGGGCCCGGCCAGCGGGTCGGCTATGTCCTGCTCGATCTGGAGAAGCGTGGGCGCGATGTGCGCTGTTTCGTCTCAGGCATCGAGCGCTGGCTGATCGCCACGCTCGGCGATTTCGGGATCGAGGGGCGCAGCGAGCCAGGCCGCGTCGGCATCTGGGTCGGCAAGGGCGCGGAGGAAGCTAAAATCGGCGCGATCGGCGTCCGCGTGCGCCGCTGGGTCAGCTTTCATGGCTTTTCGCTCAACGTGAATCCCGACTTGTCGCACTTTTCGGGCATCGTACCGTGCGGCTTGGGCGAATATCCGGTCACCAGCATGGCTCGGCTGGGGGCAACGGCCGGCATGGAAGCTGTCGATAGCGCGCTCCTACGCCATTTTCCCGATCTTCTGGGGCGTTTGGGGCAAAGCAGCTGCGATGCCGGGGACTCTTGAGCCGCCGAGTCGTTAGC
>NZ_JAGMXV010000277.1 GCF_018006725.1 Rhizorhabdus sp.
GCCGACGTGCGCTCAGAAGTGCAATAAGCAGGGCATCATGGCGATCTACCATTTCTCCGCCAAGGTTGTGAGCCGCGCGAACGGATCGAGCGCCGTCGCGAGCGCCGCCTATCGTTCCGCGTCCGAGCTGCACGACGATCGGCTCAACCGCGATCACGATTTCAGTAACAAGGCGGGTGTGATCCACCGGGAAGTGATGTTGCCCGAGGGAGCACCAGAGCGGTTAAACGACCGCGCGACCTTGTGGAACGAAGTGGAGGCAGGCGAGAAGCGCAAGGACGCGCAGCTTGCCCGCGAAGTGGAGTTCTCGATTCCGCGTGAGATGAACGAGAAGCAGGGCGTCCAGCTCGCCCGCGATTTCGTGAAAAAGCAGTTTGTCGATCGCGGAATGGTCGCGGACCTGAACGTGCATTGGGACAAGGCGAAGGACGGCACGCCCAAGCCGCACGCGCATGTGATGATGACGATGCGCGACGTAGGGCCGGAGGGGTTCGGGAAGAAGAACCGCGACTGGAACTCGACCGAGCTGTTGAAGGACTGGCGCGAAGCGTGGAGCGCGCATGTCAACGAGCGCATGGCCGAGCTCGGGCTTGAGGGCCGGATCGACCATCGCTCCTATGAGGCGCAGGGGATTGGACTGGAGCCGCAGCACAAGATCGGACCCGCCGCGTCGCGCAGGCCAAGCCAAGGGCTTGAGGCGGAGCGGATCGAGGATCACACGCGCATCGCCCGCGAGAACGGCGCGAAGATCATCGCCAATCCCAATGTCGCGCTGGATGCGATCACGCGGCAGCAAGCGACGTTCACCACCCGCGATCTTGCGACGTTCGCGTTTCGGCATAGCGACGGCAAGGAGCAGTTCGACCAGGTGATGGGTGCGGTGCGTGCATCGCCCGAGCTGGTCGCATTGGGGAAGGACGGGCGCGGCCAGGAGCGGTTCACGTCGCGCGACATGATCGCGACAGAGGCGCGGCTGGAGCGTGCCGGGGACGATTTATCGAGGCGTTCGGATCACGGGCTCCCGGCAGCTTCAAACAGGAGGGAGCGGGAGGGGGGCCGCGCTGCCGGGAGTGAAGGTATAACGCTCGGCGACGAACAAGTTGCCGCGCTTGAGCACATTTCCCGGCCGAGCGGCCTGGCGGCGGTGATCGGCTATGCCGGTACGGGCAAGTCGACGATGCTGGGTGTGGCGCGGGAGGCGTGGGAGGATGCCGGGTACACGGTGCGCGGGGCGGCGCTGTCTGGCATCGCGGCCGAGAACCTCGAGGGCGGGTCCGGCATCCGGTCCCGCACCATCGCCAGCCTTGAACACGCATGGGGGCAGGGCCGCGAGCAGTTAGGCCCGAAGGACGTGCTGGTGGTGGACGAGGCGGGCATGATCGGTTCGCGCCAGATGGAGCGGGTGCTGTCCCACGCCCGAGACGCGGGCGCGAAGGTGGTGCTGGTCGGCGACCCCGAGCAGTTGCAGGCGATCGAGGCCGGCGCGGCGTTCCGCAGCGTCACCGAGCGCCACGGCGCGGCCGAGATCACCGAGATACGCCGGCAGCGTGAGGACTGGCAGCGCGACGCCACGCGCGCGCTGGCAACCGGGCGCACAGCGCAAGCGATCCACGCCTATGACGGCAAGGGCATGGTCCACGCGGCCGACACGCGCGATCAGGCGCGGCGCGCGCTGGTGGACGGCTGGGATCGTGCGCGCCAGGCCGAGCCCGGAAGCACCCGGATCATCCTCACCCACACCAACGCCGAGGTGCAGAGCCTCAATGGCGAGGCGCGGGATCGGCTGCGCGCGAGCGGCGATCTTGGCGGCGACGTGACCGTGAAGGCCGAGCGGGGGACACGCCAGTTCGCGACCGGCGACCGCATCATGTTCCTTCGCAACGAGCGCGGCATGGGGGTCAAGAACGGCACGCTTGGCACCATCGAGCGGGTATCGCCCGAGGGCATGGCGGTGCGCCTCGATGACGGGCGCGGCGTCGCGTTCGACACCAAGGACTATGCCCATGTCGATCACGGCTATGCGGCGACGTTCCACAAATCCCAAGGCGTGACGGTCGATCGCGCCCATGTCCTCGCCACCCCGGGCATGGACCGCCACAGCGCCTATGTCGGCATGTCGCGGCACCGCAACGACGTGCAGCTTCACTATGGCCGCGACGACTTCACCGACCAGCGCCAGCTTGTTCGCGCCCTGTCGCGCGACCGCGGCAAGGACATGGCGGGCGATTACGCCAAGCCCGAGCAGGATCAGGCGCGGGCGTTCGCCGATCGGCGCGAGATCCGGTTCCCGGAACTCGCGCGCCAGGTGGTGGCGAAGGTCCGCGACAAGGCGCGGGGCATGTTCGACGGCTTCCGGCCTAAGCCAGCGACCCAGAAGGCGACGTCGCCGGAGCGTGTCGCGGCCGATCGGCCGCTCGCACCCTCGCAGGCCCGCGCGATCGAACGCTATGGGCGCGCCGCAGCCGATATAGGCCGGATGAAGGACAAGGGGTTGCCGGTGCTGGCGCACCAGGAACAGGCGCTGGCGAAGGCTGGCGATGCGCTCGACCAGGCGCGGCCGCATGGTGCGCGCGACCTTGCCAGCGCGATCGAGCGCGACCCCCGGCTCGCGCGCGACGCGGCCGAGGGCAACACCAGCGGCGCGGCGAAGGCAATGGAAACCGAGCGCCAGGTCCGCACCGATCCGGAGAAGCGCGCAGGCCGGTTCGTGGAACAGTGGCAGGGCATGAAGGAGGCACGGGCCAGCATGGAGCGCGCCGGCGACCATGCGGGCGCGGAGAAGATCGGCAAGCGCATGGAGAGCATCGCGGGCGGACTGCATCGCGACCCGCAGCTTGAATCCGTGTTGCAGCGACGCGCCCCCGAGTTGGCGTTGAGCATGGAGCGTGGCCGGTCGATCGGGCAGGAACTGGCGCAGTCGGTCAGCATCGGGCGGGACCGCGACCGTGGCATGAGTCGGTAGGTGACGATGGACGACGATATTCAGGAAGGCGGTGATCCAGCGGAGGCGTTCGACCGGTTGCGCGCCGTGATCGAGGGACAGGACCGCGAGCTGGCGCTGCTACGCCGTGCCGTGGAGGGCTTGGCGGCCGAGCGGGCGCATATCGATATTCCCGACTATTCCGAGACGTTGGGCCGGATGCAGCAGGGGGTGGACGCCACGGCCGACCGGATTGCGGTCATCAACGATGTGATCGCCCGGAGTCCGGCGCTGGCGATGACGCCCGAGCAGATGGCGCAGCGGATTGCCGCAGCGGGCAACGCTGCCCGGCGTGAAGATCAGGCGGCGCTTGCCAAGGCAGGCGAGGACAAGGCCCGCGTCATGGCCGAGCTTCGCACCATCGCCGGGTCCGCATGGACGCGGGCCGACCAGAAGAACCGGCAGCTATGGTTCGGGCTGGGCGGGGCGGCGATCGGCATCCTCGCATGGACGATCCTGCCCGGCCTCGTCGCGCGCGAGATCGCGCCGGCGAGCTGGCAATGGCCCGAGCGCATGGCGGCGCGGACGCTCGACCTTCCCCGTTGGGAAGCAGGGCAGCGGATGATGCAGAGCGCCAGCCCGGAGAGCTGGCGGGCGATTGTCGCTGGCGACAAGGTCGTGGCGGCGAAAGCGCGTGAGACGGTGCGATGCACGGTTAGGATCGCGCCTATTCTATAACCGGAGGATTAAATGTTCGGTGACTTCCAAGCACAGAGCTTCGTCACGGGCAGCTCGTGCGTTTCTTTGAGTATCCCGCGCTCGTAATCAGAAATCGTCTCGATTGGGGCACGTCATGCGGCGCGCGAGTGCCACTCAGCCTCGAACGTTACTTCCGGCAGCGCCTCAAAGGCTGGCTTCGCGAACGGGAAGCCCTGTATATAGCGAACGCCGAGGTCTTTGAGGACGGCAAGCTCCCCCGGCGTTTCGATCTCTTCGGTATCCTTGGCGGTGCGGGCGTGGTCGGTGGATTCGAACAGGTGGGCGATCCGCCCGCAACCAAAAGGCCTGCGCCCGCGATGTCGGTATAGACAGCGTTTGGAACAAGCGCCTGGAAAGCAATCAAGCCCTCGTCGCTCATTATGTCGCTCAACCCGCCGCGGATTAGGTGCACGGGTAAGTCCAAATTTGCGGCCGCGATGGAAAGCAGGTCGATCGAGTCCTCCGGCGCCCGCCAGACCGTCACGCCTTCGAGAAAGCGGGGGCCCCACTGCCAGCGAAAACGGCCATCGGAACCTGCTCGTAAATAGCGGCGCGGGCCATCGACGCTGCCGATAGATCGCTTTCTGCCGGGCGCGTATCCGGCAGCGGCAGCGGCTGATGACGGGCGAAGGCGAGTGGAAGACGCGCAAACATGGCGCATCCTACCGTCACCAGTGGCGCAAGGTGCATCTCGGGATCGATGCTGGAACGCTCAATATCTGGGCCATTGAGGTCACAACCAATGCGATTGGCGATGCGCCGACGCTCCCCGACGAGCGCCGTCCTGACGGCAAAATGGCGTAGGGTACGGGCAACAACACCGCCGTCACCGCGGAATCATAGGTGTAGGCGCTTGCAATCGTAGCGGCGTCTGCTCGCAAACGGAGCGATTTTCTGCTCGGATTATCTGACAATGGGCGGAGCAGTCTGCTCACGCTAATTGCCAATGTGCTCGCCATCATCCGGCGCTGCTCGCAGTCATGGTCGCCTGCTCACATTATCTGCCAGCGGGAGTGGCGTCAGCGTGGCACCCGGATGGAGCCGTCCGCGATCCCTTCGGCGATATTTGAGAGCATGACGGCGTAGCGGTGCAGGCCGGGGAAGCGACCGGCGTTTCTCTCGATCTCTTCGCCGTATCCGGCATCGAGCAGCGCCTTGAAGTCCGGCATCACGTCGAACATGCCGCCGAGCAGATCGATATCGGAAGCACCGATCAGCAGCAGGGCATTCGCATGGGCGTCGAGGCGTTTCATCGTCTCCAGCATTTCGGTTTTGGTCATCGCACCCTTTCCGCTTGCGTGGTGTCATCGCCTATTATGCGCTGGCCCTGTTCGCGAAAACCTTCCTTTCTGACGACCTCGCGGGCGGGCCATGACGACAACGCATTTCTGCGGCCCGCCGCTTGTCAGAACTGTTCTGGAAACCTGCTTCGCAAAAGCGCTTGCCGGCTACGGGTTTGGAGAGCCCATTGGCACGGAGCGTGAGCACAACGCCCCGTTTGCAAGCAGCGCCGGATGATGGCGAGCACACTGGCAGATAATTCGAGCAGGACGCTCCCCGCCAGTGGCAGAAAGCGTGAGCAGGAAATCAGGCTGTTTGCGAGCACACGCCGCTATGATTGCAAGCGCCTACACATAGGGTTCTTCAGCAGCTTGTTGATCGGGGCTGGGCCGTTACAGAAAATTGGTGATCGGATCAGTGCTGTGAATTCGCGATATGCACGACCAGACCGTCAAGCGCATCGGACATTTCAATCTGGCAGCAGAGCCGGCTATCCGCGCGTACGCCTTCGGCAAATTCGAGCATGTCATGCTCCATTTCGCTCTGCGTACCGGTCCGCTCGCGCCATTCGGCCGCGACATAGACATGGCAGGTGCCGCAGGCGCAATTGC
>NZ_JAGMXV010000061.1 GCF_018006725.1 Rhizorhabdus sp.
ATGCTGGAGGTCGCGCAGCCCGGATTTGCCGGGGCGCCGGGCTATGAGGGGCATCTCAACGACCGGGTGGTGACAGTCACCGAATTGCTGCGCGATGCGGGCTACCACACATTGCTGTCGGGCAAATGGCATCTGGGCGACACGCCGGACAGCATGCCCGCCGCGCGCGGCTTCGACCGCTCCTTCGCGCTGCTGCCGGCGGGCGCCAGCCATTATGCCGGGGAGGGGCTCGACCGTTTCTCGATCGTCGCCACCGCCTATCAGGAGGATGGCCGGCCGGTGGCGAAGCTGCCCGACGATTTCTACTCGTCCGACTATTTCGCGGATCGGCTCATCGGCTATCTGGAGGAACGGCCGCGCGAGCAGCCTTTCTTCGCCTATCTGCCGTTCAGCGCGCCGCACTGGCCGCTGCAGGCCCCGGAAGAATCCTGCCTCCGCTATCGGGGCCGTTATGATGCGGGACCGGAGGCACTTCGGGAGGAACGGCTGGCCCGCCTGAGGGCGGAAGGCCTGTGTCCGCCGGACGTCGTCCCCCACCCCTTCGTCGACGGGCAGGACTGGGCTGGGCTCAGCCCCGAGCAGCGCGCCTGGTCGGCTCGCACGATGGAAGTCTATGCGGCGATGGTCGACCGCATGGACTGGAATATCGGCCGCGTGATCGACAGCCTGTCCGCGAGCGGCGACCTCGACGACACGATCATCCTGTTTCTGTCCGACAATGGCGCCGAGGGCGCGATGGTCGAGGCAATGCCGATCGTCGGCAAGATGATCGAGGCGCAAATCGCCGAGCATTTCGACAACAGCCTCGACAATCTCGGCCGGCCGACCAGCTGCTGCTGGTACGGCCCGCGCTGGGCGCAGGCGGCCACCGCGCCGTCGCGCCTGCACAAATCCTTTCCGACCGAAGGCGGCATCCGCGTGCCCTTCTTCGCGAGCGGCCCCGGCATCGCCAGCGGCCGGATCAGCGACGCTTTCTCGACCGCGATGGACGTGCCTCTCACGATCCTCGAAGCGGCGGGCCTACGCTTTCCGACATCCTATCAGGGACGCGCGGTCGCCCAACCGCTGGGCAGTTCGATGCTGGCGCACCTCCGCACGGGCGAAGGCGAAGTTCACCCCGCAGGTACCGAAACCGGGTGGGAGCTGTTCGGTCTGCGTGCCGTACGACGCGACGGGTGGAAGGCGCTGTGGATGCGCAGCCCCGAGGGAACAGGCACCTGGCAACTTTACGACCTGAAAGCGGACCCCGGTGAGACGCGGGACCGCGCACAGGATCGCCCGGACCTGCTGGCGGAACTGATCGAAGCATGGCAACGCTATGTTGCCCAGGTGGGCGTGGTCGAAAGCCCCGTATCCGTGTTCGAACTGGATCCTGCATGACCCAAGGCCCGACGAACGAAAAGCTGACCCGGCAGCACATCGGCCTGCTCGCGATGCTGGCGGTCGTGGTCATGTTCGAGGGGTTCGATGTCAGCGCGACGGCGGTGGTGCTGCCCTATTTGGCAAAGGATTTCGGCACGACGACTGCGGCACTCGGCGGAGCGCTCGGCATCATCGCGATGGGCTCGATCGCCGCCTGGGCGATCGTTCGCCTCGGCGACCGCTTCGGGCGCAGGCCGATCCTGATCCTAGCCGCTGCCGGCTTCTCTCTCGGTTCGCTCGCCACCGTGCTGGTCGGCAGCGTCGGCCAATATACGGCGGTCCAGATGGCGACCCGCGCGCTGCTCGTCACGCAGATCGCCACAGCCTATCTGATCGTCAGCGAAACGCTGCCGCCTGCGACGCGGGGACGCGCCAATGGGCTGCTCGGGGCCTTCGGAAGCTTCGGTGCCGCCCTGCCATTCCTCGTGCTGGCGCCCGCGCTGGAAACCAGCCTGGGCTGGCGTATGCTGTTCCTGATCGGGGCGCTGCCGCTGCTGATGGTGCCCTTGCTCCTGTTCAAGCTGCGCGAAACCCCGGTCTGGCTCGACGCCCGCGCCAGGTCCGCCCCCCGCCTCTCGCCGCTCGACGAGCTGCGCCAGTTGCTCGTCCCCGGCCTGCGCATCCGCTTCGCGGCGATGAGCCTGCTCTGGTTCATCGTCAATTTGGCGACCTCGGTCGGCAGCCTGTTCTTCACCCTCTATGCGGTGCGGGAACGCAACTGGGCGCCGTCCGATTTCGCCGCGATCGCGCCCGTCGGGCTGGTCGCCTGCTTCCTGGGCTATCTCGCGGTCGGCTGGCTGATGGACCGGATCGGGCGCCGATGGACGATCACCCTGTTCATGGCGGCGCTCGGAGGCCTCACCCAGTTCTGCTATTCGGCGCAGGGCTGGTGGGCGGTCGCGGGCGGCTTCCTGGGGGTACAGGTGGCGCTCGGCGTGTGGGTGGCGAGCTACACGCTCAATTCGGAGCTCTTCCCGACCCATCTGCGCGCTGCAGCCAATGGCTGGTGTCACAATCTGATCGGGCGATGGGGCGTCGTCATCGGGCCCTGGCTGCTGGGGGCCGTCAGCGCCGCAATGGGCTCGATCGGACCGGCCGTCACGCTGCTCGGCTTCGCCGCCTATCTCGCCATACCGCTGATCTGGCTGCTGATGCCCGAGACAAGAGGCGAACGGCTCGACCGCTATCCGCTCAGTGAGGACGCCCCGTCCGGTAGCGCTGCCGCCACGTCATAGGGCTGATCCCGAAGCGCCTCCGGAACGCGGTCGAAAAGGCGGCCTGCCCGGCAAAGCCGCAGGCGCCCGCGATCGTCTTGACCGGCAGTTCCGGGCGCTCCTCCAGCATCCGGCGGGCGCGGTCGAAGGTGAACTGCTCGACGCGTTCCATAACCGTGCCCCCCATCGTCGCTTTCCAGGCGCGCATCAGGTGCCGGCGGCTGATCCCGCACAGATCGGCCAACTCGCTCAGATCGGGCGGCAACAGCCTGTCATCCTCGAGCCGCGCCTCGATCCGCCGCAGCTGCCAGTCGGCCATCCCGCCGCGCGGCGCGCCCGACTGGCGGATCTCGTCGAAATGGCGCGCCAGTTCCCCGAGCAGCACCATTCCCAGCCCCGCTACGATCGTCTCGCGCGCGATCGAGGGCCGCACCATCTCGATGCTCAGCCGATCGAGCGTGGCGGCAATGCCTGCCGCGCGCACGTCGACGCAGGAGGCGAGCAGCGCATCCTCCAGCCCCGCGCTCAGCCCGGTGAGTTCAGCGAAGCGGTCGCGATCGAAGCGAACGACGATCATCTCGCGCCCGCTGAAGCCATTCGAGCGGACGTGCAGGGGCACTTGGGCCGGCACGACGATCGCCGATCCGAAGCGGGTGAAGCTGCGGTGCGAACGCGGCTCGCCGAAGCAGCCGATCGCGGCCTCCTCGCCGGTTCGCGTCATATAGACGATCGACGGCTCGTCGAGCTGGTGGCATCGTTCGAAGGGACCGCTGCGATCCTGCACCAGCCGCTCGACCCGCAGGTCCGGCAGGGCCATCTCGACGACGCTGCGATACTGGCCGTCCATCCGCTCCTCCAGCTCTTCTCTACGCGTCGCTTTAACGCATATCCGTCCCTGGCTCCATCTGCGTAGCGGTTGCGCGCCTCGCGCTACGCCTTAGCGTAGCACTCCAGAGAGAGGAGCCACAGCGTGAACCCGATTGCCACCGAAGAACAAGCCCGTTTCGAGCGCGAGGCGCTGGCCGTCCTGGCCGACCCGCGCATGCAGCAGACCATCGAGGACCGCCGCGCCTATTGGCTCGACAAGGCGCAGCCCTCGCCTGCCATGCGCAGGGCGTTCGAATGGGCCTATCCCGAGGTCGCCTTCGGGGCGATCCTCTGGTCGCTGAACACCGACTCGCAGCGGCCGGCGGTCGTCACCATCACCCGCCTGCCGCACAAGCTGGGCGATCTGGACGTGCCCGGCACGCGCTGGGGCATCGACAACCCCGACTCGGTCTATCGCGTGATCCCGATCGACGGGGCCGAGCGCTATGTCATCCGCGGCAGCGTTCCCGATCCGCGCCTGACGGAGAATTACTTCACCCTGTGGAACGCGCATATGGGGACGGTCGACGTGCTCGACGGCAAGTCGCTCGTCCTCGACGCGCAGGGCAATTTCGAGATTTTCGTAGACGCCGACGAGAAGGGCGACCGGGCGAACCATATCCGCTCCTCGCCCGAGGCGATCGAATTCTACATTCGCGACGTCGTCGCCGACTGGGCGCGCGAGCGGCCGAACAGGCTGACGATCGAGCGGCTGGGCGGTGCGCCGAAAACGCCCGAGCGCAGCTTCGACCAGAAGGTGGCCGACGCGCAGGCGATGCTGATCCGCAACGTCGACAGCACGATGCGCTGGAACGCGCAGGCGACCACCAAGGCGGCCAATGGCTTCGACTTCACGATCGACCGCGACAGCGACGGCGCGCTGCGCAACCAGATCTACATCATGGGCCATTTCGACCTGAAGCCCGACGAGGCGCTGGTGATCGAGGTGGGCCTCGGCGGTGCCGATTATTTCCTCGCGCCCATCACCAACATCTGGGGCACGACCAACGACATCATGCACCGGACGTCGAGCCTCAACCTCACCCAGGCGGTGCGCGACGATCCGGACAATCTGACCTTCGTCGTGTCTGAACGCGATCCGGGCGTGTGGAACTGGCTCGACCCCTGCGACATGCCCGAAGGGCTGCTCACCCTGCGCTGGGCCGAGTTCGCCAGCGGGCGGCCGGGCGAGGGCTTCGGCGCGCGCAGCCGCGTGGTGAAGCTCGAACGGCTGCGCGACGAACTGCCCGCCGGCACCCGCTGGGTATCCCCAGACGAACGGCAGCGGCAGCGAGAAGAGCGCGCCGCCTCCTATGCCTGGCGGATCGCGGAATGAGCACCATGCGCAGCTGGATCATTACCGGATGCTCGACCGGTATCGGCCGAGCCATCGCCACCCACGCCCTGTCGATCGGCGACCGCGTCGCCGTGACCGCGCGGAAGCCATCGGATGTCGAGGACCTCGTCGCCGCCTATCCTGACCAAGCCATCGCACTGCCGCTCGACGTAGCCGATCCCGCGCAGGTGCAGGCCGCCGTCGCGGAAGCCGAGCAGCGCTTCGGTGCGATCGACGTCCTCGTGAACAATGCCGGCTATGGCTATGTCGCCTCGATCGAGGAAGGCGACGAGGCCGCCGTCAAGGCGATGTACGAGGTCAACCTGTTCGGCGCGATCCGGATGATGCAGGCGGTGCTGCCCGGCATGCGCGCGCGCCGGGCGGGGCACATCATCCAGATCTCGTCGCTCGCTGGCCGAATCAGCAACCCGGCGACCGGCTACTATTCGGGATCGAAATTCGCGCTGGAGGCTATTTCCGAGGCGCTGTCGCGTGAAGTGGAAGGTCTCGGCATCCGCGTCTGCTCGATCGCGGCGGGCATGTTCCGGACCGATTTCTCCGGCCGCTCGCTCAAGACGGGCGAGTCGGGGGTCGCCGATTATGATGACGGCGTCCACGCCCGGATGCAGTTGGTGAAGTCTGTCGACGGACGCCAGCCCGGCGATCCGGCCAAGCTGGCCGCGCTTGTCGCCGCGGTCGCCGCCATGCCTTCGCCGCCCCGCCAACTGATCGCCGGCCCCGACGCCTACGCCGCCGTCTGCGCGCGCATGGACGAGGTGCGCGCGGCGATGGAAGCGCATCGCGAACTCAGCTGCGGGACCAATTTCGACGCCTGACGACAGGATGTTCCGGCGGAGGCGCTGCACGCTTCCGCCGGCGCTTTCTGCCTCTAGCCAAGCGCGCGATCCTGCTTTAGCGTCTGCGCACACAATATAAGCGCAGATTACGCAAATGGAGGGGTTCGTGGCCTATACGCTACAGCAACTGTCGGACCTTGAGGATATCCGCACGGTAAAGCATCGCTACTTCCGGTCGATCGATACGGCCGATCAGGCGGTGCTGGAAACGCTTTTCACCGACGACGTCTCGGTCGAATATCGCGGCGGCGGCTATTTCGTGCAGCTCGAAGGCGCGGCCAGGATGGTCGACTTCCTGATGAACAGCTTCAACGCAACGGCAGTCGCCATGCACCATGGCCACATGCCCGACATCACCCTGATCGGCGACGACGAGGCCGAGGGCATCTGGTATCTCGAGGACATCTTCATCTCGCTCGACCGCAAGGACGTGACGACCGGGACCGCCATCTACCGCGACCGCTATCGCCGCGTCGATGGGAAGTGGAAGATCGCCCGTACCGAATATGACCGCATCATGGAGGTGGTCCAGCCGCTGACCGATGCGATGCAGATCACCGTGCATCATCTGGGCAAGGTCGGCCGCAAGCTCGAAGACTGCAGCGACATCAGCCATCTGATCACCTGGTACGACAAGGCCGCCTGAGACGCGGCCCCGCAGGCGCCGGCCCGCCGCTCGACGGCAGAAAGGGACCCCGGCTGCTGCTTCACAGAAAAGGGGAGAATAAACTTATGTCAGGACAGTTCGAGGGTAAGGTCGCGCTCGTCACGGGTGCCGGCGGCGGCATCGGCCGGGCCACTGCGATCGCCTTCGCCCGCGAAGGCGCTAAAGTTGTCATAGCCGATCTGCCGGGACCTGGCGGCGACCAGACCGTCGCGATGATCAAGGATGCGGGCGGCGAGGCGCGCTTCATCGCCACCGACGTGTCCGACGAGCAGGCGGTTGCCGCGCTGGTCGAGGGCACCGTCGCCGCCTACGGTCGGCTCGACATCGCGTTCAACAATGCGGGCGTCAATTTCGACGCCGACATCTGGGACAATGCCGAGGCGTTCGACAAGTCGATCGCCATCAACCTGACCGGGGTCGCGTCATGCATCCGCCACGAAGTACGGCAGATGCTCAAGCAGGGCGGCGGCGGCGCAATCGTCAACACCGCGTCGATCAATGGCATCGTCGGCTCGCCGCAGCCCGGCTATGTCGGGTCGAAGCATGGCGTGGTCGGGCTGACCCGCTCGGCGGCGCTTGCCTTTGCCAAGCACGGCATCCGCGTCAACGCGGTCTGCCCCGGCGTGGTGCGCACGCCGATGACCGAGAAGTTCGACAATAATCCGCAGATCAAGGCCGTGATCGAGCAGATGACCCCGCTCGGTCGCTTCGCACAGCCCGAGGAAATCGCCTCGGCCGTGCTGTTCCTCAGTTCCGAAGCCGCGAGCTTCGTGACGGGTCACCCTCTCGTCGTGGACGGGGGCGCAACCGCGATGTGAGGGCGGGCGGCGCCGTCGGCTCGGGGGAATCGACGGCGCCCCCTATTTCTGGTCACGCTTCCGACAATATCAGCCCGCTCGTCGGCACCCCCGTACCCGCCGTCACGAGCACATGGCCCGGCCCGGCCACCTGGTTGACCGAGGTACCGCGCACCTGGCGGACCGCTTCCGCGATCCCGTTCATTCCGTGGATATAGGCCTCGCCCAGCTGTCCGCCATTGGTGTTGACCGGCAGGCGGCCACCGATCTCGATGCCCTCATCCGCGATGAAATGCCGCGCCTGACCGCGCCCGGCAAAGCCGAACGCTTCGAGTTGCGGCAGCACGAACGGCGAGAAATGGTCGTAGAGGATTGCGGTACGGATATCGTCCGGCCCCATCCCCGCCTGCGCGTAAAGCTGCCCGGCGACGAGGTCCATTTCCGACAGTCGGGCGATGTCCTGCCGATAATAGCTGGTCATCATCTGCTGGTCGTCGGCCGCACCCTGCGCCGCCGCGCGGATGATCGCCGGCGGTTGCTTCAACTTAGCCGCACGCGCAGCGCTCGTCACGACGATCGCGACAGCCCCGTCGGACTCCTGGCAACAGTCGAGCAGGTGCAGCGGCTCCACGATCCAGCGGGAGGCCTGATGATCGTCCAGGCTGATCGGCTGCTGGTAGAACCAGGCCGCCGGATTGTTGGCGGCATGGCGGCGGCAGGCGACCGAAACCCGGCCGAAATCCTCTGACGTGGCGCCCGTCTCATACATGTAGCGCTGCGCCGACATCGCCACCCATGAGGCGGGCGAGATCAGCCCGAACGGCACATAATAGCCATAATGGGCGGACTCGGCATTGGGCACGGGCGGGGGCGTGTAGCCGGTGCCGAAGCGATATTGCGACCGCTCGTTCATCGCCCGGTAGCAGACGACCACCTCGGCAACGCCGGTCGCGACCGCCATCGCCGCCTGCATGATCGGCGCACAGGCCGCACCCCCGCCATAATGGATGCGGCTGAAGAATTTGAGCTGCCGGCCGCCGATGTTGCGGAAAACCTCGATCTCCGGATTATTGTCCATCGTGTAGGTGCTGAGCCCGTCGACCTCGGCGCGATCGATGCCGGCGTCCTCCAGCGCGCTCAGGATCGCTTCGACGGCAAGCCGCAGTTCCGACCGGCCGCTATTCTTGGAAAATTCGGTGGCGCCGATCCCGACGATCGCCGCCTTGCCCGCCAGACCGCTCATGCTTCGGCTCCCATATGCAGCGTGACCGTGGCGAAGACATGCTCGCCGATCTGGTTGCGCCCGCTGACCTTCACGTCGACCTCGCAGCCCTCGACGCGGGTGACCTCGCCGGTCATGCGCATCGTGTCGCCGACGAAATTGGGCGCTCCGAGCCGGATCTCGACCGAGGCGACGCGCGCCGAAGGGCCGCTCCAGTCGGACACATAGCGCTGCACCAGACCATTGGTGGTCAGGATGTTCATGAAGATATCGGGCACGCCGGTCGCCTGCGCGGCGGCCTTGTCGTGGTGGACATTCTCATAGTCGTTGGTCGCAATGGCGCCCGCGACGATCGCCGAAGCGGTGATCGGGATGGCGAGTTCGGGCAGCACCTGCCCCACGGCGATGGTCTTCATGCGAGTGCCTCCGTCTGGCCCGAGGCCACTGCCGCGCCGATCGCGGCGAGCATCGGCTGGGCGCCGCCCAGCGTCTCGCCGATCGCGACGGCATCGAGGAAATAGCGGTGGATCGGATAGGTCACGTCGGCGCCCATGCCGCCGTGAAGATGCTGCGCGCTGTGGACGACGCGGTGCCCGCCGATCGCTGCCCAATATTTGGCCGTGGCGATATCCGCTGCCTGCGGCCGGCCCTGATCGATCTGCCACGCGGCGAGCAGCGCGGTCGAGCGCATCGCCTCGACGTCGATGAAGCCGTCGGCCGCCCGCTGCTGTACCGCCTGCATCGAACCCAGAGGCTTGCCGAACTGGATGCGCGCGCTGGAATAGGCTGCGGTGCGCTTCAGCGCTTCACTGGCGACGCCGACCTGACGCAACGACAGCGCGACCTGTGCCCGCTGCACCAGCGCGGTGACGATCGCGCCGCCCTCTTCGACACTGCCGACGATCGCATTGCCCGACAGCGGCGTGCCATCGAAGCTCACCATCGCCTGCGGCTCGCCATTGGTCGAGCGCTGCCCCTGAACGGTCAGCCCCTTCGCGCTCGGCTCGACGAGGAACAGCGCCGGACCGCTTTCGGTCCGCGCGGTCACCAGCAGCGCCTGCGCCTGTTCGCCATAGGGCACGGCGACCTTCACGCCGTCCAGACGCCAGCCATTGCCATCGGTGGTCGCAGTGACACCCGGCGCCGTCGGATCCACACCGCCGACCTCGTCGATCGCGACGGTCAGCAGCGCCTCGCCCGACAGCAGGCGCGGCAGCCACGCCCACTGGCCGACGGTGCCATGCGCGTCGAGCGCCCATCCGGCGAGCAGGGTCGGAACCAGCGGGACGGGAGCAAGGGTCCGGCCCTGTTCCTCCAGCAGCAGGCCGAGGTCGATCATGCCGAGGCCCATGCCGCCCGCCGATTCCGATAGACCGAGTCCGAGCAGCCCCGCATCGGCGAGCGTTTTCCACAGCTTGTCGTCATAGGGCCGGCCACTGTCGGCAAAAGCGCGCAGGGCATCGTCGCCGGTGGCATCGTCGAGGATGCGCGCGGCCAGGTCGCGCAGCGCCACCTGATCTTCGGAAAGGGTGAAATCCATGATGTCCTCAGGCGAAACGGAAGGCGGGGAGCAGATAGCCGGGCTCGACCTCGACGAAGTCGGCGACGACCGGGCGGCCGATCGCGATGTCCTCGGGCTTGGCGTCGATCATGTTGGCGACCATGCGAACGCCTTCCTCCAGCTCGACCAGGACGACCGGCAGCGGATAGTCGTAACCCGGCAGGCGCGGCTGGTGCATCACGACGAAGCTGTGGATCGTGCCCCGCCCGCTGGCCTCGACGATCTCGAAGTCGAGCGAGCCCGTCACCGGGTCCATCGGTCCCGGCGGATGGCGCAGCCGGCCTTCGCACGACTGGAACAGCAATTTGCGCTGGGCGATCCCCTCCCAGAAGAAGGCGTTGTCGTGGGTGATCGCCGGGCGCGGGTGCGGCCAGGCCTTGGCCTCGCCCTCGACAGGCGCGGCGGCCTTGGGCTGGGCGAGGTTCGGCTTGAACTTGAGCACGCGGAAGGTCATCCGGCCGACCGGCTCGCCATCGACGGTGAAGTCATAGGCGAGCGTCACGAAATGGCCGATGCCGAGTGCGGTGCGCTTTTCATCCGATACGTCGGCGACGGTCGGGGTGGAGGTGACGACGTCGCCGATCCGCAGATAGCGGTGATAGTCCTGCCGGACATTGGTCGCGACCACGCCGGTATAGCCCGCCGCGTCGAACAGCGCGAGCACCGCCATATTCTCCTCGGCGGTCCGTCCGCCGGGGCGATAGGGCGCCATCGCCCACACGTCGAGCATGGCCGGCGGCGCGACGATGCCCGGATGGCCGGCGGCGATGGCGGCAGCTTCGTCGAGATAGATGGGGTTGGTCTCGCCCATCGCCTCGCACCAGCGGCGGATCATCGGCAGGTTGACCGCATCGCGCGCCACGGCGGGCCTGTTGGCGGGGCGCCCCACCCACTGGCGCGCCTGTTCGAGAAGGTCGCTCATCAGCGTGCTCCCCGAGGCATGCCGAGGCCGATCTGTGCCACCATGTCCCGCAGCACCTCGGCAGTGCCGCCGCCGAAGGTGTTGATCTGGCACTTGCGATATTCGCGCTCGATCCGTCCGCGCAACACCGCGCCGGGCGATCCGTCGCGGATCAGGCCGACCGGGCCGAGTATGTCGAGCAGCAGCCGCATCACCTTGATCATCGCTTCGGTGCCGAACACCTTGAGCCCGGAGGCGAGATCGGCGCGGGTCGAACCCTGCGCGACTTCGGCCGCCACGCGATTGCCCATCACCCCCACCGCGCGCAGCAGCGCATAGGATTCGCCGAGCGCCGACTGGACCCAGGGCACATCGATCAGGCGGCCGGCACCCGACGGCGTCTCGCGCGCCCAGGCGACGACCTCGTCGAAGCAGCCATTGCCGGTATAGGTGAGCGCGGCGAGGCCGATCCGCTCGTGATTCAGCTGCTCGGCGATCAGGCGCCAGCCGCCATTGACCTCGCCGATGACCATGTCGGCCGGGACGCGGACGTCCTCATAATAGGTGACGTTGGTGCGGAAGCCGCCGACCGTCCAGATCGGCGAGACCGAAAAGCCGGGGAGCGACGTGTCCATCATCAGGATGGTGATCCCCTTGTGCGGGGGGGCATCTGGATCGGTCCGCACCGCGAGGAAGACATAGTCCGCCCCCTCAGCGCCGCTGGTGAAGATCTTCTGCCCGTTGATCACATAGTCGTCGCCGTCGCGAACGGCCTTGGTCTTGAGCGCGGCAAGATCGGTACCCGCGCCCGGCTCCGAATAGCCGATCGCGAAGATCAGATCGCCGCTGGCGATGCGCGGCAGGATGTCCCGCTTCTGCTTCTCGGTCCCCAGCCGCATCAGCGCCGGGCCCACCGTGTTGACGGTCACGAAGGGAAAGGGCGCTTCTGCCAGCACCAGTTCCTCGAGCAGGATCTTCTGGGTCAATGGATCGAGCCCACGACCGCCATATTCGACCGGCCAGCCGGGGGTCAGCCAGCCATCGGCCCCCATCTGCCGGATGATCTGTCGATAGACGGGACCGCTTTCGGCGTTGACCGTGGCGGCGCGAACCTCGGGCGTCATCAGCCCGTCGAGATAGGCGCGGAACTCGGCCCGCAGCGCCTGCTGGTCGGGCGTGAACTCAACGTGCATGGGGGGATGCTCCTGCAAAGGGAGGGATGTCGAGCCGCGCGAGCGCATCGGGCGTCAGCGGCACATAGGTGCGGGCCTGGGGGTCGGCGACGTAGAGCGGATCGCCCTTTGCGGCCCCGGGATCATAGCCTTCGCGCTGCAGGTCGACCTTGCGCAGCTTGAAGGTGGTGGTCATGTCGGCCGTGGCGGACAGCCGGACGAACAGCGGCATGGCGTAGCTGGCCAGCCGCTCGGCCGCGAAGGCATAGAAGGCCTCCGGCTCGAAAGCCTCGCCCTCGGGATAGGTCAGAGCGACCATGCCGGCCCGGCCCTCGGTGCCCGGCACCGCGACGCCATAGACATTGACGATCGAAGGGCCGGGGAAGCCCGACAAGACGGTCTCGACCTCGGCGGTGGAAACATTCTCGCTTTTCCAGCGATAGGTGTCGCCGACCCGGTCGACGAAGAAGAAATAGTCGTCCTCGTCGAAGCGGACGAGATCGCCCGAGCGGAACCAGCGGTCGCCCTCGCGGAACAGGTTGCGCAGCAGCTTCGCCTCGGTCGCCTCGGCCGAGGTATAGCCTTCGAAGAAGCCGCCGACCCCGGTGCCGTCGAGCACCTCGGCAACCAGTTCGCCGACTTCGTGCGGGCCCGCTTCGACATAGCCGCCGTCCGCATCGCGGACATGCTCGCCTGCGGCCACGTCCCACTTGAGGATGCGGATGTTGGTCGCCTTGGGATAGGGCAGCCGCCCGACCGACCCCGGCCGGCCGTCGACATTGGTGATCCCGTAATTCGCTTCGGTCGATCCCAGACCCTCGATGATCGTCTCGACACCGAAGCGCTCGGAAAAGGCGGTCCAGACATCCGGCTTGAGACCCGCACCGGTCATCACGCGCAGGCTGTGCTCGCGGTCGTCGGGCGACGGCGGCGACGCCATCAGGTAGCGGACGATCTCTCCGATATAATAGGTCGCGGTGATGCGGTGGCGGCGGACGTCCTGCCAGAAGCCCGAACGGCTGAACTTCCGCCGCAGCACGAACGGCCGCCCCGTCACGAGCGCGACCGAGGGCACCACCATGCCGCCCGCCCCATGATAGAGCGGCAGCACGCAATAGAAGACGTCCCCGGCGCCGAATTCCATCAGTCCGGTCATCATCTCGCCCGCGTTCAGGAAGCGCATGTGGCTCATCCGCGCCGCCTTGGGCAGGCCGGTCGTGCCCGAGGTGAAGATCAGATAGAGCGGATCGGCCATGACCACGCCCGCCCGCTCGCTGCGCGGGGGATTGGCATCGGACGCCGTCGCCATGCCCGCATCGAGATCGCGCCAGCCCTGCCCGCTGCGCTCCGCGCCCGTCTCCGACTGCTCGAAGACCAAGGCCGGCAGGCTTTCGGGCGCCATGCGGGCCACGGTCTCAGCCAGTTCCGATCCGACAATCAGCCCCTTGGCGTCAACCTGGCGCAGCGCATGGGCAAGGATGTCGCCGGTCGCGCTGGTGTTGAGCAACGCGGTGACCACGCCGATCTTCGACAGGCCCAGCCAGGTCATGACGAACTCGGGCCGGTTGAGCATGAGCAGGGCGACCACGTCGCCCTTCCTGAGCCCGGTCGCGAGGGCCGCATGCGCGACGCGGTTTGCGCGGCGGTTCATCTCGGCGAAGCTGATCGACTGGTCTTCGAACAGGATGAAGGGCGTATCGGCCGCGTCCACCGCACGCTCCTCAAGCCGGTCGGCAACACTGTAATCCATGTCGCGCGCGAAGCCCGCCACGCGCTGATAGCCGCGCATCAGCCGCGCCATGCTTTCCTCGCGGCTTGGGACGACGAAATCCTTCATGCGGTTGGCTCCGGCAGCGTATCGAGGAAGGTCAGAAGGGCGCCGAGAAAGGCGTCATTATCGTCGCCGGCGACCATGTGGTGCGCGCCCGCGATCGGCACGACCTGCGCCTTGGGCAGCATCTCCCGAAAGCGTGTGGCGCCCGCCTCGGACACGATCTCGCTGGCCGTGCCGTGGACCAGCATCAGCGGGCTGCTGACCGCCCGCGCGGCGGCAGACAGGCGCCGGTTGACGTCGTCCATGTCCCATTTCGCGTTGGGCCGGACGAAGGCGGGATCCCAATGCCAGTACCAGCGCCCGTCCGCGCGCTGGCGCAGGTTGCGCGACAGGCCGTCGAGCCGATCGGGACGCGGGCGATGCGGCAGATAGGCGGCGATCGCGTCGGCGGCCTCGTCGAGCGTGTCGAAGCCGCTATCGGTGCCGCGCATGAAGCCGACGACCTGTTCGCCGCCCTTCTTCTCCATCCACGGCACGATGTCGACCAGCACGATCCCCGCGACGTCGGCCTGCGGAGCCTCGCCCGCCGCAAGCAGCGACGCAAGCCCGCCGAGCGATGCGCCGACGAGAATGGGGGGAGAGTCGAGGCCGTCGATCACGCAGCGCAGATCGTCGCCGAAGCGGTCGAGCAGATAGTCGCCATCCTCGGACCAGGCGCTTTCGCCATGACCGCGCTGATCGACCGCGATCGCGCGATAACCGGCGCGGGCGAGGGCCGCGACCGCGTTCCGCCACGATCCGCGCGTCTGCCCGCCGCCATGCAAAAGGATGACGGGCTGACCATCCGCCGGTCCGGCAACGTCTGCCGCCAGCGCGAGGCCGTCCGCGCCCTCCATCCGGATCGGGGTCAGTTCCATTCGGCCGAGGCCGCTGCGGTGTCGGCGATACGAACGCCCCGGATACCGAGATGCGCGCGCGCATCCTCGGGGGTCATGTGGAAGACCTCTTCATAGCGCATCAGGTAGATCGGATCGGACTCGCGCCCGACCTTGGCCCCGCGCTCCATCGCGTCGAGGACGGTCAGCCAGGTCTGCGGATAATGAAGCACTGCACGGGTGATGATCCGGGTCGATCCGAGGATCGAGAAGACCGACAACTCGCCCGCCAGTTCCGGGCTCAGATGCACGAACAGGTTCGCGAGGCGCATATAATAGGGCACGACTTCGCCGATGAAATCGAAGCCGCCACCGCCGAGGATATGCTCTAGATCGTGCTGCTGCCCGGCGCGGAAGTTGAAATATTCATAGTCGTTGCGCGCCTTGACCGGCGGCACGATGTCGACCTGAAGATTGTTGTCGACCAGCTGGCGGTAGAAGATGTTGCCGACCGTCCCCGGCGCATATTGGGCAAGGTCCTCGCGCTGGAAGGTAGAGGCATAGCCTTCCTCGAACCATGCATCGAGCGCGGCATTCTTCTTCCGCTCTTCGGCGAACAGCGCATTGATATGGTCGATGTCTTGAAGCTGGCGCAGCAGCAGCACCAGCTGGATCGAATCCGAGGGCGTCGGCACGTCGGGACCGTTCCGGCGCAGCATATGCGTCGACACCCAGTCGCGCAGGCGGGCGTCGTTCAGATATTTGGATGAGCTGATCAGCGTGCTGCTCTCGGTCGAAAGCGGCACGATCCCTTTCATCAGATAGCTGTAGTCGTTCATGCCAGTGTCTCCGCATGGAGGGTCGCCGCGAGCGAGCGCGGCACTGCGACGGGAAAGCGCATGATCAGCTGCGCCATGCTCTTGGCGGCCGGATCGACCCCGGCCCCGCTCAATATGCCACCGCCCAGGCAGCCGTGGACGACGAAGTTCAGCGCCGAGAAGCCCGGGACCGCATAGCGGTCGACCTTCGGTAAGCTGCCGTCCGGCGAGAAATGGCGATACCATTCGCCTACAGCTTCGGGCGTCATGGCGGCGGCGATCCAGCCGATCCAGTCAGGATCGCGGGCGATCACCGCGACGTTGAAGAGGCTGCCCTTGTCGCCACTGCGTCCCCAGGCGAGGTCGATCAGGTCGACCGTCGTCCGATCCTCCTCGGGTGCGGCGGCAGCGATCACCGGCGCGGCGACCTCGCTCGTGCGGCCGGGCGCAATCGGGACAGGCCAGCTCTCGCCCCCCATCGTAACGAGCGGGGTCACCATTTCGCGCGGCAGCAGGAAGCCGAACAGCCCGGTCAGCGGCTGGACCGTCGTCGCGAGGTTGATGCTGGTGCCGACCGACATCGTCGTGATGCCCGAGGCCTGCTCGCGCGCGAACATGCCCGCGCCCTCGACCATGGGGTGGTCGACCGTCAGCTTGAGCACCACCTCGCGCGCGCCGGAGATGCGGGCATGCGGGCCGTAGCTGGCCTCCTCGCCGATCACGACGACCGAGGTGCCGCTGAAG
Source organism: Rhizorhabdus sp. (assembly GCF_018006725.1). GTDB lineage: Bacteria > Pseudomonadota > Alphaproteobacteria > Sphingomonadales > Sphingomonadaceae > Rhizorhabdus. Next base: position 16,228 of record NZ_JAGMXV010000061.1, read on the forward strand.
TCCGGCAGGTTGCGCGCGCGCAGCAGGCTTCGGCCGCGTTCGATCAGCGCCTGCCCCTGCCGCCGCGCCTTGGCGCCCGCGCTCTCGCCGATGATCGGAGTGAGCCCGGTGGTCCGCCAGCCCATGTCGAAGGTAACACTGGCCTTGAGCCACGGTGTCGGCGGCCGCCCCCGCGCGCCGCTGACATGCACGCGGTCGGGACCGAGCTGTTCCAGCCGCACCGCACTGAAATCGCAGGACACGTCGGCAACCACATAGTCGGCGGGATTGCTGACCTCGTACAGAAGCTGCTCGGCGACTGTCCCGACGGAGACCAGACCGCCGGTGCCCTCGGGCTTGGTCAGGACCATGCTGCCGTCCGGCGCGACCTCCCCGATCGGAAAGCCGATCGCCTCCCAGCCCTCCACCGCGTCCCAGTCGGTGAAGGTTCCACCGGTGACCTGGGTGCTGCACTCGAGCAGGTGTCCGGCCAGCGTCCCCGCTGCGAGCTTCTCATAATCGTCCGGCTGCCAGCCGAATTCGTGGACGAGCGCGCCGAGCACGATCGCGGAATCGACCACCCGCCCGGTGATCACGATGTCCGCACCGCCTGCCAGCGCCGCAGCGATCGGAAAGGCGCCGAGATAGGCGTTGGCGGTCAGCACCTTCTCGGGAAAGGCCGCGCCGGTGAACATGTCACGCACGTCCGAGGCGCGGAACTCCTCCACCCGCTCGATCAGTTCGTCGCCGGTGACGGCCGCGACCTTCAGCGAAAGCCCCTCGGCGGCGATCTTCTCCTCGACGGCCCGGGCAAGGCCGAGCGGGTCGAGCGCGCCGGCATTGGCGATGATCTTCACCCCCTGCCGCGCGATCTCGTGCAGATGCGGGCCGACATGGACCGTCAGGAAGTCCGGGGGATAGAGGACCGGGGGCGTTGCCTGACGCGAGCGCCCGAACATGCCCATGCTCGCCTCGGCGAGATAATCGAAGATGATATAATTGAGCCCGCCGGCGGCCAGCAGCTGCGGCACACCCAGCGCGCTGTCGGCGAAATAGGCCGACCCGCCACCAATCCTGATCCTGCGGTCTGCGTCTGTTCTTATGTTCACGCGCGTCCCTTCTCCTGGATGGACATAATCACGGCGGAGAGGACGCTGCGACAGGCGCGCCTGTATGAATCGCGGCGCCGATGTTCCGATCCGTGCAGATCAGTCGATCGTCATTTCCGAGCGAAAGCGGCCCGGCGTCGTCCCCGTCGCCTTGCGAAAGGCCAATGTGAAGCTGCTCGCGCCGCTAAAACCGAGCGTGGCGGCGATCTGCTTCAACGGCATGTCGGTCTCGCGCAACATCGCCTGCGCGCGCGACAGCCGGACCTCCTCGACGAAGCGATGAACGGTGCGCCCGGTCGTGGCACGAAAGACGCGAGCGAAATGGCTGGCGCTGACCTCGGCCAGCTCGGCCAGTTCGGCGATGGTAAGGCGCTCACCTGAAGACGCTGCCACGCGATCCTCGATCCGTCGCAGCTGCCACGCCGCCAACCGCCCCCGCGCGTCCACCCCATCGGAGACCGAACGCCGAAAATAGCGGGCGAGATCGATCGCCAGTGTCGTCGCCAAGGCGTCGATCAGCACATCGGATCCAAAGCCGGGAGACAGGGCCTCTGCAGCCATGCGTTCCATCGCTGCGCGCACCCGCACGTCGCGAACGTCGCCGCACAGCGCCAGCTGACGCCGATCGGTCGGATCGAAATCCGCCGGCAGCCAGCCGCCCGCCGAACTGCAGACCGACAGGCGACGATCGCCGCCGGGCCCCGTCGCGCTGATCGCAGCGCCGGCCGGGATGACCATCATGCCCCCCAGCGGCAGGACCGAACTGCTCGCATCCGCCGAACGGAAGATGCCGGCCGATCCCCGCGCAGGATTTTCGCACAAGACGACGAGATCGCGTCCCGGCGCGCGCGTGTCGCGCGATGGGCGTTCGTAGCGATAGGTATAGACGTGCACCCGCGTCCGATCGGTGCGGAGCTCGCCGTCAGTCCGGGCGCGTCGCATATAGCCTCTCCATCGGTCTGCTGCCGGGCGTGGCCAGCCTAGCCGAGGGCCAACTGCATAACCAGCATGAATGCATTTATGCGTATCAGCGACCAGTCAATTTTACGCAGCTACGCATCATCACCAAGCCCAGCGCAAACGAATGCTGCGGCACATACGGGCAAAAATGTCACAATATGCGCATTGTTTATAATTTTGAGATACGCATTCCGGATTGACTTAGGCCATTTTCGAGACTTATGCGTCGCCACGATACAGAAGCGCCGGGCCATGATCCGGGATCCGAGGGGACGTAGAATGTCGCATCATAAAGTTCGTTTCGCCACGCGCTGCGCCGTCATCGCGCTGGCCTTTTCGGCCATTTCCGCTCAGGCCCAGACCACCCCGGTCGAGGAGGGCGCAAGCGAAGGCATCCAGGACATCGTCGTCACTGCGCGTCGCCAGTCCGAGTCGCTGCAGAAGACCCCGATCTCGATCACCGCGCTCGACAGCCGCGCGATCGAAAGGATCAACATACAGGCGGTCGACAAGCTCGGCCAGGTCGCCCCGAACCTGGTGATCAGCCAGCAATCCTCGTCGCTCTCGGCGGCATCGATCAACATTCGCGGCATCGGCCAGACCGATCCCTCGCTCGGCCTCGACACCGCCGTCGGCATCTATCTCGATGGCGTCTATGTCGCGCGCAGCGCCGGCTCGATCTTCGACCTCGTCGATATCGAGCGGATCGAAGTTCTGCGCGGCCCGCAGGGCACGCTGTTCGGCCGCAACACCACCGGCGGCGCGATCCAGATCGTGTCGAAGAAGCCGTCGGATGTGTTCGGGGCCACCCTGCGCGGCGGTTACGGCACGCGCAACAACTGGTTCGGGCGCGGGCGCGTCGATACCGGCGAGTTCGGTGACTCGGGCATTTCGGCGGCGGTCAGCTATTATCATCGCCAGCGGGACGGCTATTTCGACAATTTCCTGACGCCGCGCAGCAAGGATCCGGGCTCGCTCAACGTCGATGCCTTCACCGTTGCGCTCTCGGGTGACTTTGGCCCGCTCCAAGTCGATTATGGGTTCGACTATGACGACCGCACCGGCGCGCCGGGCTTCTTCCAGACGGTGGCGCTGAGCCCCGACGCCCAGACCTATTATGGCCGCTCGCCCACTTATGGCGGCCCCGCACTGCAGTTCGTCGGTGCCGACACCCGCCTGAACAGCGGCCTGCAGCAGCCGGGCGGCCCCGGCAACACCTATACCTCGCACACGCGCAGCCAGGGCCACACCCTGACGCTGTCCTACGAGCTGTCGGACGCGATCACGATCAAGTCGATCACCGGCTATCGCAAGCTGCTGCTCGAAAATGTCCTGGGCCTCAGCGGCCAGGGCGACCTCAAGGGTCTGGTGCTCGACTTCACTTCGCCGACGCTGACCTCGGTCCAGTCGGTCACGCCCTATAATGGCTATAACAGCCCGCAGAAGCAGAAGCAGTTCTCCGAGGAGCTTCAGCTGCTCGGCAGTGCCGGCGACTTCAGCTATGTGCTCGGCGCTTATTATTTCCGCGAGAAGGTGTCGGAGAACAACAACCAGAACCTCACGCTGGTGCTGTCGCCCTTCGCCCTGCCCTTCCTCGGCTTTCCGACCGCCGTCCAGGACGCGCTGGTGGGCCAGGGCATCGACCTGATCGGGCTCAACCTGTCGCCGATCGCGCGCTATTCGCAGGTATCCAAGTCCTATGCCGCCTTCGGCCAGGTGAGCTGGAAGCCGCAGTCGCTCGACGAGCGGTTCGAGCTGACCGGCGGTATCCGCTATACCGAAGATCGCAAGAGCATCTTCCTGCAGAACCTGTCCAATGGCGTGTCCAGCATCATCGGTCCGCCGCGGGGAAGCGTAAAATACACCAACACCTCCTTTCTGGGGTCGGCCAGCTATCAGCTGAGCCCCGACGCGCTGATCTATGCAAAGCTGTCGACCGGCTACAAGTCGGGCGGTTTCAACCCGCGCGCAGACACGCTCAACAGCTTTGCGCCGGAAAAGCTGGTCTCCTATGAGGCGGGCGCCAAGCTCGACCTGTTCAATCGTCGTCTGCGCATCAACGGCGCAGCCTTCCTGAGCAAATATGACGACCTTCAGGTTCCGCAGTTCGCGGCGGGCAGCGGCGGCGCGTCGACCCTGCTGGTCAATGCCGGCAAGGCCGAGTTCAAGGGCGTCGAACTGGAAGTTACGGCGCTTCCGGCGCGCGGCCTGACGCTGTCGGGTTCGCTCGGATACACCGATCCGAAATATAAGCGCTTCCTCTTCCTCAACCCGAACACCAACACGATCAGCGACATCGCCAGCACGGCACGCTTCCCGAACGTCGCCAAGTTCAACTCGAACGTCGCGGTCGATTATGTGTTCGAACCGATGGCGATCGGCACGTTGTCGGCGCGGGTCTCCTATGCCTATCGCAGCCACGTCTATTTCTACCCGAACGACGCGGTGAACCCGTTCCAGCAGCAGGTCGACTCGCCCGCGACCAACACCGTCGACGCGCGGATCGCTCTCAGCGACATCGCGCTCGGCAGTGCGGCGAAGGGCGAATTGTCGCTCGTCGGGGAAAATCTGCTCAACGAAGACCAGGTGCTCTACGGCATCGACTTCGGCTCGCTCGGCTTCGGCGGCAAATTCTACAGCGAACCGCGCCGCGTGTCGGTCGAGTTCAAGATCAGCTTCTGATAGCCGCATGATCTCCACCGCCTCCAATGCGGTCATCACCGGTGCGGCGAGCGGAATAGGCCTAGGCCTGGCCCGCGAAGCCGCCCGGCGTGGCCTTCGATTGATCCTCGCCGATCGTGACGCCGATGCTCTGGCGGCGGCGACCGCCGGGCTTCCCGACGCGCTCGCCGTACCGACCGACGTCACCGATCGCGCGGCGGTCGACCGGCTTGCCGACATCGCCTTCGAGCGCTTCGGCCGGGTCGATCTGCTGTTCAACAATGCCGGTATCATGGCGACCGGCTTCAGCTGGGAAATCGAACCCTCCCGCTGGGACGCGTCGCTGGCGGTCAATGTTGGCGGAGTGCTCAACGGCATCCGCAGCTTCGTGCCGCGCATGCTCAAGGCGAATGTGCCGGCACGGATCGTGAACACGGCATCGGTGGGCGGCTTCAACCCCAGCCCGCTGATGGCGCCCTACAGCGCCACCAAATTCGCCGTCGTGTCGATTACGGAATCGCTGAAGGTCGAACTCGACATGCTGGACGCCCCCATCAGCGTCAGTCTGCTCGCCCCCGGCCCGGTCCGGTCGGCGATCTTCGACGATCCGTTCAGTGGCGAAATCCACCCCGCCACGCAGAAATTCGTCGATGCCCTGCGTGGGATGATCGGCCAATATGGTATGGATCCGGAGCCCTTCGCGGCGGCCGTCTTCGATGCGATCGAGCGTGGCGATTACTGGATCGTCCCCCAGCCCGAGGCGCTGGACCCGATGCTTGAACAACGGCACAAGATGATCACCGAGCGCGCCCAACCGCGGTTCGACTTCCTCTCCTGACCTGATTTCAGGCCATTGGCGCTCTGCGTAGCATATCATTTGATGTGCTACGCAGAGCGTTGCCTTATGTCGCCGATTCTGTCATTATTCGCGGACAATATAAGCAACCCAAGGGAGGGGAAGTTGACCATCGCATCCAAATTCCTTCGCGCGTCCGTCATCGCTCTCGCCGCGGCCGCGCTCGCACCGCTCCACGCGCAGACGGCACCCGCAGCCGACGAGACCGCAAGCAATGACGGCCTCGAGGAAATCGTCGTCACCGCCGAGCGCCGCGCCGAGAATCTGCAACGTACCCCGATCGCGATCACCGCACTGACCGCCACTGCGCTCCAGGCCTCGGGCATCACCGACCTGCGCGGCGTGGTTCAGGCGGCGCCGAGCCTCTATTTCGCGCCTTATCCCAGCTCGTCGACGACGCTGGTCCTGTTCATGCGCGGCCAGGGCATCGGCGACCCCAACCTGATCACCAAGGATGGCGGCGTCGGTCTGTATGTCGACGGCATCTACCAGTCGCGCCCGCAGGCCTCCACCTTCGACCTCGCCGATGTCGAGCGGGTCGAAGTGCTGCGTGGTCCGCAGGGCACGCTCTATGGTCGCAACACCACCGGCGGTGCGGTCAACATCATCAGCCGGAAGCCGAGCGGCGAACTCGGCATTCGTGGCCTCGCCTCGGTCGGCAATTACGGCTATCGGCGCGTCCTCGCCAATGTCGATCTGCCGCAGTTCGGCGACTTCAAGGTGAAGCTTACCGGCCTCTATTCGAACCGCGACGGCTGGGCGAAGAACGCGAACAACACGGCAGGCGTACCCAGCGCGAACGACTTTCAGGCCGACCGCAAATATGCCGTGCGCGGCGCCGTGCGGTGGGAGCCGACCGACACGGTCACCGTCGACTATGCGGCCGACTATAGCGAGCAGCGCACCACTCCCGTCCGCTACGTCACCGAAAACGCTTTCGCGCCCTTCCTTTTCCCCGGATATAATTCCGACGTGAAGCGGGCCTATCGGCCGGTCTATCTGCCGTATAGCACTGTGAAGTCGGACGGACAGACGCTTGTCGGCGAATGGCAGGCGACCGACGGGCTGACGCTGCGGTCGCTCAGCAGCTACCGCAACATCCGGGTCAAGACCTATCAGGACTATGTCGAGGCCTTCCTCGCGCCCTTCTTCAGCTACGACAAGATCGGGTCGAAGACCTACACGCAGGAATTCCAGGCGGTCGGCAATTTCGATCAGTTCAAATATGTCGTCGGCGTTTATTA
>NZ_JAGMXV010000278.1 GCF_018006725.1 Rhizorhabdus sp.
GTTCAAGGTCTGGGCGGAAAGCCGGGGCGACTTCAACAAGCGGCTGCAGAACTTCGAGGCTGAGGCGATGAAGGCCCGGTGGCAGCGCCATTACATGAAGGGTCAAAAGGTCTCCGGCGGCCAGTCCGAAAGCCACGTCACCAAGCGGAAGCTGAAAACGCCGATGCCGCCCAAGCCGCCTCTGCCGGGCCTTGGCGGGTAGGCTGGGCGGGTAGGCTGGGCGGACTGGCCGCGATCGCGCCAGCAGACGCCTCTTGCATCCGGACGGGCTTTCGGCTTAAAGACGCCCTCCCGAGGCCTCCGGGCCTATTTTACCCAGCGAGCGGGCGTAGCTCAGGGGTAGAGCACGACCTTGCCAAGGTCGGGGTCGGGCGTTCGAATCGCCTCGCCCGCTCCAAAAACTCTCTAAAAACAGACGGTTAGCGACACTCCTCCGAGTGTGGCGAAGCCGTTTTTTGGTTTGGGGTGGGATTGGGGCACGCCCTCCGTCCGCTGCAGATTTTTTTCGATGCGAGCAGATCAGTGTCGATGCGTGTTGTGCCCTAATGCGCGTGCGTATTGGACGCTCTAATTGGTGCGCCGCATATCGTTCACTGACGTGTGACCGCTATGCGAATCCGGCATTGGCGGACGAGGCTGTCGGACTGAAATTGTCGCGTTTCGTGACCAGTCGGGACTTCGTCATAGACATCATGCCGTTCGCGAAGACAGGGAATGGACGGCGGCTTGACCGTTCCCCGTCGGCAAGTTGCCTGGTGGTTCATTGCGTTAGCGGAAACACCCCGAATCGACGAATTTTTGCTATACTGATGTACTAACCTGCGGCATTTATGGTATAGCCCGGTTGCAATAATTCATGGGAAAAGGGAATACCGGACTGTGCAGTATACGTCTTCCAGACCCCGCCTGCCTGCCGGACGTCAGCGTCTGGCCGAGTTGCTGCGCGCGGGCGGGGACGTCATTTCGCTCGATACTGCCGTTGGCGTTCTGAAGCTCGATCGCACGCGCGCCGCCAAGACGATGGCGCGGTGGGCCGAGCAGGGCTGGCTGCGTCGGGTAGGCCGGGGACGATATGTGCCCGCAACGCTTGGCACGCTCGAAAGCGGCCTCGTTCTCGATGACCCGTGGGTGCTCGCGCCCGCGCTGTTCGCGCCCTGCTATGTTGGCGGCCGCACCGCCGCAGAGCACTGGGATCTCACCGAACAGGTGTTCAACGACATTGTCGTCATGACGGCGCAGCCGTTCCGCGAGAAGGAGCAGCGCCGCCAAGGCGCGACCTTCACGCTAAAGGGTGTCGCCAAGGCAAAGCTCTTCGGCCTCAAGCCAGTCTGGCGCGGCCAGAGCAAGGTCGATGTCTCGGATGTCCACCGTACCCTCATCGACATGCTCGACGATCCGGCGCTCGGCGGCGGCATCCAACACGTCAGCGACTGCCTTGCGGCCTATCTGAAACGCGCCGATCGCGATGATGCGCTGTTGATCGGCTATGCCGACCACCTTGGCAATGGCGCCGTGTTCAAGCGCCTTGGCTTTCTCGCCGAAACCGATCCACGCGGTATGGCGCTGGTCGCTCCTTGCCGCGAGCGCCTCACCAAAGGCAACGCCAAGCTCGACCCGGCCCTGCCGTGTCCGCGGCTGATCTCGCGCTGGCGGCTCTTCGTACCGGCGCAATGGGCGAAGCGTGGTCCCCGATGATCGACCGCCGTGAAATCCTCGCCGAAGCTGAGCGCCTAACGTTGCTCCCGAACGTCGTCGAGAAGGACTATGTCCTCGGCTGGATGCTGGCCGGCATCTACGCCCATCCCGACATCAGCGGCAGCTGGGTGTTCAAGGGCGGCACCTGTCTCAAGAAATGCTGGTTCGAGACCTACCGGTTCTCGGAAGATCTCGACTTCACGCTCACCGACGCAGCGCACCTCGACGGGACCTTCCTCAAGCGCGTCTTCGGCGAAGTCGGGCAATGGATCTACGATCGCACCGGCATCGAAATCCCGGCCGACAAGCAAAATTTCGATATCTATCAGAATCCGCGCGGCACGATCTCCTGCGAGGGCAAAATCAGCTATCTCGGCCCGGTCTCACCGCGCAGCGGCGGCTGGCCGCGGATCAAGCTCGATCTCACCGCCGACGAGCGCCTCGTGCTGCCGCCGGTCGAGGTCGCCGTCTATCATCCGTACTCGGATGCGCCAGAGGGCGGCTTCACCGCGCGGGCCTACGCTTACGAAGAAGTCTTTGCAGAGAAGACGCGAGCGCTCGCCGAACGCACGCGGCCGCGCGATCTCTATGACGTCATCAACCTGTTCCGAAATGAGGAGGCGCGCCCAACGTCTACCGTCATGATCGATGTCTTGAAACAGAAATGCGAGCATAAGGGTATCGACCTGCCGACGCTCGTGGCGCTGGAGCCGCACAGGGAAACCCTCGCAGGCTCCTGGTCGAACATGTTGAAGCATCAGCTGCCCTCGCTGCCACCCTGGGAATCCTTCTGGGATGGTTTGCCGGAGTTCTTCGACTGGCTCGCTGGCGGTCAGGCGCCGGTCGTGCCGGCGGCGTATGTGGGCGGGCAGGGTGAAACTGTTTTGCGCGAGCGCGCGCTGCGCCTGCCGATCGCGCCCGCACGACAGGCGCATGTCGAGGTTATCCGCTTTGCCGCCGCCAACCGGCTCCTGGTCGAACTCGACTACCGCGACGTCGAGGGCCAACGCACCACACGCATCGTCGAGCCGTATTCGCTGCGCCAGACGCAGGCCGGCGACATCATCCTGCACACCCACGATATCGGGAAGAACGCCCACCGGGGCCTCCGTCTCGATCGCATTGAAGGCGCGCGCGTCACCAACCGCTCGTTCACGCCGCGCCATCAGATCGAACTGACGCCGACTGGTCCTGTCGCGGTTGCGCCATCGACGGCGCGCGCCCCGTCGACTGCAACGCGCTCGACCAGCGGCCTCTTCGGTACGGCGCGTCCCGCTCGCGCCCCGGTTCGTCGCTCGCCGGCGCGCCTTTCGGCGAGCGGCCCGACCTACGTGATCCAGTGCCCGATCTGCCAGAAGAAGTTCAACCGCAAGAGCTACGACACGAGGCTGAATGCCCACAAGAACGACTGGGGCGGTCAATGCTCGGGGCGAACAGGATATCTGGTCGATACGCGGTATTGATCCGTCACAGTTACCGGACGCCTTGCATCCGCTTCTGGATTGCTAGCGCCCCGCTCATGCGCAGCCGGAAATCCAGCATGGGACGGCTGACGCCGTAGAGAATCTGGGCCTGCGCCAGCAGGCCGTCCAGCACAATATGCTTTGCCGCTTCATTGGTGATGAGCAGAGCGCCGCCGAGAAAATTCGCTTCCGCTTCGATGCCGCTATCATGAATGCGCTCGCCGTCAGACGTCAGCGGCGGCGTGCATTCATGACCAAGGAAGCAGTGGGCGAGTTCGTGGCAAATGTTGCTGCGCTGGCGCCAGAGATGGTGAGAGCAGTTGTGCACGATGGCTGTCCGGCCGGCGCAGGGCACGGTTACAGCTGAAAAGCAGCTCTCATCGATGCCGCAATGCGATCCCGGCGGATCGCCCAGCTCCGCCAGACGCATGAGGTCGATATCGAAGGCGCGGCAGATCTCGGCCGGATCGATCGGGTCGATCGGCTGCAGCCCCATGCGCCGCCGAATGTCGACGGCAATGCGGTTCGCGCGCGCCTTGAATCCCCGCGGAAACCCCAATCACTTGCTCCGCAGCTTGTTGTAGGTGCTGACCACGATGTCCTCGATGAGCCTCGCGCTCTGCTTCGACAGCTTCGGGTCGGCGCGGAGCAGGGCGGTGATCTTGGCGATCGGCTCCGGTTCGCCTTTTCCTGCGCCTCTGATGAAACTCTCGGCCTTGAGGGCCGACCAGGCTAACAGCGCCGCAAGGCCGTTGACATCAGGGTTGGCTCCCTGACCGATCCGCGAGAGGGTCGATGCGTTCACGCCGGTCTCCTCGGCCACATCCTTCCAGGTCATCTGTCGACTGAGCCGGACCGCGTTGAGTGCGGCGTAGAAGGCTTCATTGTCGAAGTTTTCCGCCATGTTCCCCGTCCTTGCATAAATTAAACGAATTGCGATCTTGCAATTCCCGGATCAGTTTCATAACTACCAGCTGGTTGCGAAATCGCAATCGGCCAGCGCGATGCGCATATCATAGGTCAGTCATGAGCAACGATCACGACGAGAAGAAAGAGAAGACCGTCACCATCTACATCGATGGCACGGCCTACGAAGTCCCCAAGAAAGACGACATCTCCTACACGGAAGTCGTGACGCTGGCGGATCCGACATTTCCGCAGAATCCGCAGAACACCTACTCGGTGAACTACACCCACGGCCACGGCAACAAGCCCGAGGGCATCCTGGCGCCAGGAGCGAGCGTGAAGGTCAAGGAGGGGATGCGGTTCCGTGTTAACAAAACTGGCCAGTCATAACGCCGACATCCAGCGGCTAGTCGACAAGGGCTACGCGGTCCGTATCGACGGGCCGCACCTTGTCGTGCGCGACATCCCTTATCTCGACGCCAACCGGCAGCTGCAGCGCGGCGCCTTCGTCGCCAAACTCGTTCATATCGACAAGGTCCGCGTGCAGCAGGATGACCATCAGGTCTATTTCGCCGGCGGCGTGCCTTACGGGCTCGATGGCCAACCGATCCCGAACCTCGCTGGCGGGGCGACGACCATCGCGCTCAGAAAGACGGATGTCGTGGTGCAGCGCTCGTTCTCCAACAAACCGCCGAACGGCTTCCCGGACTTCTTCGCCAAGATCGAGCACTATGTGACGGTGATCTCGGGGCCGGCCATGGAGCTGCACGGCGCAACGCCCCTGACGAAACGGATCGACGCCGACGCGGTCGAAGGATCGGTCTTCAAATACCCGGACACTCTAACCAGCCGCGCCGAAATTGCCGACCTTGCCGCCCTCCTCGCCAACGACGTGGTCGCCGTGATCGGCCTCGGCGGCACAGGTGGCTATGTGCTCGACCTGCTCGTCAAAAGCCCGGTCAAGGCCATCAGGGGTTTCGACGGCGACGCCTACCACGTTCACAACGCCTATCGCTCGCCCGGCCAGCTTGACGACAGCGATCTCGGTCTGGGCAAAACCGAGGTGTTCGAGCGGCGCTATGAGTCGTTCCGCAAAGGCCTCTCGCTGCACCGAAAGTACATTGACCGCTCGTGCGCCGAAGACTTTTCCGGCGTCACTTTCTCTTTTGTCTGCGTCGACAAGGGCTCGGCGCGTGCCGAAATATTCGACTTGTTGATCAGCCTCAACATCCCCTTCATCGACGTCGGCATGGGGCTCGACCGCAAGCAGGGCGGCCTGTCAGGCCAGGTCCGCACGACCTACTACGCGCCGGAGACGGCGGCGGCGGTCCGGGACAAGCAACTTGCGCCACTGTCGGATGATGCGGACGACATCTATCGGAAAAACGTCCAGATCGCCGAACTCAACGCCCTCAACGCCTGCTATGCGGTGATACGATTCAAGCAGCTGCGCGGGTTTTACGCGGATGGAAGC
>NZ_JAGMXV010000279.1 GCF_018006725.1 Rhizorhabdus sp.
TCGGGAGGTCGGTTGCCGAAATCGTTGACGACATTCAGAAGGTCAAGACGGTCCTTCTCCGGCACACGCTGGATAACATCTACCTGACAAACTACGCCCGGCCGCATTTCGACGAGAACATGGCGGGCGAGAATACATTCACCGATCTGGCAAACCCGGCTCCAGGCGCCCCTGTCAGGACGGGCGGCGCGGAAGTTATCTACAACATGCCGCCGAGCGTGATCGGCACCACGTTGCCGCTTCTGGAGAAGTTCGACGACCTGAAGGAAACCCGCACCGGGGCCACGCGATACAATCAGGGCCTTGACGCCGATTCGCTGAACAAAACGGCAACGGGTATCGAACGGATCATGAACGCTTCGCAGAAGAAGACGCTCCTGATCGCCCGCACATTTGCCGAAACCGGGCTGCGCGACCTGTTCATGGGCATTCACCGCGATCTGCGCTCCGGGCCGATGAAGGAATTGGCCGTCAAGCTGAATGGCAAGTGGGTATCGGTCAATCCGCGCACGTGGAAGGACCGAACCGACATGAACGTGGCGATTGGGAACAACTCGCGCGAGCAACGCCGCAACGGAATGATGCTCCTGGGGCAGGTGCAGCGCGAATTGATGACTGCCGGAAGCCGGATGGTCAATGAAAAGAAGGTCTATAACCTGACCGCCCGGATGATGGAGACATTCGGCTTCAAATCAATCGCCGAGTTCATGGACGACCCCGACATGTTGCCGCCTCCGCAGCCGCAGCAGCCCGGCTTGCAAGAGCAACTGGCCATGAAACAGACGCAAATCATGGAGTTTGAGGCGCAATCGCGGGCGGCGAACGATAAAATGAAGATCGAGGCCGATCATCAATTCCGCATGGCCGAACTGGCGCTGAAACACCAGGAAGCGCAGCGGAAAGAGGCTGAAACCGCATCCAGAATGATGACGGAACAGGAAACGCTGGACCTGAAGCGCAAGGAAGTCGTCATGAAGGACGACCTTGCGCGCGACCAGTTGGCCAAAGAGACGGAATCGGCGGTCGATTATGGCAAGGTCTGACAGGATCAAGGCCATATTTGCTGATCAGGACTTCCAGTGGGCAATCGAGCGTCTGGAGGCGCAATTGACCCGGAAGGTAATGGCGAGCGCGACAACCGAGGAGGATCGCGCGGCGGCATTGCACACTTACCACGGACTGCAAGCGGCCAAGGCATTGCTCCGCAGCGTGGCATCTGAAGAGGAATCCCCGTGACCGAGAACTCCACTGGAGCGATCTCGCTGAGCGAGGCTGTCGAACGAGTTACGGCGCGAGCCGGGGCGGACGACGAAACCGTTGAGACGCAGGAAGCCGAAGGGACTGGCAGCAGCGACCCCGAGGCGAACGAGGTTGAAGCGGAGGCCGAAACCGAGGCCCAGGACGACGCGGAAAGCGATCCTGAGTATGAGGTTGACACGGCCGAGGGCAAGCGTCGGGTGAAGCTGTCAGAGCTTCTGGAAAGCCCGATGTTCAAAGCCGACTACACGCGCAAGACGCAATCCATCGCGGAGGAGCGTAGGGCGCTTGAACGGGAGGCTGCGGAGACTGCCCAACTACGAGAGCAGCTTTCGGAATCCCTGAAACGGTGGGCTGTGCCTACCGAAGCGGAGCCGGATTGGGCTGAGTTGGCGACCAAGCTACCGCCGCAGGAATACAACCTGCGCCGGGTGCAATGGGAACAGCGCCAGAGGCAGAAATTGCAGGCGCGGGCCGAGTTCCACGCCATGCAGGATCAACTGAGGGCCGAGGCCATCGCGACCGAGCGGAACAAGCTACTTGAAGCATTCCCGGAATGGCGCGACGAGGCAAAGTTCCTCAGCGCGGCGAAGCAGATGGCTGACGGGGCCACGGCCTACGGGTTTTCTGCGGAGGATGTAGGCCAGATCGCCGATCACCGCATGATCCGGGTGTTGAAAGACGCCCTTGCCTACCGGGAATTGCAGAAGGCGAAACCAGCCATTGAAAAGAAGGTGGCCGAGGTCAAGCCGTCGCTCCAGCCCGGCGCCAAGCCGAACCGCGACAAGGAGGCCGCTGCTGCACGTCAGAAGCAACTCGCCAAGTTCAAGAAAGGTGTCTCCCTGAAAGAGGCGCTTGGAATCTTGACGGGCGAATAACCCTCAGGAGCGTGAAATGGCACAACCTGCCAACACCTTCGACAGCTACGACATGACGGGGATTCTCGATGATCTGGTTGACCAGATTTTCAACATCGACCCCGATGACACGCCGTTTCTGTCGAAATCAACCAAGACCAAGGCCAGCAACACCTACCACGAGTGGCAAACGGACGCCCTTCGTGCGTCGGCCGACAACGCCCACATCGAGGGCGGCGACACGACTGCGGACGCCCTGACCGCCACCACGCGGCTCGGCAACTACACGCAGATTTTCAAGAACGCCGTTTCGATCTCGGGAACGGACATGGCGCTCCGCAAGGCGGGTCGTGGCAAGGAAATGCTCTACCAGATGGGCAAGGGCATGAAGGCGCACAAGCTCGACATCGAGCGTGCCCTGTTCCTGAACAACGCCCGTGTCGCGGGGAGCTCGGTGGTGGCCCGTGAGCTTGCGGGCGCCCCGGCGTGGCTCGTCACCAACGTCGAGTTCGAGGCGGGGAACAGCGGCGCCAACCCGACCGGCGACGGCACGGATGCGCGGACGGATGACGGCACCCCCGTCGCCTTCTCGCAGACGCGCTTTGACCCGGCGATGCAACTCATTTGGGAAAACGGCGGGAAACCGGACACGGTCTACCTTTCGTCGTTCCAGATGAACCTCGCTCTCGGGTTCACGGGCAACAACGCGCAGCGCAACACGGTGAAGGTCGGTCAAGTCGAGAAAATGATCGACGTTTACCGCACCCCGTGGGGGGTCGTCGAGTTCGTCCTTTCGCGCGAAAACCGCGCACGGGACGTTTTCATCTTCCAGGATGACATGTGGAAAGTCGCGATCGCTCGCGAAACGAAGCAGGAAGACCTGGCGAAGATGGGCGACAACGAGCGCAAGCAGATCGTTACGGAACTCACGCTTGAGTGCTGCAACGAGAAGGCTCACGGCGCCGTTTACGACAATACCACGTCGTAAGGAGAACATGTCATGTCTTACAAGCAGAACCTCGGCGCGGTGACTGTCACCGCGTCCACCGTGGCCGTGACTCGGGACGCTCATGCGGGTGTCCCGATTGTGCTCAGCCGGGCGGCCGGAATCGTTGCCACTCTCCCGGCGGCGACCGGATCGGGCGTGCGTTACGAGTTCATTCTCGCGGCGGATGCGAGCGGCGACCATATCGTGAAGGTTGCCAACGCGTCCGACACGATGATGGGTGTTGCCTACCTCGGGAACGACTCGGCGGGCGCGTCGTGCTTCTATACGGCGGATTCGTCCGACACGATCACGCTCAACGGCTCCACCAAAGGCGGCTATAAGGGCGCTCGCGTCATCGTGGACGACATCGCCGCGAACGTGTGGGCGGTTCTTGCCTACTCGGAAGCGTCCGGCACCGAAGCAACACCGTTCTCGGCTGCTGTTTCCTGAGTGTATCTGGAGCCGCTCGGCCTGTTCATCGTCAGCATTCCCAAGTGCGGGTCGCAGACAATCGAGCGGGCAATCGAGCGGGTTTCC
This sequence comes from Rhizorhabdus sp., assembly GCF_018006725.1. GTDB lineage: Bacteria > Pseudomonadota > Alphaproteobacteria > Sphingomonadales > Sphingomonadaceae > Rhizorhabdus. The sequence goes on from NZ_JAGMXV010000279.1 coordinate 3,640, forward strand.
GGTGAAAGGTGCCTGCCCGGCCATATCACGGTCGGGCAGGCACGCAAGGCGCTTGGTGATATCGAAGCGTGGGCGCTGATCCGCGACCCGTGGGACAGGCTCACAAGCGCGATCAATTACGTTTACGGCGATACCCGCACGCATCTTGACGACGCGATGAACGGGGTTTGTCGCCATCAAACCATCATCCTGAGGCCGCAGAGCTTCTTTGTTGACAACGCCACGCGGCTGTTTCCGTTCGAGGCGCTGCCCGAAGTGTTGCGGCTGATCGGATATGCAGAGGACATCCCCCGTGCAAACAGGTCAACGCCGCGTTGGACGGCCGAGGAAATCCGCGCCCACCCCAGAAGCGGAGAATGTGCAGCCCGCTACGCCGCAGACTTCGCCCTCCGAGCCGCTGTTTCGGATGATCGTCACCAACCGCGCGATTTCACTCGGCAGCGGCCGGCGGGCGGTCCTGGGCGATGAAATCGAGGTGACGGAGCATCGGCGCAAGTCCCTGCTTTTCTGGATGCAGGCGCGTGATGCGTGAGGAATGGATCGACCAGGGCGACAAGATCATCCGGAAGAAAACCCACGACCTCGATCACGCCTTTGATGAGGTCAGGTTGCGCCGGGAAGCGCCCGACATGCCGCTGTCTGATAGTTGGCACGTGGCAAGCGTTCCGTCGTGGGTGGTCACGGAATGGCTGAAGGAAGCCGGGGTTGCATGGGATGACCCTGCGGCCAAGGACGTGCTGCGCAAGAAGCTCCTGAGCGGCGACGTGGGTAAATTCCGGGTGCATGGGGGCACGTTCTGATGGACTTCGCCACGCTCAAGTCGCGCATCTACAGCCTGATCGGGCGCTATCCGGCCGACATCTGCTACGAGCTTGTGACTGCCGACATCAACGCGCGACTCCGGGTGCGGGAAATGGAAGCGACCGATACGCTGACAGAGGCGGCGAGCGTGGCGCTACCTGCGGACTTCCTACAGATGATTTCAGCCTACCGGGACGTTGACCCGCGGACGCCGCTTTCGCCCACGGATACGACCGGCATCAACCGGGCGCATGTGACATCGGGAACACCAAAGACATACGCCATTGTCGACGGGGCGATGCTGCTCAATCCAGAGCCCGACGGGTCCGAGAACATCATCATCCGGTATTACGCTCGGCAGGCTGACCTGTCGGCGGATGGCGACACGAACGACATTCTGACCAATTATCCATCCGTCTATGTCTACGGGGTGCTGGCCCACCATGCGGCGTTGATCCGCGACGAAAAGGCTATGGCGATTCACGGCGCGGCCTACGGGCAACACATGAAGCTGGCGCAATCTTCGGATGCGAAGGCCCGCTATTCCGGGGCGCCGATTGTCCCGACCGTCAGGACCACGCCGTGATCAGCGAATTTGCCCTCGGACCATGGTTGCCGGATGTTACTGACTACCGGAATCCGGGGCTGGAGGTCTGCACCAACGTCATTCCGGGGCCGGGCGGCTATAAACCCGCATATGGCGCGAATACCAGCGAAGGCGACGTGGGGGCTGCGGTTCTCTCGGCCATGTCTTTCCAGCGCGCGGACGGAACCAGGATTACCGTCTGCGCTACGGCCGGGGATTTGCACCACATAGTCGGCGGGACGGTGACTGACAGCACGCTCACGCTGACCCTGACCAAGCCGGTAAGGTTTGAGCGGTTCGGATCGTCCATTTATGCGTCTTCTAAGGAGGGCGTCTGGTATCTGGACGACATAGAGGCCGACAGCACGTTCGTTGCCGAAAACTGGACCATTCCGCACGGGCTTGCCATGGCGCGGGTGGGCGATTTCCTCTTCATGGGCAATCTCATCG
>NZ_JAGMXV010000062.1 GCF_018006725.1 Rhizorhabdus sp.
GCCGTATGTCGATCCAGGTCGGTGCCCATTATCTGGAGAAGGAACAGGGTGGACGCGGCGTGCTGCTGGGCGGCGTCCCCGGCGTGGCGCCCGCGCGCGTCGCCATTCTGGGCGGCGGCGTCGCAGGCATCAATGCTGCGCAAATGGCGGTCGGCCAGCGCGCCGACGTGACCATCTACGACATCAACAATGATCGTCTGGCCGAACTCGACATGCATTTCGGCAGCCAGATCAAGACCGCTTATGCGTCCAAGGCCGCGATCGCGGCCGCTGTCGCCCGCGCGCATCTGGTGATCGGTGCGGTCCTGGTTCCCGGGGCGGCAGCACCGAAGCTCGTCACGCGCGATATGCTCAGGACGATGAAGCGCGGCTCCGTGCTGGTCGACATCGCGATCGACCAGGGCGGCTGCTTCGAGACCAGCCATGCGACGACCCATGACGATCCCGTCTTCGAGGTCGACGGCGTCATCCATTATTGCGTCGCCAACATGCCCGGCGCGGTCGCGCGCACCTCGGCCTTCGCGCTGAACAACGCGACCCTGCCCTTCGTCCAGAAGCTGGCGGCGCTGGGCGCCGATGCCGCGATGGCTGCCGATCCCCACCTCGCTGCCGGCCTCAATGTGGCTGCTGGCCAGATCCGGCACAAGGCCGTGGCCGAGGCGCTCGACCTGCCCCTCGCCGGCTGACGACCTCCGTCTTCCTCCCCTCTCCCCTGGAGGGGAGGATCGGGAGAGGGAGACAGGGCCATATCCCCCTATCCCCGGACCTGTAAGGCGCGGCCTTCCCCGGCCGCGCCGTCCCTCTCCCACCCCTGTCCAGAAGCGGGCTACGTCGAGGTTAGCGGCCGGCCATCCCCGCCTTGAATCGTTCGAGTTCGACCAACCGCTCCTCGATATCATTCCGCCATGGCGCACCGGGCGGCGCGCTTTCGAGCAGCTGGCGCCACACGAGTTCCGCCTGATCGAGCTGGCCAGCCTGCGCATAGGACAGGCCCATGAAGAAGCGCGGCCCCGGATGATCAGGAGCAATCGCCTGCGCGCGTTGGAAAGCCAGCTGGGCGGCCGGCGACATCTGGTTGCCGCCATGGATGAAGAAGGCGTTGCCGAGGCCGACCCACAATTCGGCGCTGTTGGGCCGCTTTTCGAGCGCACCCTTGATGATCCCGATGGCGTAGAGATTCAGTCCCTGGCGATGAAAGGCGTCGGCGGTGCCGAGAACGTCCGCATCGGCGCCGAAGCGGCTTAACAGCTTCTCCCGCTCCTGCGCGAAATCGCTGTCCGGCACTTTCGCCATGTCGGCCGGTGGCGTGGGCTTGCCGGAGAGGCCCGGTGATCCCTGCCAGGCATAGCCGGCGACCGCGATGAACATGGCGGCGCCTACCAGCTCGATACCGCCCTTGGGCAGCCGGCCAAAGCGCCACAACAGGCCCACGACAAGCAGTGCGAGGACCGCGAAGACAATCCAGCCCATCAGCTTTTCCTCCGGCGCTTCAACCGCCCGCTCGTGATCCAGATACCAAGGCCGAGAAACAGCGCCGGGAGCAGGTAGAGCGGCCAGGTCAGCCGGTCGAGCGGCGGCGTGAAGCTCACCCAGTCGCCATAGCGCTCGATCAGCCACGCGCGAATCGCCTCGGGCTTCTCGCCCGCCTCGATCCGGGTGCGGATCAGCGCGCGCATGTCGCCCGCCATTTCCGCATCCGAGTCCGCAATCGACTGCCCCTGGCAGACGAGACAGCGGATCGTCTCCATCAACGCCTTGGCCTGGCGCTCCTGCTTCGGATCGGCGAGTTGCTCATTGGCGTAACGTGCGGCCGGCATCAGCGAATCGGCGAGCAGCGGCGCAAGCGGGCTGGCAAGCAGCGTCGCGGCCCCTGCGATGGCAAGGAGCCGCCTCATTTCGCGGCCGCCAGTGCGGACATCAGGCCCGGCACATCCTCGGGATTGATCGCGCCGATATGCTGGCGACGGATGATGCCCTTGCCGTCGACGATGAACGTCTCCGGTACGCCGGACGATCCGAGCGCGATCTGCACGCTGCTGTTCACGTCTCCGCCGATCGCGCGATAGGGATCGCCGTTGCGGGCGAGGAAGCGGCCGAGATCTTCGGGCCGGTCGCGGATCGCGATGCCGTAGATCGGCACGCCGGCCTGTGCCAGCTGTGCCAGCTGCGGCGCTTCCTGAATGCACGGGATGCACCAGCTCGCGAAGATGTTGACCAGATGCGGCTGGCCGTTGGCGAGTTCCGCGCTGCTCAGGCCCGGCTTGCCCGCTATGCCCGCCGGCAGCGCGAATTGCGGCATCGGCTTGCCGACCAGCTTCGACGGGATGGTCTTGCTTTCCGGGCTGATCAGCCCGCCCGCAAACACCACCATGAAAGCGAGGAACATCGCCAGCGGCAACCAGATGAGGAGCTTCCTCATGCATAGCGCTCCACGGGAGCGTGGCGCATTTCGCGGCGGACGCGACCGATCAGCGACAGCAGGCCACCCAGCGCGATCAGAATGCCGCCTGCCCAGATCAGCGTCACGAACGGCTTCCACCACAGCCGCAGCTGCCAGCGGCCTGCCTCGTCCGACTTGCCGATCACGACATAGAGCTGGCCGTCGAACACTGTCGTGATCGCCGCCTCGTTGGTTTCGGCCTGTGGCGACGGGAAGGTCCGCGTCTGGGGATGCAGGGTAAAGGGTGCGCCGGTGCCGCGCTGCGCGGTGATGCTCGCTTCGACGGCGGTGAAGTTCGGACCGCCGACCGGCTCCACGTCATCGAGGCGGATGGTATAGGGACCGACGCGGTGGCTTTCGCCCATCCGCGCAGCGACCAGCGTCTCCTTGGTAAACGCACTTTCCGCCGCCATGCCGGCCATGCTGACCGCGATGCCGAGATGCGCGATCACCATGCCCCAGGTAAACAGGGGGGTACGCCGCAGATTGCGCTTCCACAGCGGCGCCAGCGAACCGATGCCGACGCCCCCGGCTGCGACCAGACCGAGGAGCGGCAGGATGCCGATGCCGGGCGCGAGCAGAACGACCAGCAACAGCACGACCGCTGCGACCAGCAGCGGGATCGCCATGCGCGTCAGCACAGCCTTCAACTCGTCGCGCCGCCAGCGCATTACCGGCCCCGCCGCCATGACGGCGACGAGCGCGAGCGCGAGCGGCCCGGCGGCGGTGTTGAAATAGGGCGGTCCAACCGACAGCTTCTCGCCGGTCACGGCCTCAGCCATCAGCGGATAGAGCGTGCCGACCAGAACGATGCCCAATATCGCCGACAGCAGCAGGTTGTTGATGACCAGCGCGCCTTCACGGCTGACCGCGTCGAAGCGCGATCCCTCGCGCACCGTGCCTACGCGCAGGCCGAAGAGCGCCAGCGCCCCGCCGATATAGATGGCGAGCAGGGCCAGGATGAAGGTGCCGCGCTTGGGATCGACGGCAAAGGCATGGACCGAGGTCAGGATGCCCGAGCGCACGAGGAAGGTGCCGACCATCGACATCGAGAAGGCGACCACAGCGAGCATCACCGTCCAGGCGCGCAGACCTTCGCGCGTGGCGAGAACGGTGACAGAATGCAGCAGCGCCGTCGCCGCGAGCCAGGGCATGAGCGAGGCATTCTCGACCGGATCCCAGAACCACCAGCCACCCCAGCCGAGCTCATAATAGGCCCAGTAACTGCCGGCGGTGATGCCCAAGGTCAGGAGGATCCAGGCGCCGAGCACCCAGGGACGCATCGCCTTGGCGAAGGCGGCGCCGACATCCCGGGTCACCAGCGCGCCGACCGCAAAGGAGAAAGCGACCGAAAGGCCGACATAGCCGAGATAGAGGGTCGGCGGGTGGAAGGCGAGGCCCGGATCCTGAAGCAGCGGGTTGAGCCCCTGCCCTTCGGCCGGGGCCGGATCGATGCGGGCGAAGGGGTTGGAGGCGAACAGGAGAAAGGCGTAGAAGCCCAGGCCGATGGCCGCCTGCGCCGCCAGCGTCGCGATCAGCGTGCGCTCGTTGAGCCGCCGCTCGAACAGGGCCACGCCACCGCCGGCCACCGCGAGGATGGTGACCCACATCAGCATCGAGCCTTCGTGGTTGCCCCAGGTTCCCGCAAATTTGTACAGCAACGGCTTGGTCGAGGCGTCGTTGGCGACGACCAGCGCAACCGACAGGTCGACCGTGACGAACAGATAGATGAGAACCGCAAAGGCCAGTGCGGTCAGTGCTGCCTGGACCACCGCGACCGGCCGTACCGCCGCCAGCAGTTCGGCGCGGCCGCTCGACACGCCCATGATCCCGAACAACAGCTGCAGCCCCGCAAGCGCGGCCGCAAGCCACAGCGCCGCCAATCCTGCTTCGGCTATCACGTCGTCCCCTTCCCCTTGCCCGGCCCTGCTTCCAGGCTCTCGGTCTTGTGCATCTCGCCCGCGATCTGCGGCGGCATGTAGCGCTCGTCATGCTTGGCGAGAATGTTGGTCGCAACGAAGCTGCCATCGGGCTGGAAACTGCCCTCGGCCACCACGCCGGAATTTTCCTTGAACAGGTCCGGCACGATGCCCTTGAAGGTAACCGGCACGGTTTCGGCATTGTCGGTCACGACGAAGCGGATTGTCACCCCATCGCCCATGCGCTCGATCGACCCGTCCTTCACCATGCCGCCGAGCCTGACGGCACGTCCGGTCTCGACATGGTCGCGCTTCGCATCGGACGGGGTGTAGAAATAGGAGGCTTCGTCCTTCAGCGCGGACATGGCGAGCAAGGCCGCACCGACGATCGCGACCACCGCGAGCAACGCCAGGATCAGCCGCTGGTTCTTCGCCTTGACCGCCATCAGTCGCGCCTCCCCAGGGCTTCGGCCTGACGCTCGGCTCGGCGCATCCAGCGCAGCGATGCGAGCAGCACGCCCAGCGTACCTATGATGGTGACCGCATAGGCTGCGGCAATGAAAGGCCAATGTGTCATTCGGATGCCATTCGCTTGAGCCGCGCGGCGACCTTGGCCTCGGCCAGCAGCGCGCGCATCCGCATCAGGACGATCGCAGCGAACAGCAGGGTGAAACCGAGGGTCGTGAGCGGCAGAGGCCAGAGGAGCGAGGGATCGATCTTCGACCCGGCCAGCCCGATGCTCTGCCCCTGGTGGAGGGTCCGCCACCATTCGACCGAATAGTGGATCACCGGGATGTTGGCTGCGCCCACGACGCCGAAGATCGCCGAGATGCGATCGTTGCTGCCGCGCTCGGCACCGGCCGACGACAAGGCGATATAGCCGAGATAAAGGAAGAACAGGACGAGCATCGACGTCAGCCGGCCATCCCATTCCCACCAGGTACCCCAGGTCGGACGCCCCCAGATCGAACCGGTGGCCAGACAGATCGCACTAAACAGCGCGCCGGGCACTGCAATGGCGCGCGCGGCGACCGCCGCCAGCGGGTGGCGCCAGATGAGTTGCATGAGGCTCGAGACCGCGATTCCGCTCCATCCTGCCATGCCCAGCCAGGCGGCGGGTACGTGGACATACATGATCCGCACGCTCTGCCCCTGGAGATAGTCCTGCGGGGTGAAGAACAGACCACCGACGATGCCCGCCGCGATCAGCAACAGCCCGGGCCAGCCCAGCCAGGACGTCAGCGGGCGCGCGATCGACAGGAAGCGGGCGGGGTTAGCGAAGATATGCACGACGTCATGGGGATAAGGGTCAATTGCGTCCTCCGCAATGGTCCATCGGGGAAGCCTTGCGCGCCGTCGCGATAGCGACCATCGCGCTACGGAATGTCGCCGCCCCTCCCTTCGCGCCAGCAGGACATTGTCCGTGGCATAGCTCTGCGTTCGGCAGGCGTCGCCTTCTTCGCGCTGATGAGCGCGGCGATGAAGCTCGCCGGCAATCACGGTGCCGGACCGGTCGAGATGGTCTTCTTCCGCGCGGCGGTCGGCATACCGGCGATCCTCGCCTGGCTCTGGCTGACCGACGGCGTGGGCACGATCCGGACGAAGCGGCCGGGCGCACATATATTCCGGTCGCTGATCGGACTTGCCTCGCTCGGCCTGCTCTTCCAGTCGCTGGTGCTTCTGCCGCTCGCCGACGCGGTCGCGATCGGTTTTTCCGCGCCGGCCTTCGCGACCATCCTGTCGGCCATCTTCCTGCGCGAGCATGTCGGGCTGCATCGCTGGGCCGCCGTCGCGATCGGCTTCGTCGGCGTCATCGTCGTCGCGCGGCCCGGCGGGTCGGACCTGCCTTTGGCCGGGGTGGCGATCGCAATCGCTGCGGCCTTCGCCAATGCCGCCGTGAACGTGACGGTGCGCGAAATGGGGGCGACCGAGTCCGCAGGCGCCATCATCTTCTGGTTCTTCGTCAGCGTCTTCGTCGTCAGTGCGATCGCGATGCCCTTTTTCACCGGGCGCCATGATGCAATGACCTGGTGGCTGCTGCTGGCAGGCGGGCTCACCGGCACCGGAGCGCAATTGTGCATGACCCGCGCGCTGCAGGCAGCCCCAATCGCAGCACTCGTGCCGTTCGACTATGCGCAGATCGTCTGGGCCGCGCTGCTGGGGTGGCTGATCTGGTCGGTGGTGCCCGGCGCGAGCACGCTGGCCGGCGCCGCACTCATCGCCGCAAGCGGGCTCTACACCGTCTGGCGCGAGCAACGCCTGCGGCGCGCAAGCGCCGCGACGCTCGGCTGACCGCTCAGGCCCGACCGATCAGGCGCATCGCCATTCGGTCCGCGACGACCGCCGCCGCAACGCCGCTGGCGACACTCTCGGACCAGATCGACTCGAGCCGCTCCGGAATATGCGCGACCCGCGCCTCGACCTCGGCACGATCGCCCTGGCCGAGATATTCGAGCGCGACGTTGATGATGCCGCCCGCATTGATCACATAATCGGGCGCATAAAGAATACCGCGCGCGTGGATGCGATCGGCATCGGCCGGGGTCGCCAGCTGGTTGTTGGCGGCACCCGCGACGATCCCGACCTGCAGCGCGGCGATGCTGCGCTCGTCGAGCACGGCGCCGAGCGCGCAGGGGCTGAACACGTCGGCCTCGACCGTCATGATCTCGCCGGTAGAGACCAGTTCCGCGCCCAGTTCGTCGGCCAGCGCACGCGCGCGCTTCGCGTCGGCATCGGCCAGGGTCAGCCGCGCGCCGTCGGCCGCCAGCAACCGTGCCAGCGCACCGCCGACACTGCCCACGCCCTGAATCGCGACATGGACGCCGCGGGGATCGCTCTTGCCCAGCCCACGCTCGATCGCTGCGCGCACGCCGAGATAGACCCCCAGTGCCGTGGTCGGGCCGGGATCGCCCCCGGCATTGCCCGCCGCCACCGGCAGTCCGGACACATGCTTCGTCTGCTGCGAGATCGCGACCATGTCGGCGTCCGACATGCCGACATCCTCGGCAGTGACATAGCGGCCGCCGAGCGAATCGACCGCGCGACCGAAGGCGGCGAGCATCTCGGGGGTCTTGGTGCGGAGGGGATCGGCCAGGATCACCGCCTTGCCGCCACCCATCGGCAGGCCAGCCATGGCATTCTTGAAGCTCATGCCCCGCGACAGACGCAGCACATCGGTGATCGCCTCAGCCGGGTCTCCATAATGCCAGAAGCGCGTCCCCCCGGCCGCCGGCCCAAGATGAGTCGAGTGCACCGCAATGACCGCCGTGAGGCCCGAGGCCGCGTCGCGAAAGAGGTGCACGCCCTCGTGATCGTCGAAATCGGGAAGGGACCAGAGAGCGATCATTACAACCTCACGTAATTCTATTACGATAGGGAGTAATATAATTATTCGACTTGGATGGCTAGCCCAAAGCGGTCGGGCAAAACGCAGGGTTCCGAAGGGTCGGGGACACTGACCGGATCGCCGCTTTGCGCTTGAAAAGGTGGGGCGACCGACGGGACTTGAACCCGCAACTTCCGGTACCACAAACCGGTGCTCTAACCAATTGAACTACGATCGCCACGGGCGCCGGAACGCCATGTGGGGCGCTCCATAGGCAAAGCCCCGGCCAGACGCAAGCGGGCATGTGCGCATCCCCTGCGGACAGGTCGAACGTCGCCGACGGCTTTGTCTACTAACTCTACTCTTCCATTATCGTTGGCTTTGCCTACATGGATCGCAGTCTTCAGAGGGTCGGGCCGTGCTGTCACAGAGAACGCGATATGCGATACGCGCCTTGCTCCACCTCGGGGACCGTTATGGCCAGGGACCGATCCAATTGGCCGAGATCGCCGATGAACAGAATATCCCCGGCAAATTCCTGACGGTCATCCTGTCGGAGATGAAGCGCGCCGGCTTCGTCGAGACGATGCGTGGCAAGGAGGGGGGCTACTGGCTGTCCCGGCCGCCATCGGAGATAACCTATGGCGACATCGTCCGGGCCACGCGCGGCTCGCTCGCGCTGGTGCCTTGCGCGGCACGCTTGGCCTACACGCCATGCGACCATTGCATAGACGAAGCCAAGTGCAGACTGCGCGCGGTGATGTTGTCGGTGCGCGACGAGACCGCGAATATTCTAGACAGACTGTCGCTGGCAGAACGGCTGGACCTGTAACGATCCCCTGAAATACGTGCTTTCAGTGATTTTCGTTACGGGCATCGATAGCTTTTAGGCCTTGGATTCATGTCGATTTTCCGTTGACGCTCTTGTCTTCGGCGTTATGTCAGCGCGAGGTACGGCGTTCGAGCCGGCCGTTAAAAAGCTTTGGGAGCTGCTCGAATGAAGAAGCTGAGCGTCGTCGTCGTTGCTGCTGGTCTGATCGCACTGGCCGCCTGCAACAAGCAAACTCCGGCTGAGAACGCCGCTGACAACACCACCGCTGCCCTGGAGAACCAGGCTGAAGCGCTCGAGAACGCCGCCGACTATGCCTCGAACGAGGCCGTCGAGAGCGCGCTCGAGAACAAGGCCGATGCCGCTGAAGAAGCTGCTGACGCCGTTCAGGACGCGAAGTAATCTCCGGGTCCGTTTCGGACCGGAATTACTGACAGGAACGGGCGCCTCGAAAGGGGCGCCCGTTTTCTTTTGCAGCGGAGGCTGACGTCGCTCAGCCGTTGACGATGATACCGCCGTTCGGGTGGAGCACCTGTCCCGACATATAACTGGCGTCCTCGCATGCCAGAAAAAGAAATGACGGAGCCACTTCGTTGGGCTGGCCGGGGCGGCCCATCGGCGTGGCCTCGCCGAAGTGCGCCAGCTTTTCCTCGCTGGCACCGCCGCAGGGGTTGAGCGGGGTCCAGATCGGCCCCGGTGCCACGCCGTTCACCCGGATTCCCTCGCCCACCAGATTTTCCGACAGCGACCGGGTAAAGGCGGTGATGGCTCCCTTCGTGCTCGAATAGTCGAGCAGTTCCTTGCTGCCCTGATACATCGTCACCGATGTGCAGTTGATGATGGCGGCGCCCGCCCGCAGATGCGGCCGCGCTGCCTGCGTCAGGAAGAACATACCGAAGATGTTGGTCTGGAAGGTGCGGCGCAGTTGCTCCTCGCTGATGTCGGTGATGTCCTGATCGGGGTGCTGTTCGCCGGCATTGTTGACGAGAATGTCGAGACGGCCGAAGGCGTCGATCACCTTCGCGACCGCCTCGTCGCAAAAGGCCTTGTCCCCGACGTCGCCAGCGATGGCGATCGCCCTGCGCCCTTCCTGCTCGACAATCTCGACCGTCTTCGCCGCATCGTCATGCTCGCACAGATAGAGGATGGCGACGTCGGCTCCCTCACGGGCATAGAGCGCCGCGACGGCACGACCGATGCCGCTGTCTGCGCCCGTGATCAGCGCGACCTTGCCAGCGAGGCGCCCCGAACCCGCGTAACGTGGTTCCCAGTCGGGCTTGGGATCGAGGCTGCTTTCATGACCCGGCAGGTCATCCTCGTGGATCATCGGTTCGTGCTGGTCGGTCATACGAAGCTCCTTCGTCCGACCAACGAAGCGGCCGGGCGCTGGTTCAGTCCGTTGCGGGCACGGTCCGGGTGGTCAGACGGTCGCTGATGACGGTCATGGTGAAGATCGGATCGGCGTCTGCCGGTACCTCGCACACCGCCTCCTCGAAGGCGCGCCGGGTCTCCGGCTCTTCATAGGTCATCTTGTGATCGAAGGCGTAGCGCCAGGTCGCCTCGTCGGGCCATTCGGCATAGCCGACAAACCGGCCGTCCGAATCGCGATGAAGGCGCGAGCCGTAGCTGCCGTAGATTTCGCGGATCAGTTCGGTGCCGCGGGTCCATGCGCGGACGAACTGCTCCTCCTTGCCGGGATGGACCTTCCACCAGTAGACGGCTACGAACATTGCGGCTCCCCTCTCCTGGGCCCGGGCATCATAGATCGGGCAGGGCCTGATCCGCCACGCCCCAGCCCTTCAACGCCTTCGAACCGGCGCGCTCCAGCAACCGGTCGGTATCGGCGATGGTGAAGGCCCCGGCCTTGTCGAAGCCGTCCAGCTCTTCCCAAGAGATCGGCGCCGCTACAGTGGCTCCGGGACGGGCGCGAACCGAATAGGGCATCACTGCTGTCGAGCCGCGCTGGTTGCGCAGATAGTCGATGAAAATCCGGCCGACGCGCTTGGCCTTGGCCATGGTCGCCACGAAGCGGTCGGGCTCCGCCTGCGCCAGCGCCTGGGCAAAGCGTTGGGCGAAATCCTTGACCTCGGGCCACTCGGCCTCCGGGCGGAGCGGCACGACCACGTGGATGCCCTTGCCGCCCGACAGCATGGCAAAAGCGACCAGGCCGATGTCGGCCAGCATCCCCCTGATATCGAGCGCGGCCTTTTTCACGTCTGCGAAGTCGAGCCCTTCGTCCGGGTCGAGGTCTATGATCAGGCGGTCCGGCTTTTCGACATCATCGACTCGCGAACCCCAGCCGTGAAACTCGATCGTCCCCATCTGGACGCAGGCGACCAGCCCGGCCGCATCCTCGACATAGAGATAATCCTCGGTACCACCATCCTTCTCGCGGATCGGGACATGCTTCACATGATCCCCGAACGAACCCGAATCATGCTTCTGAAAGAAGCACTGCTTCCCTCGCCCTTGCGGGCAGCGGACGAGGCTGACCGGCCGTCGCGCGACCCATGGCAGCATGGCTGGACCGATCGCCCGATAATAAGCGGCAAGGTCACCCTTGGTCGCCTTGGCCTCGGGGAAGATCACGCGATCCGGATTGCTGATCACGATGTCGTCATCAGGCTGGGCATCGACGGCCTCCCCCAGCGGCACGGCCTCCTCCCGCCGCACCTCCTCCGCCGCCTTGTCGCTGCGCAGGCCGAGGAAGCTCGCATGGCGAAGCACGCCTTCATGGGTAAACTCCGCGAAAGCGATCTCCGCGACCAGATCGGCCCGAACCCAGCGGGCGTTGCGCGCTTCACTCTTCGGCACGTCGGCGGGTGCGGTCTTGCGCGCCCGTCTGGCGAACTGGTCGGCGAGATCGGCCATGCCGTCCTGGCTGAAGCCCGTCCCGACCTTGCCGGCATAGACGAGGTCTCCGTCGCGATACTGGCCCAGCAGCAGCGACCGGAAGGGGCGGCCCCGCGCGCTGCTGGGGCTCCAGCCGATGATCACGAACTCCTGCCGCCGGGTGCATTTGACCTTCAGCCAGTCGCTGCTCCGCCCCTGTCGATAGGGTGCGTCGGCACGTTTGCTGATGATGCCCTCCTGCCCCGCGCCGCACATCGCGTCGAACAGCTTCTCGCCCGCGCCGATCACATGGTCGGCGACCTGGACCACCGCCCCGTCGGCGGGAAGCAGCGCCGACAGGCGCCCCTTGCGCTCGACCGTGCCGAGCTTCGTCAGATCCTTATTCCCCTCGCTCAGCAGATCGAACAGATAGAGACGGAGCGGGGCGTCACTTTCGCCCTTGATGCGCTTCTGGAGCTCGGAGAAGCTCGGATTGCCTTCGTGGTCGAGCGCAACGATCTCTCCATCCAACAGGCAGGCGGGCAGATCGAGCGCGGCGACGGCCTCGGCGATCGAAGCAAATTTGGCAGTCCAGTCGAGCCCCGAGCGGGTATGAATCCGCACCTTCCCGCCCGAGGCGGCGACCAGTGCGCGGTAACCGTCGAACTTGATCTCGTGGATCCAGTTGCGCCCCTCCGGGACGCTGTCGACCAGCGTTGCCAGCTGCGGTGGACGAAAGGCCGGAAGCGGCGCTGCACCCTTTCGCCGTACCGGCTTGGCCTTCTTCCTCGCAGGTATGCCGAGCTTCGCGACATGATCGTCGGCGCGTGCCATGGCGGCATCGAACGCCTTGCCCTTCTTGCCGGCCAGGCTGATCTCGCCCTCCTGATCGGCAGCAATCTCGGCCATCGTCCGGCCCGTCTTGACGCTGGTGAGGGCCGTGCCGACAAGATCGTCACTGCCCCCGGCCTCAGCGTCGTCGATCTTGCGCAGCAGCCAGTTCTCGCGCTTCTCGCCCGGACGCGGTTTCATACGGACCAGAAGCCATTCGCCCTTCATGCGCTCGCCATCCAGCGTGAAATGCAGATGCCCCTCATCAAGGTCGCGCTCGCTCTTGCCCGCGATGGGCGCCCAGCTACCCTTGTCCCAGAGCATAACCGTGCCGCCGCCATATTCGCCGGCGGGAATGCATCCCTCGAAGTCGGCATAGCTGACCGGATGGTCCTCGGTCCGCACCGCCAGCCGCTTGTCGTCGGGATCGAGGCTGGGCCCGCGCGTGACAGCCCAGCTTTTCAGCACGCCGTCCATTTCGAGGCGGAAGTCGTAGTGCAGCCGGGTCGCATCATGTTTCTGGACGATGAAGCGGTGCTGGCCCTTCCGAACGATCTTCCCGGCGGGCTCGCGCGTCTTCTTGAAGTCGCGCTTGGCATTATAGTCGTCCAGTCCCGCCATGATCAGGCCCGCTTGCGGGCCGGCGCGCCACCAGCCGGTTTCGCAGCCCCCGCCTTCGTCGCGCGAGACTTGCCAGACGCGGCCTTGGCGGCGGGCTTCTTGGGGGTCGAGGCGGTCTTCGCGCGCTTCGTCCCGGCACCGGAATCGTCGTCATCGGACGACCTTGCCTTCGCCCCGCCCTCGACCGATTTCTTGAGCGCCGCCATCAGGTCGATGACGTTGCTTTTGGTGCGCGGTGCCTCGTCGGTTTCCTCGATGATCTTGCGGCCCTTGGCCTTGCTCTTCTTCTCGATCAACCCTTTGAGTGCATCGACATAGCGGTCGTGAAACTCGCTCGCATCGAACTTCGCGCTCTTCTTCTCGATCAGCGTCTCGGCGAGATCGAGCAGGTCGGCGTCGGGCTTGGTGTCGGGGATCTCGCGGAAATAGCTCTGCGCCTTGCGCAATTCGTCGGCGTAGCGAAGCGTTTCAAGCACGAGACCCCGGCCGCAGGGCTTCAGGCTCACTACATATTCGCGGCCACGCATTGCAAGCTGGCCAAGGCCGACCTTCTTCGTACGCCGCAGCGCTTCCCGCAGAACGATGAAAGCCTCTTCGGCCAGTTCATCGGCGGGCACGACATAATAAGGCTTTTCGAAATAGAGGATGTCGATCTCGTCGGCATCGACGAACTGGACGAGTTCGAGCGTCCTTTTGCTCTCCAGCTTTACCGCGTCGATCTCATCCTGTTCGAGCAGCACGTAATTGCCCTTCGATATCTCGAATCCCTTGACGATATCGTCGGTGTCGACCGGCCCGATACCGGGCACGACCTTCTCATAGCGGATGCGCTTGCCGCTCGGTTCGTGGACCTGATGGAAGGCGACCTGCGCGCTGCTGTTGGTCGCGCTGTAAATCTCGACCGGAATCGACACGAGCGCGAGGCGGATCTGCCCCTGCCAATAGGCGCGTGCTGCCATACTCCATCTCCTGCCCCTGCGAACGCGGAGTCAAAGCGCGTTGCGGGCGATGGTTCCGGGGCAGTGACACGGGATTCTACGGGTGCCGGTCGATCAGTCGAAGCGGGTCAGATGCCCGCCGAGAAAGGCATAAGAGGGATCGCGCCTGTCGCGGCTCGCCAGATGGAGCGTCGCGTCGGGATTGTTGGCCGGCACCGCACCGGCATCCGCCATCGTCCGCGCGACCGGATCGACCCGATCCCAGTCATGGATCGATCGCCGATGGACGATGGCCCACAGCCCGTTCCGGCATTCGAGATAATCGAGATAGCGCCCGCCGCCGGTGACATCGGTGAGGCCATCGCCATCGCGGACGCGCAGCAGGACGTCCCAATAGCTTTCGGACCAGGCACGGTCGCCGTCGATCTCGATCTGGACGTTCGACAGGACGTGCCGCGTCAACAACATCGGCTCGTGGATGCGCCACACCCAGTCGACGAACCCCTCCGCCGTCCCCACGAACAGTGGCGCATGCTCGTCGGTGCCGCCCGCATGCCAGCAGGACAGCGCCAGTTCGCGATCCATCCGGTCCATCGCGCGGCAATAACGGTGCAGGACATCGGTGATCGCAAGGCGCGCGGCGATTTCCTCCAGGCCGGGTGCGGCAGCCGACATCGGCACTCCTCTCGCTCGCCGGTCCATCGAGACCGGTCCGCCCGAGAGACTATCAGCAGCGGGTCCCCTCGCAGCTAGGCTTTTGCCCAGCTTGTGGATGCGGCGCACATGCGGCCCTCTGCCGCCCGACGCGGGCCGAGATCCGCCGCAACGGAGAGCGCCATGGATCTGCCACCTCCCCCGTCCGGGCTTCAGGACCTGCTCGACCGGGCGGCGATCCACGACGTCAAGCAATGCTATGCCTTCGCCGTCGATCGGCGCGACTGGCCGCTCTACCGATCGATCTTCACCGAAGAGGTGGCTTTCGACTTTTTCGACTGGGCCGGCATCCGCGAAACGATCACTGCGGATCGCTGGGTCGAAATGGTCAAGGCTACCCTCGCCCCGTTCGACGCCACCCAACATGTCTTCAGCGGGCAACTGATCAGACTCATGGGCGATGAGGCGGAGGCCGTGACCACGATGACCGCGCGCCACCAGCTCGGCGCCGAAGCGCAACTAATGGGTGGCTATTATACCGAACGGTTCGTCCGCACGCACGCCGGCTGGAAGATCGCGGCGTGCCGCCTCAACATCACCTGGGAAGAAGGCGACCGCAGCCTGTTCGAGAAGGCTGCGGCCCTCGGCGTGCGGGCGCGACCCGATATCGGCATGCAAGGCGCCTGATGGCGCGCCCCTTCGAAGGACCAAAGCAATGAGCACTGACCCGGTGGATGCCCTGTTCACGCCGCTGCGCGTGGGAAATGTCACGATCGCCAACCGCATGGCGATGGCGCCGATGACACGGCAGCGCTCACTGCTCGACGGAACGCCTACCGAGTTGAACGTCGATTATTATCGCCAGCGCGCCTCGGCGGGGCTGATCGTCAGCGAGGGCATTTATCCGGGGCCGATGGGCTGCGGCTATCTGTTCACTCCGGGCCTTTACAGCGACCGCCATGTCGCCGGGTGGAAGAAGGTCAATGACGCGGTGCACGCCGCAGGCGGTGCGATCTTCGGTCAGATCATGCATGTCGGCCGCCTCTCGGATCCGCTGATGCTCGACGGCGAACAGCCGATCGCGCCGTCGGCGGTGCAGCCCGATCCCAAGGCGCGGCACTATACGGTCAACTGCCCGCGTCCGAAACGCCCCTATCCGCAACCGCGCGCAATGACCCATGCCGAAGTGCTGGGCGTGATCGACGAATATGCACGCTGCGCGGCGCTCGCGCGCCAGGCCGGGTTCGACGGGGTCGAGGTCCATGCGGCATCAGGCTATCTGCCGATGCAGTTCCTTTCGACCAACGCCAATATCCGCACCGATGAGTGGGGCGGCAGCGTCGAGAAGCGCGCGGCCTTCCTGCTCGCCTGCGTCGATGCGATGATCGCCGCGACCGATCCCGGCTTCGTCGCGGTCAAGATCGGCCCGGGCTGGACCTTCCACGACGTGTTCGACGACGATCCTGTCGCCACCTACACCTATGTCGTGCGCGAATTGTCGAAGCGCGGCATCGCCTATCTCCAGATCGGCAATTACGGCATGGAATGGGACGTCTACGGGACGCTCCGCCCGCTGTTCGAAGGGCCGGCGATGTTCGTCGCGGGCTTCACCCGCCAGACCGCCGCCGCGACGATCGCCAGTGGTGCTGCCGACATGATCGGCTTCGGCCAGGCCTATATCTCCAA
Organism: Rhizorhabdus sp.; assembly: GCF_018006725.1. Taxonomy (GTDB): domain Bacteria; phylum Pseudomonadota; class Alphaproteobacteria; order Sphingomonadales; family Sphingomonadaceae; genus Rhizorhabdus. The sequence continues at coordinate 16,076 of NZ_JAGMXV010000062.1, forward strand.
CCCCGACCTCGCCGAGCGCTACCAACAAGGCCTCGACCTGACCCGTCCGGACATCTCGACCTATTATACGCAAGGGGCCGAGGGCTATACCGACTATCCGGTCCACGCGGACAGCGATCCCAGCCGGCTCCAGCCGGTCGACGCCTCTCCCACCCCGCTGTCGGCCGAAACCACCGGCTGAGGCCGGTCAGGCGATCAGCTTGCGGAGGCTGTCGATGCTGTCGGCCTCCGCCGCCGGCTTGTCGCGGCGGATGCGGGCGATGCGGGGGAAGCGCATCGCGACGCCGGATTTGTGGCGCCGGCTCTCGTGGACGCTGTCGAAGGCGAGTTCGACGACCAACGTCTTCTCGACCTCTCGCACAGGCCCGAAGCGGTTGAGGGTGTGGTTGCGGACGAAGCTGTCGAGCCATTTGAGCTCTTCATCGGTGAAGCCCGAATAGGCCTTGGCGACCGGCAGGAGTTCGCCGCCCTTGTCGGGATCGCCCGACCAGCAGCCGAAGGTGTAGTCCGAATAGAAGCTCGACCGCTTCCCGTGGCCGCGCTGCGCATACATCATCACGCAGTCGATCGTAAGCGGATCGCGCTTCCACTTGTACCACAGTCCGGTGCGGCGGCCCGCGACATAAGGGCTGTCGCGACGCTTGAGCATCACGCCCTCGATCGCCGCATCGCGAGCGCCAGCCCGCGTCTCCGCCAGTTCGTCGAAATCGCGCGCCGCGATCACCGTCGACACGTCGAAGCGGTCGGGATCGAGCCGGCTGGCAAAGACCTCCAGCCGTGCACGGCGTTCGCTCCAGGGCAGTTCGCGCAGATCCTCCTCGCCTTCGATCAACAGGTCGTAGAGGCGGACGAAGGCGGGATAGTCTCCGAGCATGCGCGCGGACACGGTCTTGCGGCCGAGCCGCTGCTGCAGCGCATTGAAGGAGGCCGCCGAACCGCCATGTTCCTCGCGCCCCTGTGCTTCGCCACGCACCAGCATCTCGCCATCGAGGACGCCGTCCAGCCCGGCTGCCGCGGCGGCGACATCGGGGAAGGTGGCCGTGATGTCATCCCCGGCCCGGCTATAGAGCCGCACCGCATTGCCCGTGCCGACGATCTGTACCCGGATGCCGTCCCATTTCCATTCGGCGGCATAGTCGGCAAGGTCGACCACGCCGTCCTCGAGCGGATGGGCGAGCATGAAGGGCCGAAAGAAGGGTGTGCCGCGCGGATCGGGGCGCTCCCCGCCCTGCCCCCAGGCGAAGAGCTCGGCATAAGGCGGCTTCAAAGCATGCCAGACCTCCTCGACCGCATCGACGTCGAGCCCGAAGGCCTGGGCAAAGCCTGTCTTGGCAAGGCGCGACGAGATGCCGACGCGCAAGCCTCCGGTGGCCAGCTTGAGCAGGGCGAAGCGTCCCGGCGAGTCGAGATGATCGAGCATGTCGCCGAGCGCCGCCGGCGCCTCCGCCCTGCCCAGTTTCATAAGCCGATCGACCACCGCGCCGAGGGTGAGTGATCCGTCGTCGATCTCAGCCGGCTGGTCGAGCCGCTTCGGCCAGAGAAGTGCGACGGTCTCGGCGAGGTCGCCGACATAGTCGCGGCTCATGCGGAACAGGGTCGGATCGACCCTCTCGTCAACGATCGCCTTGATCGCGGAGGCCTTGACCGCCGGCAGGTTCAGGTCGCCCGTCAACGCAGCCAGTGCCCAGCCGCGATCGGGGTCGGGCGCGTCCCGCATATAGTCGGCGATCAGCGCGAGCTTGGCATTGCGCGAGCGCGTATAGACGAGGCCGTCGAGCAGTTGCGAAAAGCCGCGCATCAGCCCTCGTCCTCGTCTTCATAGCCGACGAGCGCGAGTGCACGGGCGCGAATCTGGTTGAGCGCGCACCAGTGGACCAGCGCCTCCTCGCGGCCATGCGTCACCCACAGTTCGCGCGGCGCGACCTCGCGCACCGTATCGGTCAGCTCGTCCCAGTCGGCATGGTCGGAAATGACCAGCGGCAGTTCTACATTCTTCTGCCGCGCGCGCTGGCGAACGCGCATCCAGCCGGAAGCCATCGCGGTGATCGGATCGGGCAGGCGGCGCGACCAGCGGTCGTTGAGGGCCGAGGGCGGGCACAGCACGATGCTCCCGCGCATGGCGTCCTTGTTGGCAGCCGTGGCCGGGACCAGCGGACCGAGGTCGACCCCGAAGTCGCGATACAGGTCGCACATCTTCTCCAGCGCACCGTGAATGAAGATCGGCTCGCCATGGCCATGGGCGCGCAGTTCGGCGATCACGCGCTGCGCCTTGCCCAGCGCATAGGCGCCGACGACGACGCAGCGGTCTGGCGCAGCGTGGAGCGCACCGAGCAGGCGGTCCATCTCCTGCCCGATCGGCGGGTGACGGAAGACCGGCAGGCCGAAGGTCGCCTCGGTGATGAGGATGTCGCAGGGAACCGGCTGGAAGGAGGCGCATGTAGGGTCGGCACGGCGTTTATAGTCGCCGGTCACAACGACGCGTTCGCCCGCATGTTCGAGCAGGATCTGGGCCGACCCGAGCACATGGCCGGCGGGCACGAAGCTGGCCTCGACTCCGCCGACGCGGACCGACTCGCCATAAGCGACCGGCTTGCCGTCGACCGCGCCATAGCGAAGCCGCATGATCGCCAGCGTCTCTGGCGTCGCCCAGGCTTCGCGGTGACCGCCACGCGCATGATCGGCATGGCCATGGGTGATGAGCGCGCGATCTACCGGAACGGATGGATCGATCCAGGCATCGGCCGGGCGCACATAGATGCCGCGGGGGGAGGCTTCGATCCAGTCGACCATGGAGCAAAGACGATAGCAGCGAGGCCCGGTTCCATACACATGGTCGCATTTCCGGGTTTACAGAAACCGAACGGTACGTATCATCCATGATCGAGCGCGCGCCATGCGCCGAACAGAGGGTGCCTCCGATGAGCTTCAGCATTACCGTCAACGGCGAAAGCCGTTCCGTCGACGTGGACGACGACACGCCGCTCCTGTGGGTCCTGCGCGACGATCTGGGCCTGACCGGTACGAAGTTCGGTTGCGGCGTGGCGATGTGCGGCGCCTGCACGGTTCACATGGACGGACAGCCGATCCGCTCCTGCTCGATGCCGATTTCGGGCGTCAGCGGAGAAATCCGGACGATCGAGGCGGTCGAGGGTGCAGAAGCGAAGGCGGTGCAGGCGGCCTGGGTCGCGCATGACGTCCCACAATGCGGCTACTGCCAATCCGGACAGGTGATGAGCGCGGTCGCGTTGCTGCGCGAAAAACCGCAACCCACCGATGAGGACATCGACCTGGCGATGAACGGCAATCTGTGCCGCTGCGCCACCTATGTCCGTATCCGCGCCGCGATCCACGCGGCCGCCAAGTCGCTGACGGAGGCCTGACATGGGCGCACATGACATGACGCTGTCGCGTCGCGATGCTCTCAAGGCCGCCGGCGCGCTGGTGGTCGGGGTCTGCCTGCCGGTCGGCGGGCTGAAGGCACAAGCCCCCAAGGGGCCGCCGCCGATCACGCCGAACGCCTTCATCCGCATCAGCGCGGACGACATGGTGACGATCCTCTCGAAGCATATCGAATTCGGTCAGGGTCCCTATACCGGGCTCGCCACCATCGCTGCGGAAGAGCTCGACGCCGACTGGTCGAAGGTCCGCGTGGAGAGTGCGCCGGCCGACGCGAAAATCTACGCGAATCTGATGCTCGGCGCGCAGCTGACGGGTGGTTCGTCGGCGATCGCCAACAGCTTCGACCAGATGCGCCAGGCAGGCGCGATGGCCCGCGCCATGCTCGTCCAGGCCGCCGCCACCGCCTGGAAGGTGCCCGCGTCGGAGATCGCGGTCTCGAAGGGCGTCATCTCCCACGGCAAGAGCAAGCGTTCCGCCGGCTTCGGCACCTTTGCGGAAGCCGCATCCAAGCTGCCCATGCCCAAGCAGGTCGCCTACAAGGATGCGTCGGCCTACACGCTGATCGGCAAGGACAAGCCCGGGGTTCGGGTCGACAGCGCCGACAAGTCCACCGGCCGCGCGAAGTTCACGATCGACATGACCGCACCCGGCATGCTGACCGTGCTGGTCGCGCGCAGCCCGCGCTTCGGCGGCGCGGTCCGCAGCTTCGATGCGTCCGAGGCGATGAAGGTCAAGGGCGTGGTCGCGGTCAAGCAGATCTCCACCGGCGTCGCCGTCTTTGCCAAGGGCATGTGGCCCGCGATCAAGGGCCGCAAGGCGCTGCGGATCGAATGGGACGACAGCAAGGCCGAGACCCGCGGCAGCGAGGAAATGATCGCCGCCTATCTCGAGCAGACGCGCCAGCCCGGCACGGTCCATGGCCAGAAGGGCGACGCCGCCAAGGCGCTCGCCGCCGGCGGCGAGGTGATCGAGGCGGAATATGTCTTCCCCTATCTCGCCCATGCGCCGATGGAGCCGCTCGACGGCTTCATGATCTTCGACGGCACGACCGCAAAAGCGCGCTTCGGTTCGCAGGGCCAGACAATCGATCAGGGCGCGATCGCCCAGGTGCTCGGCATTCCGATGGACAAGGTCGAGATCGATACGCTTCTGGCCGGCGGCAGCTTCGGGCGCCGTGCGACGCCCAATGGTCATCTCGCAGCAGAGCTGGCCGAGGTCGCCAAGGCGATGCCCGTCGGCACCCCGGTCAAGCTCGTCTGGACGCGCGAGGACGACATTCACGGCGGTTATTACCGCCCGCTGTTCGTCCACCGTTTGAAGGGTGCGGTGAAGGACGGCAAGATCACCGCCTGGTCGAACACGATGATGGGCCAGTCCTTCATGATCGGCTCCTCCTTCGAGGCCTTTGCCGTCCGCAACGGCGTCGATGCGATCATGAGCGAGGGATCGAGCAAGCTGCTCTACGACATTGCCGATTTCCGCTGCGACGCGCATGTCGCCAAGTCGCCGGTCACCACCCTGTGGTGGCGCTCGGTCGGGCACACCCACACCGGCTATGCGGTCGAATGTTTCGTCGACCAATTGCTGGTTGCCGCCGGACAGGATCCCGTTGCAGGGCGCCTCGCGATGATGGGCGGCAACCCTCGGGCTGCAGGCGCGTTGAAGGCAGTAGCCGAACTGGCGGGCTGGAAGGGCCCCAAGGTCGGCAATGGCCGGGCAAGGGGTGTCGCCGTCGTGGAAAGCTTCAGCAGCTATGTCGCGCAGATCGCCGAAGTGTCGATGGGCGAGAATGGCGAGCCCAAGGTCCACAAGGTGTGGGCGGCGGTCGACTGCGGCGTGGCGGTCAATCCGGACATCATCCGGGCCCAGCTGGAGGGCGGCATCGGTTTTGCCTTGGGCCATGCTCTCTATGCAGAGGTGCCGCTCGAGGCAGGCCGGCCAGCCGTATCCAACTTCAACGATTATCGCTCGCTGAGGATCAACGAGATGCCTGAGATCGAAGTCGTCATCGTCCAGTCTAAAGAGGCTCCGACGGGCATCGGCGAGCCCGGCGTCCCGCCGCTGGCACCTGCCGTCGCCAACGCCATGGCCGCCCTTGGCCACAAGCGCCCGGCGCGACTGCCGATGGTGCGGGCGTGATCACGCGCGTCGCTGGCCTGTCGGCGCTGGTTGCCCTCGCCGTCGCCGGCGCGGGCATCGCCGCCGACAAGGAGCCGGCTGCGCCGCCAATGGCCAAGACACTCCGGCCCGTGTCGGACTTTGCCGGGATCAAGGACAAGAAACAGCGCTCGCTGGCCCTCTTTGCCGAGGTCGGCAAGGTGATCCAGCATCCGCGCTGCCTGAACTGCCACCCGGTCGGCGAACGCCCGACCCAGACAGACGCCATGCGCCCGCACATGCCGCTGGTCGTGCGGGGCGACGGCGGCATTGGCGCAACCGGCATGCGCTGCGCCACCTGTCACCACGACAAGAATTACGAACCGGCGGGCGTGCCCGGCAATCCGAAATGGATGCTGGCACCGCCCGAAATGGCCTGGGTCGGCAAGTCGCTCGGCCAGATCTGCGAACAGCTCAAGGATCCAGCCCGCAATGGCGGCAAGGACATGGCTCAGCTGGTCCACCACATGGCCGAGGACGAACTGGTCGGCTGGGGCTGGAAGCCGGGCGGCAAGCGCACCCCTGCACCGGGCACGCAGGCGCAGTTCGGCGCGCTGTTCAAGGCCTGGGCAGACTCGGGAGCGCAATGCCCCAAATGATCGGGGCGGGGCGGCTCAGCGCCGCCCTTCTCCGGCCTTCCGCACCCGGTATTTGGCAAGATCGCTCCCGACCTTGCCAGACCGTGCCGTCGCTTCGCGCTCGCGCGCAGCGGCCTCGTCATAGAAGAATGGCAGGAAGGCATAACGCCGGCCCTTGGTGACCGGCTGAGCCTCGTGCAGCAGCGAGCAGGAAAAGACGAGGGCCGCACCGGTAGGCGCACGATAAGCGCGCGTTCCGAATTCGGGGAAAAGCAGATTCCCTCCCTCATATTCCTCGGCATTAAGGTTGATCGTGCAAGCGAAGCGGCGATGCGCGGTGCCCGCCGTCGTATTGTCGCGATGAGCCCGAAAGAAACCCGCCGACTGGCCGTCATAACAGGCCACCATATACCGCTCCACGC
>NZ_JAGMXV010000280.1 GCF_018006725.1 Rhizorhabdus sp.
GCCGCGCCACTGCTACGCTCAAATTGCCGATCTCCGTGTCATGATTGAATTTCTGCACCGATGCTTGACGACGGGATTTGCGCCCGTTCGGCTCTCGCTCGGTTTGAGGCAGCTTTGGCCTGCCCCTTCTGCTCCGGAGTTTATCCGCCTTCGTCCTTGCCTTGCCCATCCACAGTCCCTTTTTTGAGTTTCGCCGCCTGTTGTGCTATGTGCGGCTTTGGATCGTTCGGGACTGATTTGGAGCCGCTGCCGGGGTTATTCGGTGGCGGTTTTTTCTTTGGCTTTTCTCATCATCCGTTCGAGTGGAGAAAGCGGGAAGCGCTTGCTTTCAGAATCGGGTTCATAGCGCGCGAGATACTGCCGCTGTGCCTTGAGCCACATTTTGTATGGATGCATTCTGCGCTCGCCCCAAGGATAGGCTTCCCGGATTGCCTTTACCCTGTCGTCAAACGACACGTCATCCGGCAAGGTCTTGTGAACGCGGCTGATGTGCTCCTTGGCAGATTCGTACCAACTCATCGCGCGGCCTCGTTCAGGATGTCGTCCCGCATCACTTCCACAGCCGCCTGAGCGTCGCCAATGTACGGCGCCTGATGCGACTTCGGCAGACGAGCCCAAGGCTTCGCGCCATGCCCATTGCGGCGCTCGTAGATGGCCTTCGCAATTTCCTCTATCTTGGTCATCACCACCTCACATCAGCCTGAGATAACCGGAGGCGTTCCGGCGGCCGGAGCCGATGGCATGCGGATCGGCTGCTTTGATCTTGCCCTTCGTCACAGGTATTCTCATCATCTTCTTCGGCTTCGGAGGCCGCTCCTTCTTCCGATACGGATACCGTGCCAGCTTGATGACATAGGCCTTCGAGATGCCGTACTTTCGGCCAATCGCCGTTGGGCTCTCCCCGGCATTGTAGGCCGCCACGATCTCGTCCTTCTGGCGCTGGCTGAGCGGCATGGATCACCGAAGACCCCGCACCCTGAGCGCGTACAGGACAGTCGTGTGATCGCGCTTGAATATCCTGCCAAGCATCGGCAGTGAGTAGTCGGGCCGCTTGTAGGCAACAGCGCACATAGCAGCCTGCCGAGCCATGACCACCCGATGCCGCCGGCTCTTCGACATGACCTCGTCATAGGTTGCGCCGTGCATCCGCGCGACCAGATCGATCATGGCCCGTATCGCATGGCCCGGAGGACGGTCCAGCTTGATCAGAGCGCGGCGCTCGATTGCAAGAGCGTCCATCCTCGCCTTGCGCTGATCCTCGGCCTCCTTTTTCGCTGCCTGTCTGCTCGCCCATTCTAGAGAGGCTGCCGCCAACGCATCTCGACGGGGTGTTGCGCGACGTTCGCTTGCGATGCGCTTGGCACCGGCTTCCGTGTGTCTGGTGGATACGGCGAACATCTATGCGGCCTCCTGCTCTGCCGAATGCATGAAGTCGCGCTTCCACAATCCCCGATCCGCCGACGAATAGTAGCGGTACGTCGCCTGATCGAACCAAAGGCTGACCTTGCCCTCGAAATCGCCGTTGCGTTGCTTGGCGACGTTCAGGATGACGCCGGGCTTCTGACTGAGTTCCTGACGCTCGGCTTCGGTCTTCGCTGCCTGCACCTCATCCTCGTGCCGGCGGTTCCGCCAGACGGTCAGGATGTTGAACGCATTTGCGCCGATCTCCATTGCGCCCTTGATGTCTTCGGTTTCAGGAGCGGATTGCGCCTTGTCGCCCTTCCGGGCATGCGCGACGAGGTGAACATGGACGTTGTTCCTGATCGTCCAGTCCACGATGTGGAAAACTGCCTTCTCCTGACCCGTATAGTCGTCCTGAGCGATGCCAAGGCGCATCAGGCTATCGATAATGAATTGATCGCAGCCGTACTTTGCACGGGCATAGTCGAAGACCTGCAAGAGCGGTTCGACCCCAGCCTTCCCGACCCGCTCGTAGAGCAGAAGCCCATTGTCGAGATAGGACAGGATGCGTTCGATGTAGGGGGCAGTCGGCCGGTCGATCCCGCTCGTCTGCTTGCACATGCGGCGGAGCGTCTGTTCGCCCTTCATCTCGAATGAAGCGATGCAGAGCCGCGACCCCTGCTTGATCCAGTGCGGGACGCAATCCGAAAGAATCTGGCTCTTGCCTGCTCCGGAAGCGCCGCTCCAGAGCGTCAGTTCGGCTGGCCGGATGAAGAACCTGTCGGAGATTTTTCCGTAGGGCAGCGTATACCCCGGCCGCTCACCCTGTGCCGGCCAGAAGAGATGGATGACCCGGTCGACATACTCCATCGGCCGCTTCAAGCCGTCCGGGTCGAGGGCCTTTGCCTTGGTAATGGCGTCCTTCATCGCAAACTCGCCGAGGCCCGATACCAGACACTCGTTCGCATCCTTTTTCGGCAAGCTCACCCGGTAGCAGCGATGCCGGCCGAGGCGAGAGGCTATTTCCTCCGCCGCCTCGTCTCCGGGCTGATCCATGTCGGTTGAGATGTAGATCCGCTCGAACCGCTCAAGGCGATCATATTCACGCTCGATCCAGTTCTGCTTGCCGCCCTTGCCGCCTCCGAACGGCACGGACATCGCCACGAAGCCGTAGCTCGCCCATGAAAGCGCGTCGATCTCGCCTTCGGTGATGATGACCTCCCTGGCGCTCTCCGGTACCGCCTGCCACCCGAACAGAATCGGCTCGCAGTCCGATGCGGTCGGCTTCGGCTTTGCCCCGTCCTCCGCCTTGCGCGACTTCGCCATGGCGAGTGTGCCGTCCGGCAGAAGAAACGGGAAAATGATCTCGTCGCCGCGCTCAGCCACCTTGTAGGCGGCTATCGCTTCCGGGCTGATGTTGCGGACCTCGCGGAGGTAGTCGAGCACCCTGCCGTTCGGAGCGTGACAGTCCGGGCGTGGCGGGCGGGTGTAGGTCTTCTTCGGCTCGCGATATGGTTCCGGCCGCGCCATGCCCAACCAATCGCGGGCGGCGTCCAAAGCTTGAGCCAGAGAACCGCCGCGGGACGCTACCCACAAGTCCAGAAGATCGCCGCCTTCACCCGACTGGAAATCCTGCCAGACGCCGGCCTTCGCTCCCACAAGGTGCACGCCGAGAGACTGCCCCTTCTCGCCGGCCGTCGAGCCGGCACGCCATTCCTGGCCCTCCCGCCGTCCACCCGGCAGAAGCATTTCGGCTACCGCCTGCGCCCGGTCTGCCAAGGCCCGTTTGATCTCGGTGATATCGGCCATCAGGAAAGCCCCTGCGCTTTCCAGCGTTCGATCTCCTCGGCCGTTGGCGGCGCACAATCAACGTTGCGGTAGGGGTCAGGCTCCTCGGGTTCCTTGCGTCGCAAGAGCCCCTGCACCCATTCCATCGGCGACTGCTTTTTCGCGGCCTGTTCGATGATTTCGAGCGCTTCTGCCCACGTTTTCACCTTGTCCCGCTTGATCTTGGCGATGACGCCGCCAGCAGACGGTCCCAGCACCGCCTTGCCCCGCTCGAACGCCAGCTTTTCAAAATCGATCGGCGCTTCGGCGCCCGAACCGATAGGTTCGGAATTATCCTTTCCTTTCCCTTCCTCTCCCTCATCCTTTCCGTCGATACCATTCGGCGAACATTCAGAGATTGGGCTTGGATATTTCGGAGACTGAGGCTTATCTATCTTCTGATGTTTCCACCCGGTAACTTGAAAATACTCTTTCCCGTCAACCACATAGATTCGTATCAGATCGTTCGCCTCCAATTCGGCGAACATTCTCGACACATCGTCTGACGATATGTCATCGGCTGGAAAGATCAGCGCTTTGACTTGCTTCGGGGACATCGGATGTCGGCCCGCGTCGTCGCAGAAATTCCACAGACCGATGAACATCAGGCGAGCGTTCAGCGAGCATTCCATGACCTGCTCGCTGGTCCAGAACTCCGGCTTTATTGACCGAATGCGAGCCATCAACGGCGCTCCTGGTACGGGTATGAGAGAATCTTGTTCTCAACGGGGATCTGATTTTCGGCGCCGGCAAATAGGTTCAGGAAGGTTCGCCACGCGCGGCCGGCCTTGAGCCCATCTTCAAGCGCGCCGGTGTGTTGCGCGCGGTCCTTCGCGTAGATGTAGGCTTCCCACGCTTCGCGGGCTCGCTCGGTTATGTCGATGATGTCGGCGCTCAATGCCGTTCTCCACAGACTGCGGAAACACGACATTCCAAATACACCCGCTTTGAGGGTCTTTGAAAATAAAGTGGCTCTATTACCCGGAATTCACAGGGTAATTTCATTACCCCAAGCTTCATTTTCCACATATTATCAACAGAGATCGCCGCCATTAGCGCACCACCTCCACGTCGATGCCCTTGAGCGCGCGCATCATCTTGCGCTTGAGCTGGAAGGCCTCGGTTTCGACGCCCTTGACATCGATGACACGGAAACGATCCCGCTCATGATCCCAGAAGGCCGCATCGGCCACATAGACGCAGATGACCTCGCCTGTCGGCCCGAGAAGTTCGAAACGCTTCTGAAGCTCAAGGCCGCCGATCCTGCCGGCCTTCTCAAGCTGGATCAGTTCCTCGCAGTAGGCAGCCTCGCGCTTGGACGCGTACCGCCGTCCGTCCACCACAATCGGTTCGTTTCGGAATTTCCTCGGCTTCTCAATCTTTGACTTGCCATCCCGGTATTCGGCGGCGGACATGCGGGTCATGCGAGTTGCGCCTCCCGCTTCGTCGTCTTCGTCGCGAGGGCCGACTTCGCCCCGCGCTTCGTGTTCTTTCCGAGATTTGGAATCCACCCTGGAGGGGCCATGGTGACGGCCCAATCGCCGGGCTTCAGAGGATAGCCGGGAACCATCGTCCAGCCGTCCGCAATGCGGGCGGAAAAGAGCTTGAGTGGGACGAGTTCTATCGAGATCTTCATCAGTAGCCCCGATCTGGAACGTAGAGGCAAATGGAACGGATGGCGTCGATCACTCCGCCCGGTGTGCACTGGTGGAAGAACTCGTCCTTGGAGAGCTTTATGCGCGCGTCGCTGTACGGGATGATCTCGCCCGTCAGCCTGATGCGATACCCAACCGGGCCTTCCTCCACTTCGCTGCTGGCCAGTTGCCTACAGTCCTGATTGGAGCAGCACTCCCATCCATAGCGCCAGCCTGTCGGCGCTTCGTGAGCCGAGACAATGCAAGGCTGTGCAATGAGGGTGACGACGACGAGGAGCTTCATCTACTCAGCCGCTTCCTTGAATTTCTCGGGTTTGGCTTCGACCGCATCCTGATCGCCAGAGGCTGCGAGGTTGCGCTCAAGTTCCGCACCGATATCGACCGCCGACTTTTCAATGAGTTCGATTGACGGCCGCTCCAACGCGTCGATCTGGGCCTTTCTGCCGTCAATCGAGAGCAACAGCCGACGCTTCTGGTCCTCCAGCCGGAGGATGCTGCCCTCGGTCATGGTGAGTTCTTCATTCAGGCTGCTGAGCGCCGCGATAGCCTGATCGCGCTCGCGCTGATCGACGGGCTTGTGCGGTACG
>NZ_JAGMXV010000063.1 GCF_018006725.1 Rhizorhabdus sp.
CGATTATCGTCCGGTGCACGACTATACGCTCACCGACGAGGTCGAATATATCAAGCCGAAGGCACGCGTTTACTGATCGCAGCCGACAGCTTCGAAACGGAAAAGGGGGCCTCGCAGCCCCCTTTTTTGTCCGCTTTGTCCGCTACATGGCGTGCCGATCAGGCCGCCTCGTCGAGCGGCGTCGCGTCCTCGTGCGGGGCGGGCAGGAAATCGTCTATCGACAACAGCGGGTGCGGATAGCGGAAATCGTTGCAATTCATCGGCAGGACGAAGCCTTCGGCCGCGCCAGGCATGAAATAATTGCCCTGATACATGTTGGGCTGGGTCACCGGGTCATATTCGTCATAGACCGAGCCGATCGGGGCATAGCTGAGGTCCATGCCGAACACGGCGTAGAGCGCCATGTCGACGAAGTTCATATATTTGGCGGTGCCGCGCAGATGCGTATCCTGCGCGATGATCGCGTGCAGCTGCTCGCGCGCGAAGGAGAGCGCAGCGAGGTCCTTGACCACGATCTCGAAATGATGCGCGCCGTCATGGTGGACGACCGTGCGGCGGGGTGCCTCGGTCAGCATAACATGGCGGACATAGGCGGGCAGGTCGCCGTGGAAAAGGCGAATGCGGCCGGCGGCCTCCGGATACATGCGCCGCGCCCGCTCATAAGCGTAGCGCAGATAATTGGCGCTGAGGTCGACGATATCGAGGGTGAAGTCGAACCGGTCCATGCAGCCGGCGAGGATCGAGGTCGCGCCGCCCATATAGCAGCCCACCTCGACGACATGGTCGAACTCGCCGTTGAAGTCGCGCAGCGTCTGCACCAGGTCGAAATAATAACGCGCCGAGCACTGGTCCTCGCAGGCCAGCGGCGTATCGTTCCAGCGTTGCCAGATCTCGTCGAAGATGCGGCTGCGGCCGAGCAGGCTCTCGCCCGCCTGGATCGCGCGGCCGCCCGAGAAGACCGTGCAGCCCAGCTTGTCATTGGGTTCCGCGAGTTCGGCGAGGCTCAGGTCGGGGTCGATGAAGCGCGCTGGGATCATGCTGGGCGTCCGATGCTGGAAATGTCGGCGTCCGGCCTAGGCTTATATGGTTAAAGCGAGGCTAACGGCTTTCTGCCGACGCCCCGTTGAGTGCCTCGATCAGCAGGGTGCGGGCGAAGGCGACACGCGGCTGGCGCAGTGCGCTGGGAGTCCAGGCGAGGTGGAATCGGTTCTCGGGCGTCGCGACGGGCGGCGGGATGATCGCGAGCCCGCCGCGAGCCACGGAGGCGGCGCAGAGATAGTCGGGCAGCACCGTCCAGCCGGTGCCGTTGCACAGCATCATCCGCAGCACACGCAGATCTGGAGCGGTCACGACCGGCATAGTCGGGGGCAGGGGAAGCCTGTTCGCCTGCAGCCATGTCCGCACCACCGGGCGTTCCAGATCATAGGCCAGATGCGGTGTGTCGGCGAGGGCGGCGGCGAGATCGGCGCTGTCCGCGATTGCCTTTGCCACGGCTGGAGAGGCACAGGCGTGGAGCTTTTCGGTGCCCAGGGGCTGGAAGGTGAGCCGGGGATCGTCGGGCCTGGACACTATGAAGGCGAGGTCGGTGCGGCCGTTGAGCAGCATATCGAACAACAGGTCGCGCCCGCCGACGTGGAGGCGTAGTTCCAGCCCGGCCTTGAGCAGCGGATCCAGCCGGGGGGCCACGCTCTCGGCCATATAGTCGGACGGGCCTGCAATATGGACGACGCCACCAATCTCCGACGAGCGCGCACGCATCGAGGCAAGGGCCGCCTCTGCGCTGTCGAGCGAATTGCCGAGGCTGGCTGCCAGGTCGTCGGCGATCGTCGTCGGCCGCACCCCGCGCGCATGGCGTTCGAACAGGGGGCGCCCCAGCTGGCTTTCGAGCGAGGCGACATGCTGCGAAACGGCGGGTTGGGTCAGCCCCAGCACGCGGGCCGCCTCGCTGATCGATCGGCGGCGATAGACCTCGACGAAGGTGCGGAGCTGCTGCAGCTGCATGGTCTATACATAACATAAATTATGGATGACCCGCGAGATGCTTTGATGCGTTTATGCGCCTCGATGCCTATGTCGGCTCCGTACCGATCACCGCGATCAGGAGATATTCGTGTCCGCTGCCAAGCTTTTCCAGCCGCTCACCGTCGGCGGCCTGACCCTCGACAACCGCATCGTCATCGCCCCCATGTGCCAATATTCGGCCGAGGACGGCGCGATGACCGACTGGCATATTCAGCATCTGGGCCAACTTGCCGCCTCGGGCGCCGGCCTGCTGACGATCGAGGCTACCGCCGTCGAGCCCGAGGGGCGGATCAGCTTCGCCGACGTCGGCCTGTGGGACGACCGGACCGAGGCGGCGATGGCCCGCGTACTCGAGGCGGTGCGCCGCCATTCGACGATGCCGATCGCGATCCAGCTCGCCCATGCCGGCCGCAAGGCGTCGACCGATCTGCCCTGGCGGGGCGGTGCGCAGCTGGCGCCTGATCACGCCAATGGCTGGCAGACCGTCGCGCCCTCGGCACTGCCGTTCGAGGCGTCGGAAAATGCCCCTACCGCGCTCGACAAGGCCGGGCTCGACCGTATCCGTGACGCCTTTGCCGATGCGGCGCGGCGCTCGGCCCGGCTGGGCCTCGACGCGATCCAGATCCACGGCGCGCATGGCTATCTGCTCCACGAATTCCTCTCGCCGCTTTCCAACCGGCGTGAGGACGCCTATGGCGGCAGCCTGGAGAACCGGATGCGCTTCCCGCTGGAAGTGTTCGACGCGGTGCGCGCGGCCTTCCCCGCCGATCGTCCGGTCAGCGTCCGCGTCTCGGGCACCGACTGGGTCGAGGGCGGCTGGGACATCGAGCAGACGATCGCCTTCGCCAAGGCGCTCGAAGCGCGCGGTGCGGCCGCGATTCATGTGTCGAGCGGCGGACTCGACCCGCGTCAGGCGATCCCGGTCGGCCCCAATTATCAGGTGCCGCTGGCCCGCGCCGTGCGCGAAGCGGTGTCGATCCCGGTCGTCGCGGTCGGCCTGATCACCGAGTATGAGCAGGCCGAGGCGATCCTGGCGACGGGCGATGCCGACCTGATCGGGCTGGCGCGCACGCTACTGTACGATCCGCGTTGGCCCTGGCATGCCGCCGCCCATTTCGGCGCGCAGGTGAAGGTGCCGCCGCAATATCTGCGCAGCCAGCCGCGCCGCTTCCGCGATCTTCTCGTCGAGGACCGGTAAGTTTGGGGCGACGGGGCAGGGCCATCCTGCCCCGCTCGCTTCATCATCCTGCCGCATTTGGTGCCTAGGCACGCACCCCCATGAAGAAAGCCATCATTCTTTCCGCCGGGCAGGGGTCGCGCCTGCTGCCGCTGACGGCCGACCAGCCCAAATGCCTGATCGACTTTTCGGGCCGCAGCCTGATCGCCTGGCAGATCGCGTCGCTGGTCGCGAACGGGATCGACCAGATCGTGGTGGTCACCGGCTTTCGCGACGAGAAGCTGGAGGCCGCGCTCGCGGCGCTGGCGCTTCCGGGCGTGACGATCAAGACGCGCTTCAACCCCTTCTACAAGGTCGCCGACAATCTCGGTTCCTGCTGGATCGTGCGCGAGGAGATGGACCAGGACTTCATCATCCTCAACGGCGATACGCTGGTCTCGCCCGAGATCGTCGGCCGGCTGATCGCGGGCGCCACCGCGCCGATCACGGTGACGATCGACGTCAAGGACAGCTACGACCTCGACGACATGAAGGTGCAGCGCGACGGTGATCGCCTGCTGCAGATCGGCAAGCGGCTGGAACCGGCCGAGACCAATGCGGAATCGATCGGCATGCTGGCGTTCAGGGGCGAAGGCCCCGCCATTTTCCGCCGGCAGGTCGAGGCGATGATGCGGACGCCCGAGGGCGTGCTCAACTGGTATCTGAAGGCGATCCACGCGCTGGCGCCGTCGGGCGTGGTCGGTACCGTCTCGATCGAGGGCCTGCGCTGGGCCGAGGTCGACTTTCCCGAAGACCTGCCGATCGCGCGCGCTCTTACGGAAAGCTGGGCGAAGTAGGGAGGTCCCGCTTCGGCTGTGCTCGCTTAGCGGCTCAGCGGACCCGAGGCGAAATCCTGCCCATCGATGGCATAGACGACATGTGCAACCATGGCGCCGGCCATGGGCACGTCCAGCATGCGCTCGGTCAGCCGACCCCCGATCTTCTCCACGGCCCTGCGTGAGCGGAGATTGTCTGCGCCGATGACGAAGATCACCCGCTCGAAGAAGCGCAGCGCATGGCCGACCATCAGCCGCTTGACCGTGAAATTGGTGGGTCCGCCCCATTCCGACCGCGCGAGGAAGGTCCATCCGATTTCGACCTCGTCCTCGCCGGCCCGGGCCCGGTCGAAGCGGGAGGAGCCGATGATCTCACCCGTCCCGGTCCGCGTGATGGCCAAGGCGCCACCGCTCCGCATCGCATCGTCGAAGGAGGTGCGGAAGATGGGCTCCTGCCAGCGGTCTCGCGCCGGATGCATGGCCCAGATGAGCGGGTCCGACGCGACCGCATGGAGCGCGCGCCAGTCCCCGGCCTGCAATGGCCGAAGCCTGATGTCACCATCGGTCAGTATGGGTTGAAGATCGACCGTCATTATTGAGACCGAAGTCCCCTTCAAACCGGCCACAGCTCCTTGAGCCAGCCGCTCAGCGCCTCGACCTGCTCGGCCGTCAGCGTCACCGCCTGGCCAAGCACCGGCTGTCCCGGCCAACCCGCGTCGGTGACCGACACGCCGGCCCATTCGCGTTCGCCCTCATAGCGGGGGATGACGTGGAAATGGACGTGGGGGTCTACCATCATCAGCATCAGATAGTTGATCTTGTCGAACGCCAGCGCGCCGCGCAGCGCATGTTCGAGGTCGCGGGTCACCGCCGAAAGCTCGGCATGGGCCCTGGCCGGAAGGTCACCGAAGGCGGTCGCGTCCGACTTCGCCGCCACGACCAGCGATCCCAGCGTCGGCTGGGCCGGGCGCAGCAGTATCACCCAGTGGCGATACTCATGGATCAGCGTCGCGGGGAAGCCGAACTTCTCGATCGTCGCGTTCGTCATCCCCGTCCTGTCCTCAGACCTGCAGCCAGCTGCGGATCTTGATGCCCTTCTTGCGGCGGCGCAACGCCTGCACCAGCCGCACCGCGTGGAAGACGCAGCTGAGCACGGTCCACACCGCCACCGCGATCAGGCCGATATCGGGGCGCTGGAAGATCGTGGCGACGAACAGGATCACCATGTTCGGGTTGCGCCGCGCGGTGATCAGGCGGAAATCGCTGTCGATCTTTTCCCACACATGGATGTGCATGCCGGCGAAGCGCTGGATGAAGGCGCCCTCGATCAGCCGCTGGACGACATAGCCCGCGACGATCGCGATCATCACAAGCGCGAATTCCAGATGGGTGAAGGCCAGCCCCCAGCTCGCCAGACCCACGCCCCACGCCCACCACCAGAAGGGCGGGTGGACCAGATCGATGCCATGGTCGAAGATGTCGCCCCATTTGCTCGACGTGATCGTGCAGCGGGCGAGCTTCCCGTCGACCGTGTCGAGCACCATGAAGACGAGGCCCAGCGCCATGCCGGTCCAGTACTGGCCGAACCAGAAATAATAGGTCGCCGCGACGCACAGGATCGCGCCGATCGACGTCACCATATTGGGCGACATGCCGATCCGCGCCGCGATCCGCGTCAGCACCAGCGCCCATTCGGGCCACAGATATTTGGTGAGGATGTCGGTGACGCCCTTATAGGCGCCGAAATAGGTCGCCCGCTCGATCTGCTTGACGCTGTCGGGCGTCAGCCGCTCGATCACCGGCTCCTCGCGCTTGCGCAGGACGACATTGTAGAAGACGCGGTGATCCTCGGCGCGGACCTCCTCCAGCCCCGCAGGGAAGCCTTCGCCATCCGCGCCCGCCGCACCGGCGGGCACATGCGCGATCACCGGCTCGCCGTTCAGGGTCAGCAGCTGTCCGGGGCGGTCGGCCATGAACTTCAGCCAGGCCGGCTCGAACACATGGCTCGCGGCGACGAGCAGCACCGGGCCCCCGTCGCGCGGCCGCGTCGACAGCTTCTGTGCCCGCGCGATGCGGCGCAGCCGCTCTTCGCTGGTCATGCCCCAGATTTTTGTCGAATTCGTCCCGATCGAGCGGACGCTAAGCGGCGCGTTGCTGGTCATGTCTTCCTTAAAACGGAGCGGGTCGGTCAGTTCCTTGCCCATCGCCGCCATGGCTGGCAATGCGGGATCATGACCAAAATGGTATATACCGTAATTCTCCTTGCAGGGCAGCGGCCCGGTGTCGACCCCTTGTCCGAACATTTCGACCAACCGTTCAAGGCGCTGATCGACATTGCCGGGCAGCCGATGCTCGCCTGGGTAGCGAGCGTTCTGGTACCGCGCGCCGATGTCGGCCGGGTGGTGATCGTGGCGCAGCAGGCCGACGCGCTGCTCGATCATCCGGCGACCCGCTGGCTGCGCGACGAGGCGAAGGTGGTGACGCGCGAGGCCGCTGGCTCGATCGCTGAGACGATCACCGCGACGATCGACGCGATGCCGCGCGGCTATCCCTTCCTCGTCACCACCGCCGACAATGTCCTGCTGACAGACGCGATCCTCGACCGCTTCCTGGTGGGCGCGGCGGGCAGCGACATGGCAGTGGGCCTGGTCGAGCGCCGCACGCTGGAGGCCGCTTATCCCGGCAACCGCCGCACCTGGCTCCCCTTTCGCGGCGGCGCCTATTCGGGGACGAACCTGTTCTGGCTGGGCAGCGCGAAGGCGCTGTCGCTCCTCGCCGTGTGGCGCCACGTCGAACAGCAACGCAAGAAAGCCCGCGCCATCCTGGGCGCCTTCGGCCCCGGCCTCGCTTTGCTGATCGCGCTGCGCATTTTGACGCTCGGTCAGGCAATCACCCGCGTGGGCAAGCGTTTCGGGCTGAAGGCGACGGCGGTGCTGCTGCCGCAGGCGGAGGCGTGCATCGATGTGGACAAGGTGTCCGACCACGCGATGGCGGAGGGGATTTTGCGGGCGAGGTGAGGGGGTGAGGGATATATGGAAGCAGTCGGCAAAATTTGTTCCGGAAGTTGTCAGGTCGGTTTCAGCGCGCTCGATGGACAAAGGAACGTTGTCGCCGAAAGTACGCGACAACACTGAAATCCAATGCATGATTGGTCGGGCTAGCTACGATTCTTCCGTTGCTTAAACGCTGGCATGTCTCGAATTGCACTGGGTGGCGCTTCCTCCGAAATCGCAGGCAGTTCAATCATAAATGGTCGACCATTCGACGTCATGAACGGGATACGACGCCAAAGCAGACGTTCAGAAAACCTCTTCAATGGTGGCGGATCTCGAAGGAGAACCTCGATATTCGCTTCGAACTCCGCCTGTGATCGGTAGAGCGTGACCGTGTCGTAAGCCATGCCGACGTCCCGCTCGAAGCGAGTGCCGCTTTGATAACATCCCGATCCGAGCAGTAACCTCAGGTAGTGAAGATCAACAACAGGCACGCCATAGCGTTCCAGGCCCATCCCAAAACCGTGGTTCAACACAACGATGGGTATTATTTGCAGCCTTTCCGCCTGAGCAGCATCAACGTTGAGAGTCTCCGCCAACGCTTCTCGGTTGGTATCGGCCCACGCGCGCTTCACTTCCGCTTGGGCGGTTGCGTTGTCTAGATTGTTCAGATGGTTCCGCTTTTCCGTTGGCTCGCTCGGAGCTACGAAGCATTTCACCTCCCCCACAAGTAGAATATTCCCCACTCGTACGAGAAGATCGATCTCCTCAGACTCACCCCGCCGCTTAAGCCCGTGCTCCGCAGTGGACACGTCGGTGAGAAGTTCGTTGTCGGCGAGGACATCCGACACCACCTTTCGGACATGCCGCTCGAACGCCTTCCCACGCCCCTTCACGCCATGGCTGTCCGAGATGCCGCCGCGCTCCATCCACGCCTCGACGCGCTTCACCGGTGAGGCGGACAGCAGGGGGGCGAGCAGGATATGGAGATTGCCAGTGCTCGGATTGGGCAGCAACGGTTCTGCCCATACGCTTTTCGCGAATATGCGACGGGTATCGTCGGGATTGCACGTAAACCAATCTACGAAGGATTGGGCGCGTTCCTCTGTCACGTTTAGACACTCGGTGAAGATTCTGATTAGGTCGTCCCGTGCGACCGTGAGCGAGAATCGCTCCACATCACGATCGTTTTCCCACCATGCGGGTCCGAGATCATCGGCGGCGAGCTGGGCCATGTCTTTCAATATCCACCACGCGCGGCAAAGTTCACGACATGTGAGATTGCCGCCCGGCGACTTCGGCAGTGCCTCGTCCATGAAGAGGCCAGTATAGACGCGGTCAAGGACATCTCTCTCGCTAACGTGGCTGCGCTGCTGGGCTATCGCGCCAGAGGCGCGGCCGGTGACGAATACACGGCGACCACTCGGTGGGCGGGAAATGCGGATTACAGTGCGCTCTATCGCTGGAACGACGGGAGGAAGTTTTCCTCCCGTCATGATATGTGCGCCCGCATCGATATGGAACTCTGCGGTCATATTCTGCAGGTCACGTTGGTCCCAGGCAAGCCACCGTCCAGCAAGGTCGCGGTCCCATGGCTCATCCACTAGGGTTCCGCCGTCATTGCGAAGCCTCGTACCGAGCCAGAGTGCTTCCAGCCATAGATGGCGCAGCGAATGCTCGATCGAAAAAACACGGAAAGCATGAGCTGCAAAACTGATCGCCGATTCCGGTTCGTCAGATGATGCGTCATCGGCTACCTGCCAGACATGGAAAAGCCAATGTGGCAAGCTGTCGACAAGATAGGTAAGCAGGTCGTCGGGAGGCATCTCCTGCCCGTTCGCGCCTTCCACGACCAGCTGCTGAGCGCGCTCCATGTCGAAGAATCTGCGGCTCTTCTGGACCTTCAGAGCCTTGCGAACCTTTTGCTGCAGGGTGAGATACTGCTGGTTCGCGAACGCGGCAAGAAGTCGGATAAGTCGGTGACGGTTGAAACCTTGCACGGTGGGAGGGATAGCGGAAACACGAAGCGACATCAGTTCGCGCCCGAAATGGATGGCTGCGACGCCGAGCTGCAAATCGCGCTCCGTTGGCGCGGCGAACGCGGCAACCGCGGATCGCCATTTGGCCTCATCGAACGCCGCATTCGTGGGGTGAGTGAGCACCTGAGCATTCAGTTGGCGCGTCAGTTCGCTCTCGGGTAGGTCATTCCACTGCATCATATCAAGATATCCTGCAGAACTGATCTGTGCCACCGCACCGTGGGCGGTCAGCCACCAATTTGAACTGATGGCAGCATAGGCAGAACCATCAAAAGCCCGGATTGCCTGCGCTGGCCCGCCTGCTGAAACAGCCTTTTGGCTCTTGTCGGCGCCGGGCGTGTGACAAATATGCTGAGCGATGGCCAAGCCAGTTTGGCCACCTATTACCCCTCACACCAACCGCAACCGCTCCGCCGTCTTGCCCAACGCCAGCTTGTCCTCGCGTCCCAGGCCGAACCTTCCCGAAAGCCAGATCCCGCCGGCCAGCAGCAGCACACCGACCCCGATCCGCACCAGATGGTGGAAGGGCGTCAGCGCCTGCGACAGGGCCAATATCCCTGCACCGACCAGGATTGACACGCTGGCCGTCCGCAGGAAGGGGGGAGCGAAGGGGTGGAGGCGGTCGTGGATCCACAGCTGGGCCATCGGGGCCAGCACCGAGATGGCGATGCCGGTCGACACCGCGATCGCCATGCCGTCCATCCCGCCCTGCGGCAGCAGCAGCGCGCCGACGGCGAGCGCGGCGGCGAGGCCGATCGCGCTGCCGATCAGGGGGTGGTGGTAGCGGCTGATCACAGACTGGATCGCGGCGGCCTGTCCGGCGACGGCCTCGATCAGGCGGGTGAAGGTGAGGAGGGCCAGCGCGAAGAAGGCGGGCTGGGCGGCCGAGCCGAACAGCGCCAGCAGCGCGCGGCCGCCGCCGGCGATGGTGCAGACGACCGGGGTCGCCACCGCGATCGTCAGGCGGGTGGCGAAGCCGTAGATTTCGAGGATGTGGCGGCGGTCGTGCCGTGCGGCTTCCGACGCGAGCGGGGCCATCACATAGGAAAAGGCCTGGCGGATCAGCTGGACGCCGCTCGCCAGCTTGCGCGCGATCGCGAACAGGCCGGCGGCGCTCGCCCCGCCTGCGCCGGGGATGATCGCGTTGAGGATCAGCGGGGGCGCATCGGCGAACAGGCGGCTGACGATGTTGCTGGGCAATACGGCCAGCCCCGCGAGCAGCGTCCGCATGGTCATTTCGGGATCGGGCTTGCCGCCACCCTTAAGAACGAGGTCCAGCCGGTAATAGCGGGCAAGCAGCCGGGTCGAGAAGATGCAGGTCAGCGCCAGCGAGCAGAGATGCGCCATCAACAGGCCCAGCGTGTCGGCGCCGAGCAGGCTGAGGACGATGGCGGCGATCATCCGCATCACCTGTTCCCACATCACGCGCAGGCGGATTTCGGGGCCGAAAGCCTTTCTCGCGCGCAGGGCCGAGGTGGCGATTTCCAGATAGGCCCAGAGCGGCAGCGCCCAGGCGAACAGCGCGATGCCCGTCGCCAGCTTGTCGCGGTCCTTGGCGGCGACGTTCATCAACTCGGCAATATAGGGGGCACCCAGGCTCGCCCCCAGCGCGATCAGCAGGCAGGGGATCAGCCCAAGCAGCATCGCCTTGCGCAGCAGGCCGGCGCGCTCGGCATCGTCCTTCGCCTGTGGCACGACGCGCTGCAACGCGCTGGTCATGCCCAGGTCGGCGAAATTCTCCACCAGGTTCACCGCCGACCACAGCACCATGTAGAGGCCATAGGTCGGCAGGCCGAACAGCCAGACATAGAGCGGCTGCGAGATGATCTCGACCACGCCGCCCGCGCGGGCGAGCAGGGCGGTGCCGGCGCCCTTGGCGACCTGGCGGGAGCCGGGGGGCAAATCGTCGGGCGCGGCGCTGGTGGACATTGCGGGCTTGTAGCGGTTCGCCATGCCCGTTCAAGGCCGGGTTCGCGGGGCTTTGCCGCCATGCGGCGGGGCCGTGCCGCACCCGGCCCAAGGGGAAGATGGCGGTATTCGGTCATATTTGTTTAGCTTTGGGCGTTGAGCCGCGCGGATCAATTCGCTATCGCGCAACCCAATCAAGGCAGGGGTTTCGAGTCATGGCTGAGTTCTCTCTCCCGAAGAACAGCAAGATCCAGAAGAGCGGTAAGGTCCACAAGGCCGCCCCCGGAGCCAAGGACGTCAAGTCGTTCAAGGTCTATCGCTACGATCCGGACAGCGGCGAGAATCCGCGCTACGACACGTTCGAGATCGATCTGGACGACTGCGGCCCGATGGTCCTCGACGCGCTGATCAAGATGAAGAGCGAGCAGGATCCGTCGCTGACCTTCCGCCGCTCGTGCCGCGAGGGCATTTGCGGTTCCTGTTCGATGAACATGAACGGCAAGAACGGCCTCGCCTGCACGACCGCGATCGAGGATTGCAAGGGCGAGGTTCGGATCACCCCGCTGCCGCACATGGACGTGATCAAGGATCTCGTCCCCGACTTCACCCATTTCTACGCGCAGTACGCGTCGATCCAGCCCTGGCTGAAGACGGTCACGCCGAACCCGTCGGGCAAGGAGCGGCTGCAGTCGCCGGAAGATCGCGCGAAGCTCGATGGCCTCTACGAGTGCATCCTGTGCGCCTGCTGCTCGACCTCGTGCCCCAGCTACTGGTGGAACAGCGACAAGTTCCTGGGCCCGGCGATCCTGCTCCAGGCCTATCGCTGGCTGGCCGACAGCCGCGACGAGATGACCGGCGAGCGCCTCGACGAGCTCGAGGATCCGTTCCGTCTCTATCGCTGCCATACGATCATGAACTGCGCCAATGTCTGCCCCAAGGGCTTGAGCCCGGCCAAGGCGATCGGCGAGATCAAGAAGATGGTCGTCGAGCGCCAGCTCTGACGAAGACGGACGGGATCGCCGCACGCTGATGGTGGACGAAACGAGCGCCTTCAGCGTCCGGCCGCATCCCGAACTGAACGGGTGGCATCTGTGGCGCAGCCATGATGCCGTCCGCTTCAACACGCTGCTGGGCGAACTGGCCGTGCGCTGCGAAGGCGAGGGCCGGGTTCGCCTGCGGATGCAGCCGCAGCAGCAGCTGTCGAACATGATCGGGGGGCTGCATGGCGGGGCGCTCCTCACCTTCATCGACGTCGCGCTGTTCGTCGGGCCGCTCGCCTGCGGCGACGACAAGGCGCTGGGCGGGGTGACCGTCGACCTGTCGACCCAGTTCGCGGGCGGCGCGGACCTGACCCGCCCGATCGACCTGCTGCTCGAAACGGTGCGCGAGACCGGCCGGATGAAATTCCTGCGCGGGGTCATCGATCAGGAGGGCGACATGATCGCCAGCTTCATCGCCACGGTGCGCAAGCCGCGATGACCTCCGTTCTTGCGCGCTATGAGGAGATGCTGGCGGCCGGCGAACTGCGCGCCGACCCCGACCAGCGCGCGACGATCGTCCGGCTCGATGCGCTCGCCCAGGCGCTGGAGGAACGGCCGAGCAAGGGCAGCCTGTTGTGGCGGATGCTGGGCAAGGCGCCGGCGCCGGTGCGCGGCCTCTACATGTGGGGCGGGGTCGGGCGCGGAAAGTCGATGATGATGGACCTGTTCTACGACTGCGTGCGGGTCGACTCCAAGCGCCGCGTCCATTTCCACGAGTTCATGCTCGAAGTGCATGATCGCCTGCGGGTCGAGCGCGCCAAGGAGAAGGGCGACCCGATCCCGCCGGTGGTCGAGGCGATCGCGGCCGAGGCAAAGCTGCTCGCCTTCGACGAGATGGTCGTCAACAACATGGCCGACGCGGCGATCCTCAGCCGGCTGTTCACCGGGCTGATCGTCGATGCGGGCGTCACCGTCGTCACCACTTCGAACCGCCCGCCGAGCGATCTGTACAAGGACGGGCTCAACCGGCAGCTGTTCCTGCCCTTCATCGACCTGATCCAGGAGCGGCTCGATGTGCTGCCGCTCAACGGCCCGACCGACTATCGGCTCGAACGGCTGGGCGGCTTTCCGGTCTGGTATGCCCCGATCGGGCCGGAGGCGACCAAGGCGGTATCCGACGCCTTCTTCCGCCTGACCGACTATCCGCCCGAAGACAAGGCGCATGTCCCCACCGCCGACATCGCGGTGCAGGGCGGGCGGACGCTGCATGTGCCGAAAAGCCTGAAGGGCGTCGCGGTCTTCTCGTTCAAGCGGCTCTGCGCCGAGGCGCGCGGGGCGGCCGACTATCTGGCGATTGCGCGCCATTATCATACGGTGATCATCGTCGGCATTCCGCTGATGACGCCCGAGAACCGCAACGAGGCCGCGCGCTTCAAGGTGCTGATCGACGCGCTGTACGAACATAAGGTGAAGCTGCTCGCGACTGCGGCGGCCGAGCCGGAATCGCTCTATCCCGACGGCGACGGCGCGTTCGAATTCGAACGGACCGTCTCGCGCCTGATGGAGATGCAGAGCGAGGACTATCTCGCCGCCGGCCACGGCCTCGACGAGCAGGTTTCGGCCTAGCGCCCGACGAAGACGAAGGGCGCCCAGTTGACCGGCTGGTCGGCGCCCTCGAACGGTTTGCCGTCGATCATCCGCAGCATCGCCTTGCGCAGCGCGGCGGCCGGGTCGGCGCCGCGCCCGTAGCGCCGCACCGTCTCGACCGACAGATAGGCCGCCGCATCGTCGCGCACTGCCCAGTGCGAGGCGAGCAGGTTGCGCCCGCCGGCATAGAGAAAGGCGCGCGCGATGCCGGCGAGGCCGCTGTCGTCGCCGCCGCCGCCGCCCGCTGCGGTATTGCACGCCGACAGGATGACCCAGTCGGCGGCGATGCGCAGGCGCATGATCTCGCTGGCGGTCAGCAGCCCGTCGTCGGGCGCAGCGGGGGTCATCACCAGCGCCGGTTCGTCGAGCCCGTCGAGATCGCCCGCCATCAGCCCATGGGTGGCGAAGGCAAGGACGCTGGCCCGGGTCAGATCGGCTTCGCGCACTGCGGCCTCGGTCGCGAGCTTGCCGGTCAGGATCGACTGTTCCGGGGCGGCGAGCGCCTGTGCGACGGTGCGTAGCTCGGGCTCGGTCGCGGGCAGCGAGGGCAGGTCGCGCACCTTGCGCGCCATCTCGGCCGAACGATAGGCCATGGCGGTGCCGCTCGGCGCCAGGTCCGGCGCACCGATGGCAACGAAACCGCGCAGCTCGCGCGATCCTGCGGTCGTGCGCGGCGCGGTCAGGCTGTAGAGGGACGGCAGCGTGACCAGCACATGATCGCGGATGAGCCAGCGGGCGCGGGCGAGCGAGGGCGCGTCCTGGCGCGGCGCAAGCAGCGCGAAGGGCAGGGTCGTCAGGCTGGCATTGCTCGCCATGAGCAGGCGTGGCTTGCCGGCGACGACCTTCCGGATCGCGGCGGGAAA
The DNA here is from genome assembly GCF_018006725.1 of Rhizorhabdus sp. Taxonomy (GTDB): domain Bacteria; phylum Pseudomonadota; class Alphaproteobacteria; order Sphingomonadales; family Sphingomonadaceae; genus Rhizorhabdus. The sequence goes on from NZ_JAGMXV010000063.1 coordinate 14,445, forward strand.
GAGCAGTTCGTGGAGGCGTGCGGACGCGTCGAAGTCGAAGGCGCTGGTCGGTCGGCTATCGGCAAGCGCGGCGCGGGTCTGCGCCGCAGGGCCGCCCAGTCCGTCACGCAGTCGCGCGACGAGGCCTGCAACATCCTGCGTCGTCGCAGGGGAGGTCGTCATGGCGATGCTGTCGCTGCTGATCGCAAGCAGGGTCAGCCCCCGTTCGCCCGCTGCGACGACCAGCATCGCCTCGTCACCCTTCAGCGCGGCCCGGGCCTGATTGAGCGCGAGGGGAACCGCGCCGGCCGGCGTCGCCAGCTCCGGCGCCTGGGCCGCGAGCGCCGCGCTGCTGTCCGCGAGCCGCCCGGCCGCAGCCTTTCGCTGGAGCGCGACCTCGTCGATCAGGGCCTTGTCGGCGCCTCGTCCGGCGAGGCGCAACTGGCGGTCGAGCAGCGCCTCCAGCTCGATCGCCGCATCCTGTCGGCGGCGCAGCAATTCGCCGAGGCGCGGGTCCCTGGCCGTCGATCGCGCCAGTTCGTCGCGCACCGCGCGGCCCGCCGAACTGTCGAGCAGCCGCTGGGCGAAGCGGAAGGCGAGGGCCTCGTCCCCGGCCGCGACGGCCGCATCGAGCGCCCAGCCATAAGCGGCGCGAATCTCGATCTCGAGCCCCGAACGGCGCGCACCCGTCGCGCGCAGGCGGGCGAGCCGTTCGTCGAGCAACTGTCCAGCCGCCTCGACCCGCCGCAACCCGCCCGCCCGATCCCCGCTGCGTATCTCGATCGCGGCGAGCCGCGCTTCGCCGGTGAGGGTTGCGACGTCGTCGGCCGGGAAGGTCGCGCCGCGCAGTTGCTGTGCCTCGCGCTGGGCCGCGGCTGCGGCTGCCATATCCCCCCGGCGGAACAGCAAGGTCGACAGCCGGTCGCGGCCGATGATCCGGTCGCGGTGGAAGGGCGGCAGCTTGGCGTCGCGCGCGGCGACCACGTCCTGCTGGATCGCGATGGCCTGCGGTACATCGCCAGACGCGGCGACGGCGTCGGCTTCGCCCTCGCGCGCGATCAATGTGCGCTGGGCATCGGGGCCGAGCGCATTCGTCAGAATTGCGCTGGCTTCACGGGCGATGTCGATCGCTTCCCGCGTCTTTCCTTGTGCGGTGAGGGCCTGCGACACCATCGCCATATAGCTGACCGCCTGCTGGCTCTGACCGAAGCGGGCGACGGCGATGTCCACGGCTTTTCGAGCGACTGCCTCCGCCTCTGCGGGCCGACCGAGCGTCAGCAGGATGCGCGCGAGGGTGTTGAGGTTGATCGCGAGAAAGGGATGCCCGGCAGGCAATATGGCTTCCAGCGTCTCCTGGGTGATACGCGCCTGCTCGACAGCCTCTTCCAGCCGGCCCGACTGCAGCAGATAAACGGGCAGGTTGGAGAAGCGCGGCGCGGCGTTGACCGGTATCTTCGCATGGCGTCGGTCTTCCGCATTGGCCTTGCGGACAAGCTCGATCGCCTTGTCGAAATTGCCGAACTCGAACTCGGCATTGGCCAGGTTGGAATAAGCGGCGGCGACATTGCTGCTGGGCTCGCCCCGGCTCGTCGCGATGCGCCATTCCAGCACCTCGGCCGCCAGCTTGCGCGCCTTGTCATGCTCGCTCAGCGTCATCAGGATGACGACCTGCCCATTAGCGAGCTCCATGCGCCGGTCGCGATAGGCGGCACCGCCGGCCTCCAGCAGCGGCGCCAGTCGTTCAGCGCGCGCGAGGGCACCTTTGATGTCGCCCTGAAGATAATCCGCCGTGACCAGTTCGCCCTCGATCCAGGCAAGTTCCGGATGACCGGGCGGATAGAGGGTCGCAGCATAGGCGAGCACGTCTTCCCACGCCTTGCGATAGGCGGCGGGATCGGCGCCCTCGTCGAGGTCGTCGGCCGCCTTCTTCATGCGTTCGAGCTTGGCCCTTTGCGCGACCGAGGGTGGTGCCACCTCGGCCATGGCCGAAACGGCCCCCGCTGCCGCTTCCTGAAACCACAGCATCGACAGCGTCGCGGCCGCAGCCAGCCCTACATGCCTGCGCATGATCCATACCCCCGTTTCCCTAGGGGATATCTACTTCAACGGATTGGAGAAGTCTCCCCGCTATCAACCGGGCGAAGGCGCGCGCCGACGGCCAGGGGCCAGCTGACGACGATCGTGGAATCGGCGATGCGCCGGACGGTGCAGAGAAGCGCCCAAACGCAGCTTTGTCTCCTCTCCAAAAAACTTGTCCGCCATGCCCATGCAATAGTTGCCCCTTCGGGATCGCGGAGCTAAGCGGGCGTCGCACTTCGGGCGTCCGCGTGCGCGTGGCCGCCTCCCTAAACGATCTTCATGTCGGAGGAGTCGGATGGCTCGTACTAAAATTGCGTTGATCGGTGCCGGCAACATCGGCGGTACCCTGGCCCACCTCGCCGCTTCCAAGGAGCTCGGCGACGTCGTGCTGTTCGACGTGGTCGAGGGCGTTCCCCAGGGCAAGGCGCTCGATCTGTCGCAGTGCGCCCCGGTCGAAGGCTTCGATGCGAAGCTCAAGGGCACCAATGATTATGCCGACATCGCCGGCGCAGACGTCATCATCGTTACCGCCGGTGTCGCCCGCAAGCCGGGCATGAGCCGCGACGACCTGCTCGGCATCAACCTGAAGGTCATGAAGGCCGTTGGCGAGGGCATCAAGGCCAACGCCCCCGACGCCTTCGTCATCTGCATCACCAACCCGCTCGACGCGATGGTGTGGGCGCTGCGCGAATTTTCGGGCCTGCCGCACAACAAGGTCGTCGGCATGGCCGGCGTGCTCGATTCGGCGCGCTTCGCGCATTTCCTCGCCGAAGAGTTCGACGTTTCGGTCCAGGACGTCACCACCTTCGTGCTCGGCGGCCATGGCGACACGATGGTTCCGGTCGTCGAATATTCGACCGTCGCGGGCATCCCGATCCCCGATCTGATCAAGATGGGCTGGTCGACCAAGGAGCGCATCGATGCGATCGTGCAGCGCACGCGCAGCGGTGGCGGTGAGATCGTCGCTCTGCTGAAGACCGGTTCGGCCTTCTATGCGCCGGCGACCTCGGCGATCGCGATGGCCGAGAGCTATCTGAAGGACAAGAAGCGCGTCCTGCCGTGCGCCGCCTATCTGACCGGCCAATATGGCGTCGACGACCTTTATGTCGGTGTTCCGGTCATCATCGGCGCGAACGGCGTCGAGAAGATCGTCGAGATCGATCTGTCGGACGAGGCCAAGGCCAATCTGCAGGTGTCGGTCGACGCGGTGAAGGAACTGCTGGTTGCCTGCAAGGGCATCGACAGCTCGCTCGCCTAATCGATTTCAGGGACACGCCTCCCCAAGGCATAAGGAAGGTTCGACAGGCACATGAGTATCCTGGTCAACAAGAATACCAAGGTCATCACGCAGGGCATGACCGGAAACACCGGTACGTTCCACACCGAACAGGCGCTGGCCTATGGCACGCAGATGGTCGGCGGCGTGACGCCGGGCAAGGGTGGCACCACCCACATCGGCCTGCCGAACTTCGACACCGTGCATGAAGCGGTCGCCGCGACCGGCGCCGACGCCAGCGTCATCTACGTGCCGCCGCCCTTCGCGGCCGATTCTATCCTGGAAGCGATCGACGCGGAAGTTCCGCTGATCGTGTGCATCACCGAGGGCATTCCTGTGATCGACATGATCCGGGTGAAGCGTGCCCTGCAGGGTTCCAAGTCGCGCCTGATTGGCCCGAATTGCCCCGGCGTTCTGACTCCGGAAGAGTGCAAGATCGGCATCATGCCGGGCTCCATCTTCAAGAAGGGCTCGGTCGGCGTCGTCTCGCGTTCGGGCACGCTGACCTATGAGGCGGTGTTCCAGACCTCGGCCATCGGCCTGGGCCAGACCACCGCAGTCGGGATCGGCGGCGATCCGGTCAACGGCACCAATTTCATCGATGTCCTGGAGCTGTTCCTGGCCGACGACGAAACCAAGTCGATCATCATGATCGGCGAAATCGGCGGTTCCGCCGAAGAAGAAGCCGCGCAGTTCCTGCGCGACGAGGCCAAGCGCGGCCGCAAGAAGCCGATGGCCGGCTTCATTGCCGGTCGTACCGCGCCTCCGGGCCGTCGCATGGGCCATGCCGGTGCGATCGTCTCGGGTGGCCAGGGCGGCGCCGAGGACAAGATCGCGGCCATGGAAGCGGCCGGGATCAAGGTTGCGGCCAGCCCGTCCGAACTGGGCACGACGCTGGCGGAAGTGCTCAAGGGCTAATATAGAACCACTACCCCCGCCTTCGGGCGGGGGCGGCGTTTCACGCCTCGTTCATTTAACGACAGTATCAACCCACATTGCTGTGCTTCGGGCCTAAGTCCCGGGGTGGGTGCAGACAAGGATGGTGAGATGGGTATCGAAGGCGTCGGTTTCGACGGACCGGAGGGAGTCAGTGCTTCCTTCGTAGAATCGCTCTATCGGCAATATTGCGCCGACAAGACAAGCGTACAGCCTGACTGGCAGGCATATTTCGCGACAGTGGAAGCCGATGTGTCGGGTCCGAGCTGGGCCCGGTCCAACTGGCCTCCGTCGACGACCGACTCGCTGACCGCAGCGCTCGATCCGACCCAGATGACCGTGCCGCCGAAGCCCGCGAAGGGCGCTCCGGCACCCGTCGCCGCGCCGGCTTCGCAGGGCATCAGCCAGGCCGAGATCGAGCGACGCGCGCTCGATTCGATTCGCGCCATCATGCTGATCCGTACCTATCGGGTACGCGGCCATCTGCTCGCCAACCTCGACCCGCTCGGCCTTTCGCAGCGCGACGAAACCGAGGATCTGAGCCCGGCCTGGCATGGCTTCACCGAAGCCGACATGGACCGCGAGGTCTATATCGCGGGCTTCCTTGGCCTCGAGCGGGCGACCGTCCGTGAACTGATCGCCATCCTCCGCAAGAATTACTGCGGCAATGTCGGCATCGAATATATGCACATCAGCGACGTCGAAGAGCGTCGCTTCCTGCAGGCCCGCATCGAGGGCAAGGACGCCGAGATCAGCTTCACGCCCGAAGGCAAGAAGGCGATCCTCAACAAGGTGATCCACGCCGAGCAGTGGGAGAAGTTTCTCGGCCGCAAATATGTCGGCACGAAGCGCTTCGGCCTCGACGGCGGTGAATCGATGATCCCCGCGCTCGAAGCGGTGATCAAATATGCCGGCGCCTATGGCGTGAACGAGGTCGTGATCGGCATGGCCCATCGCGGCCGTCTGAACGTGCTCTCCAACGTCATGGAGAAGCCGTACCGCGCGATCTTCAACGAATTTGCCGGTGGTTCTTCGAACCCGGCCGATGTCGGTGGTTCGGGCGACGTCAAATATCACCTCGGTACCTCGACCGACCGCGAGTTCGACGGCAACAAGGTTCACCTGAGCCTGTCGCCGAACCCGTCCCATCTGGAGTGCGTCAATCCGGTGGTGCTGGGCAAGGCGCGCGCCAAGCAGACCAAGGTCGACGATCTGGAGCGCTCGCGCGTCCTGCCGATCCTGCTGCACGGCGATGCCGCCTTTGCGGGTCAGGGCATCATCATGGAGTGCTTCGGCTTCTCCGGTCTGCGCGGCTACAATACTGGCGGCACGATCCACTTCGTGATCAACAACCAGGTGGGCTTCACCACCTCGCCGCAGTTCGCGCGCTCGTCGCCTTATCCGTCGGATATCGCCAAGATGGTCCAGGCGCCGATCCTGCACGTCAACGGCGACGATCCCGAAGCCGTGACTTGGGCGTGCAAGGTCGCGACCGAGTTCCGTCAGACCTTCAAGCGCGACGTCGTGATCGACATGTGGTGCTATCGCCGCTTCGGCCATAACGAAGGCGATGAGCCGGGCTTCACCCAACCGCTGATGTACGAGGAAATCCGCAAGCATCCGCCGGTCAGCGCGCTCTATAGTGCGCGTCTGGTCGAAGAGGGCGTTATCGACGCCGACTGGACGCCGCAGACGGAAGCCGAGTTCGTCGCGCAACTCGAGGCCGAGTTCGAGGCTGGCAAGGCGTACAAGGTCAACAAGGCGGACTGGTTCGAAGGCGACTGGACCGGTTTTGCCGAGCCGCGTGAGGCGATCACCGAGCGCCGCGCTGCGGTGACCGGCATCAGCGCGGAGGCGATCGGCGACCTGGGCAAGCAATTGACCACGGTTCCCGAGGGGCTCTCGATCCACAAGACGCTCGCCCGCATCCTCGACGCCAAGAAGGAGATGTTCGAGTCCGGCAAGGGCTTCGACTGGGCGACCGCCGAGGCGCTCGCCTTCGGGTCGTTGCTGCGCGACGGCTATGCTGTCCGCCTGTCCGGCCAGGATTCTGGCCGTGGTACGTTCAGCCACCGCCATGCGGTGTGGGTCGACCAGAAGGATGGGCACAAGTACATCCCGCTGTCGGCGATGGACCGCCGTTTCCAGGTGCTCGACAGCCCGCTGTCCGAGTTCGGCGTGCTGGGCTTCGAATATGGCTATGCGTCGGCTGCGCCGAACACGCTGGTCATGTGGGAAGCGCAGTTCGGCGACTTCGCCAATGGCGCGCAGGTCATCATCGATCAGTTCATCTCGTCCGGCGAGGCGAAGTGGCTGCGCGTGAACGGTCTCGTGATGCTGCTGCCGCATGGCTATGAAGGGCAGGGGCCGGAGCATAGCTCCGCACGTCTCGAGCGCTATCTGCAGCTGTGCGCGGAAGACAATATGCAGGTCGCCAACTGCACCACGCCGGCCAATTATTTCCACATTCTGCGCCGGCAGATGGTTCGCCAGTTCCGCAAGCCGCTGATCATCATGACGCCCAAGTCGCTGCTCCGCCACAAGTCGGCGGTGTCGACGGCCGAGGAAATGATGGGCGAGAGCCGCTTCCAGCGCGTTCTGCGCGACACCAACCCGCCGGCCGATGCCGACGTGCGTCGGGTCGTGCTGGTGTCGGGCAAGCTCTATTATGAGCTGGCCGAGGCACGCGACGCGGCGGGCGACAAGAACACGATGATCCTGCGCCTTGAGCAGCTCTATCCGTTCCCGGCGGATGCGCTGATCAGCTTCTTCAGCCGGATGCCCAATCTCGAAACAGTGGTGTGGGCACAGGAAGAGCCGAAGAACCAGGGCGCCTGGACCTTCGTCGAGCCCTATATCGAGAAGGTTCTCATCGAAAATGGGGGCGCACCGAAGCGTGCCGTCTATGCGGGCCGCAAGGCTGCCGCTGCGACGGCGACCGGTCTCGCCCGCAACCATGCCGTCCAGCAGGCGGCACTGATCGCCGACGCGCTCGGCCACGAATCGAAGGGTAAGTAAGATGGCTACCGATGTGGTTGTTCCGACGCTCGGTGAATCGATCACCGAGGCGACGCTGGGCCAGTGGCTCAAGAAGCCGGGCGAGGCGGTGAAGGCCGACGAACCGATTGCAAGCCTCGAGACCGACAAGGTCGCGGTCGAGGTCCCCTCGCCGGTTGCCGGCGTGATGGGTGAGCTGGTTGTCACCGAGGGCGATACGGTGAACGTCGGCGCGGTGATCGCGCGGATCGAGGAAGGCGCCAGCGCCGCGACGGCGGCGACCCCGGCGGTCGAGGATCAGACCGCAGTTGGCAAGGCCGAAGCTGCCGCACCGGCTGAGCCCGCTGCCGCGCCGGCCGATGACGAATCGGGAGATCCGGTGACGCTGTCGCCGTCCGTCCGCCGCGCCGTGCTCGAATATGGCGTCGACCCGACGAAGATCAAAGGCACCGGCAAGGACGGCCGCCTGACCAAGGACGATGTCGTCGCGGCTGCGAAGAACCAGCCCAAGGTGGCTCCGGTTGCCCCGGCCCCGGCGCCTGTCGCTGCGGTTCCGGCATCTTCGTCGGGTGGTCGCAAGGAAGAGCGCGTCCGCATGACCCGCCTCCGCCAGACGGTCGCCAGCCGCCTGAAGGAAGCGCAGAATACGGCAGCGATGCTGACCACGTTCAACGACGTCGACATGACGGCGGTGATCGAGGCGCGCGCCAAGTATAAGGACCTGTTCGAGAAGAAGCATGGCGTCCGCCTGGGC
>NZ_JAGMXV010000064.1 GCF_018006725.1 Rhizorhabdus sp.
GGTTAAAGGTGCAGGACCGCGCAAGCCGGCCGCCGTCGCGCTCCCCGAAGAGCTGTTTGCCGACATGCCCATTCCGGATGTCCGCTCGGGAACCAGCACGATGATGATCGCCGGGATTGGCGGCACCGGCGTGATCACCGTCGGCGCGGTGCTCGCTATGGCCGCGCATGTCGAAGGGCGCGCCGCGTCCGCCTTCGACATGACCGGTCTTGCCCAGAAGAACGGCGCGGTCTTCAGCCATCTGCGTTTTGCCGACGATCCTGCGCAACTGCACAGCCAGCGGCTGGGCGAGGGAGAAGCCGACCTGCTTCTCGCCTTCGATCTCGTCGCGGCGCTGTCGGCGGAAGCGGCGCGCAGCTTGAGGCAAGGCCGGACGCGTGCCCTGACCAATGCCAGCGTCGTCCCGACCGTCGCCTTCCAGTTCCAGCGCGACTTCCGTCTGGAACCCGAAATCCTGCTGGCCCGCCTGCGCAAGCAGCTCGGCGACGACGCCGTCGATCTGTTCGACGCGAACGGCACGGCGGTCGGGCTGATGGGCGACAGCATCGCCGCCAATATGATGATGGTCGGCCGCGCGGCGCAGGCCGGCCTGCTGCCCGTCGGGGTCGACGCGATCGAGGCCGCGATCCGGCTCAACGGCGTAGCGGTGCCGCTCAACCTGACAGCGTTTCGCCTGGGCCGGCTGTCGGTGCATGCGCCAGACCGGCTTCCAACGACCGCCGTCCAGGACATGGCCACGCCACCCGAGACGCTCGACGCGATCGTCGATCTCCACGCGGCCCGGCTCACCGCCTATCAGGACGATCGGCTCGCAGCGCGCTATCGCAATTACGTGACGCGGGTGGCCGCGATCGAGAGCGAGAAGACCCCCGGATCGGATCGCCTCGCCCGGATCGTCGCGCGCCAATATGGCCGCCTGCTGGCGATCAAGGACGAATATGAGGTCGCCCGTCTGCTCAGCGATCCTGCCCTTCTCGACGAGCTCCGCGAGGGTTTCGCCGATGGCGCATCGCTCAGCTTCAACCTCGCACCGCCGCTGCTCAGCCGACCCGGCCCGAACGGCCGGCCGCGCAAGCGGGAGGTTTCGGCACGCATCGCCCTCCCCTTGTTCCGCCTGCTCAAGCGTCTGCGCGGCCTGCGCGGGACCCCGCTCGACATTTTCGGCTGGACGGCAGAGCGCCGGTCGGAGCGACAGTTGGTTGCGGACTATGAAGCGCTGGTCGAGCGCGTCCTCGCGGCGCTGACCCCGACCCGGGCCGATGCCGCCGCAGAGCTGCTGTCGCTCATCGCCGACGTCCGGGGGTTCGGGCCGGTCAAGCTGGCCGCAATGGAGCGCTATGCCGAACGGCTCGCCACTGCCGAAGCGCGCTATGGCGAGGCAGCCGAGCAACCGGCGCTGGCGCCGGCCTGATCAGCCGCGCACGCCGGCTTTCCGCAAGCGTGGCAGCACGTCGCGCTCGACCCGGTGCATACCGTCGATCGCATCGACGAAGCTCATGATCACGCCATCGAGCCCGGCGCGCGACAAGGCGAGCAGCCGGTCCGCCACGCCGTCGGGCGAACCGATCAGCGGAAAGCCCGATCCGAGCACGGCGTTGCGGCGCAGGAAGGCCATCTGCTCGCTGCCCTCGGCAACATTGTTCTCGCGCGCCAGCGTGCCGACGAAACTGTCGATTGCCGCGCGGTCGGCGCAGGCCTCGGTATAATGTCTATACAATAGATCGGCATCACCGTCGCTGTCGCGCAGGATCGTCGGCGCATTGGTCCAGACCTGAATCTCCTTGCCGAACTGCTCGCGTGCCAGCGCCTTGTACTGGCCGATCTGCTCGGCCCAGGCCGCCTCGTCGGAGCCAAACAGCCCGATCAGCCCGATGTCGCTGTTGGCGGCGGCGAAGCGCATGCCGGTCGGGGAAAAGCCCGCATTCATGATCGGCACCGCGCCGCGCATCGGTTGGGGGCGTGACAGCGCCCGCTTCATCTTGAAATGCGCGCTCTCCACGTCGAACTCCGCATCGGCCGACCAGAGGCGCCGGACGATGTCGAGCCATTCGGCGAGATAGACGTAGCGATCCTCATGATCGAGCAGGTCGATCCCGAACATGTCGAACTCGCGCCGGTTCCAGCCGCCGACGACGTTCATCGCGAAGCGGCCTTGCGAGATATGGTCGACGGTCGCCGCCTGTTTGGCGACGATCAGCGGGTGGACGGTCGGCGCATGGGTCGTCGCGAACACGCCGATACGCCGCGTAGCCTGCGCGATCCCCGCCGCGAAGGTGAAGGGTTCGAACACAGCATTCGACGGATGGTCGAAGGCATCGTCGACATAGCCCTTCCAGCGCGCGATCGGGACGAACGCCTCCAGCCCGGCATCGTCTGCCATGCTGGCAAGCCTGACGCAGGCGTCCCAGTCACCGGCGAACATGTCGGGCGCCGTGGTCAGCGCCGACAGCGTGTTCATGCAGAACAAGCCCAGCTTGAGCCGGTTCGGCCCGAACAGGGGGTGGATGCTCATGATGTCGTCCTCTCCCAAAAACCGCCGGCCGTTCGCCCGATCAGCTGGTGAACACCTCGCGGCGAACACGCATCCCGGCCTTTTCGCGGTCCCAGGTGTCTGCGGTGATGCCCTCCTGCCGCAAATCCGCCTTGAGCACCTTGGCCGAGGGCGTCTTGGGCAGTTCGTCGAGGATGCGGATGTAGCGGGGCACCATGAAATAGGGCATCTTCTCGATCAGGAAGCCCGCCAGATGCTCGACGTCGATCGTGCAGCCGGGCACCGGCGCCACGATCACCATCACCTCGTCCTCGGAGAATTCGCTCGGCACCGCGATCGCCGCGCATTCGCGGACATGCGGGTGCGCGCAGACCTCCACCTCGACCTCGAAGGAGGAGATATTCTCGCCCCGGCGGCGGATCGCATCCTTCACCCGGTCGACGAAATAATAATAGCCGTCCTCGTCGCGGCGGAAGGCGTCACCGGTGTGGAACCAGCCATTGGCCCAGGCCTTGGCGGTCGCCTCCGGATTACGATTATAGCCGCTGTTCATTGCCCAGGGCCGGTCGGTGCGGACGAGCATCTCGCCGATGGCGCCCACCGGCACCTCGCAATCATTGCCGTCGACCAGCCGCACCTCGACATGCGGGCGCACCTTGCCGCAGGTGCCGCGCTTGACCGGATTGGCCTCGGACACGATCGGCGAGGAAATCTCGGTCATATTGAAGATGGTATAGATGTCGATCCCGAACCGCTCGGTGAAGGCCGGCGCGTCGTCGGTCAGCGGCACCATGAAGGCCTTGCGCACTCCATGAGTCTTGTCTTCAGGTGACGGCGGCTGCTTCATTAGGAAGGTCGCCATCACGCCCAGCAGGAAGACCATGGTCGACTGCGTCTTGCGGGCGATGTCCCAGAAGCGGTCGGTCGAGAAGGTCTCGATCACCGCAACCGAGGCACCACGCGCCAGCATCACGAAAGGCGGGCCCATGCCGCCGATGTGGAAGATCGGCGCGACGCACATATAGCGATCGTCCTCGCCCACCATCGGCCAGGATTCCGGGCCGGCGTTCGAGAACATGTGGAGATAGGAGGACAGCACCCCCTTGGACGGTCCGGTTGTGCCCGAGGTATAGATTATCGACTGGATGTCCCAAGGCTGGATCGGACGGTCGAGTTCGCCGACATCCTCGCCGTCGAGATCGTCGAACCGCGTCACCGGCAGGCCGATGTCCGGCACCGCGCCCTGCGTCGTCACGACAAGCTGGCGCAGCTCGGCACAGTCGACCTCGGACAGACGACCGACGAGGTCGGGGTGCACCACGATGAGCGACGCGCCCGAATTAGCCAGCACATGAGCGAGCAGGTTGCCGCGATAGGCGGTGTTGAAGGGCACGAACACCGCGCCGAGATAGTTGATCGCGTAGAAGGCCAGCAGCGCATCGCGGCCACTGGGCAGCCAGGCCGCGACGAAATCGCCCTGCTTCACGCCCAGCTTGCGCAATCCCGCAGCCTTGGCGCGGACCAGGCGGCGCACCTCCGCAAAGCTCCACTCCTCGCCATCCTCGAAGATGACATGGGTCTTGTCGGCGCGCTCGACCGCCCAGCGATCGACGAGATAACGCAGCACGCATTCATCCCGATTGGGGATGCGCGGATCGGTGAAATCGCGCGGGCGCGCCGGTATTGTCGTTGTCATGATACCTCCAAATCCCGATGGGCCGGAGGCAGTTGGTTCAGGCGACGGCGATAAGCCGCAGACAGGCCTCGACCGCCTGGTCGACCACCATTTCCGCCGAACGTTTGCTGCCTGGCCGATAGCAATAGGTTATCCAGCTGAGCAGGCCGCCGATCCAGACCGACATCGCGGCGGCATCCGGGACGGTCACATCGCCGTCGCGCACGCAGTCGTCGATGAGCTTCCCGATCCGCAGGTCGAACTCGTGCCGCAGGCGCAGGATGCGCTGGGCATCGGTCCGCTCGAGGTTCATCATCTCGCGCTGGTACACGACCAGATATTCGTGCCGCGCCACGATGATCTCCGCGACTTCGCGCAGAGAAGCCTTGAGCAGGTCGATCGACGTGCGTTCAGTTTCCGCCATCCGGTCCAGCGCGGCCAGCGATTCCTTCACGCCCACTTCGCAGATCGCGCTCAATATGGCGCTCTTGCCCTTGAAATAGGTGTAGAGGAACGGCTTGGTCGCGCTCAGTCGGTCCGCCAGCATTTCCAGCGTTGCCGCCTCATAGCCCTTCTCGAAGAACAGGGCGCTCGCTTCCTCGAGGATGCGGGCGCGCTTGAAGGCCACGACGCCAGGCTTGATCTCGCGCCCCGTTCCGGGGGCGGAGGCCTGTTTCTTGACAGAGGCAGCGCTGGATCTGGTCATGCCGCTTTTCTTAGGATCTCCATGATGTCCGCTGGGGACCGGACCGGCCTCGGATTGGTCCTCCCCCATATATCAAGCATGGTATATTCGGCTACCCTCTGGAACTGGTCCTCCAGAACGCCGACCTCCGAAAGGGTGCGCGGCATGCCCAGCCCCCGGATGAAGGCGTCGAGGCTCTCCGATGCGGTCGCATGGGTGTTGCCGAGGCAGGCATTGATGCGGACCTGGCGGCTCGCATCATGCTCGGCATTCCACGCCAGTACATAGGGCGACATGACGCAGGAACAGTGGCCGTGCGGCACGTTGCAGGTGCCGCCCAATATGTGCCCGATCGCGTGGCTCGCCCCCATCGGAACCCCGCCGATGATCGAGATCATCGACTGCCAGGCGCCGATCTGGCACTTGAGCCGGCCCTCGAGATCCGAAGGATCGGCCTTCACGCGCGGCAGGCCTTCCGCCAGCAGGCGCAGCGCATTGTCAGCGAGGCCATCGGCGAAATCATTCGACTGATAGGAGGCGAGCGTCTCGACCGCATGGTCGACCGAACGCACGCCGGTGGACAGCCACAGCCATTGCGGCGTGTGGACCGTGATCGCCGGATCGAGCACGACCATGATCGGGGCCATGTTGCGATGCTCATAGCCCTGCTTGTGCATGGTCACTTCGTCGGTCGCACCCGACAGCGCGTTGAACTCGCCGCCCGACAGCGTCGTGGGCACGCAGATCACGCGGATATCGGGCCCGACCGTGAGCGGGTTGATCACATTGCCCGCGTCGTCGACATAGGTCCGCAGCGGCTCGAACGCCTCGACGGTCCGCACGTCATGCTTGATCAGCAGCGCGACGATCTTGGCGGCATCGGTCGCCGAGCCGCCGCCGATCGAGACGATCAGGTCGGCGCGCGCATCGCGCGCCGCGTTGGCGGCGGCAAGCACGTCGCTGCGCGGCGCATGGGGGGCGATGCCGCTGTAGGTCGCGGCATGGCGATCGCCCAGCGCAGCCTCGATCTGCTTGATTTCGTCGGTATCGGTCCGCAATGTCGACGAAGCGAGCAGGAAGACGCGTCGCGCACCCATCACTTCCGCCTGCGCGAGAATGGCGTCGCGGGCGGGCTGCCCGAACGTCACTTTCTCGGTCGCGGTGAATCCCATCTGGCCTGCGGTGACGCTGCTCACCTGGTCCTCCTCCTCGCATCCACTCCGCCCGTTCGACCGGACAGAAAAGATAGTGCCACAAGGCGAACCTACTGTATAGTATATTTTCGGACCGTTATTCAGGGCCGACCGCCGGGCTTGCTTGACGGCCAAAATACCCATTGGTAGGCGATGGGTCATGCACGGCGGGCGACAGTAGTACGCCAGGGAGGATCGGGGGCAATGACGGAGAAGGTGACGCTGGCCGGGCTGATGCAGGATCATGCCCTGACGGTCGACCGCTTCATCGATTTCGCCGCCCGCTGGCACGGCACGACCCCCGTCATCTCGCGGACTATCACGGGCGAAACCGAGCGCTCCTGCTATGCGGACATCGCCGAGCGAGCCCGCCTGCTATCCTCGGCACTGCTGGGGCGTGGTATCGTCGAGGGCGACCGTGTCGCCACATTGGCGATGAACCATGCCCGCCATGTCGAGGCCTGGTATGGGGTCATGGGCATCGGCGCCGTCTGCCACACGGTCAATCCGCGCCTGTTCGACGAGCAGATCGTCTATATCATCAACCATGCCGGCGACCGCATCCTGCTGGCCGACGCCGCCTTCATCCCGCTGATCAACCGCGTGCTGCCGCACTGCCCATCGATCGAACTGGTGGTGCTGTTTCCCGACGGCTCGCCGGAGGACGCCCCCTTCCCCGCAATCGGCTATGAGGCGTTGCTGCACGAGGCGGCTTCGCCCGCGCATTGGGGCGGGATCGACGAGCGGGCGGCCTGCGGCCTCTGCTATACCTCGGGAACAACCGGACAGCCCAAGGGCGTGCTCTATTCGCATCGCTCCAACTATCTCCACGCACTCGCGACGCTGCAGCACGACTTCATGAATTTCTCGGCACGCGACGTCGTGCTGCCGGTGGTGCCGATGTTCCACGCCAATGCCTGGGGCATCGCCTTCTCGGCGCCGGCCTCGGGTGCGAAGCTGGTGATGCCGGGCGCGCGGCTCGACGGCGCCTCGCTCGAAAGCCTGATCCACGAGGAGGGCGTAACCTTTGCAGCCGGCGTCCCCACGGTGTGGCAAGGGCTGCTCCAGCATCTGGCCCGCAGCGGCGGCTCGCTGGGAACGCTCAAGCGCGTCCTGATCGGCGGCTCCGCCTGCCCGCCTGCTCTGTTGCAGGCGCTGGAAGACGATCATGGAGTGGAGGTCGTGCATGCCTGGGGCATGACCGAAACCTCGCCGGTCGCGACGGCCGCGAGCCCCACCGTCGCCACGGTGGCGCTGCCGGCCGAACAGCGCCGCGCGCAGTCGCTGAAGCAAGGCCGGCCGATGTTCGACGTCGACCTGTGCCTGAAGGGCGAGGATGGCGAAGTCGTCCGGCACGACGGGGTGACGCCGGGACATCTGATGGTGCGCGGCTCGACCGTCGCGGGCGCCTATTTCCGGCACGAAGCGGAGATACTGGATCCCGATGGCTGGTTCGACACGGGTGACGTGGCTACAATCGACGAACATGGCTTCGTCCGCATCACCGACCGGTCGAAGGACCTCATCAAGTCGGGCGGCGAGTGGATCTCGTCGATCGAGATCGAGAATATGGTGATGAGCCATCCCGCCGTGGCCAATGCTGCGGTCGTGGGCCAGCCGCACGAGCGCTGGGGCGAACGGCCGCTGCTGATCGTCGAGGCCCGCGAGGGAGCCACCGCCACCTCCGGAGAGTTGATCGCCCATCTCGAAGGCCGCATCGCCAAATGGTGGATGCCCGACGAGGTGCGTTTCGTGGATCGCATCCCGCTGGGCGCGACCGGCAAGATCGACAAGAAGAGGATAAGGGCCGAGATGATCGGACAGCCCGCATGACCGGACCGCTGGCGGGCATCCGCGTCGTCGAATTTGCCGGCCTCGGCCCGACCCCCTTCGTCTGCATGATGCTGGCCGACATGGGCGCCGAGGTACTGCGCATCGACCGGCGCGGGGCGCAGGCCTTTGGCGGAGGTGACGAGCGCCACAATTATCTCAACCGCAGCCGCCCCTCGATCGAGCTAGACCTGAAGTCGGCCGAGGATCTTGCACTGGCGCTGGAACTGGTCGGCAAGGCGGACGTGCTGGTCGAGGGATTCCGGCCCGGCGCCATGGAACGGCTCGACCTCGGCCCCGATCGCCTGACCAGCCTCAACGGTCGCCTGATCTATGCGCGCATGACCGGGTGGGGCCAGACCGGCCCGCTGGCGCACAAGGCGGGTCACGACATCAACTATCTGTCGCTGACCGGCGGGCTCTATCTGATGGGACCGCATGACGGTCCTCCGGTGCCGCCGATCAACCTGGCCGCCAATTTCGGCGGCGGCGGCATGATGATGCTTTCGGGGATATTGGCGGCGCTGGTCGAACGATCGACCAGCGGACGCGGCCAGGTGGTCGATGCAGCGATGCTCGACGGCGCCTCGCTGCTGCTGACGCAAATCTTCGCCTGGTCGCGCATGGGCCGCTGGCACGAAGGGCGCGGTGGCAATGTGCTCGACGGCAGCGCCTATTTCTACCGCTGCTACGAGACCGCCGATGGCGGGTTCATCGCGGTCGGGGCGCTCGAACCCCAATTCCACGCGGCCTTTGTGACCGGTCTGGGCTTCGACCCCGCCGATTTCGGCGACCATCTCGATCCCTCGCATTGGGCCGAACGCGCCGCGCGGATCGAACCCATCGTTCGTGCGCGGAGCCGCGAGCAGTGGGTGGCGCATTTCGACGGGCTCGACGCCTGCGTGACACCCGTTCTGAGCCCCGAGGAGGCACTGGAGCATCCGGCCAATGTCGAGCGGCAGGTGCACATCGCGGTGGACGGCGAGTTACAGCCGGCGCCCGCCCCGCGCCTCAGCCGCACGCCGGCGGAAATTTCCTCGGCCCCCGGCCTTCCCGGTGAAGGGGGCGAGGCTCGACTGAAAGCCTGGGGTGTGGTTCGCGCGAGCGGCGCAGGGCTCGCCCAGGCGTACTGAGCAGCGGCCGCATCAAGCGACCGCCAAAAACCGCTACAGCAGACCGGTAAGCACTGGACGAAAGCCCTTCCCGTCGCGCACGACACGCGCCGCGTGGCTGCCTGCGAAGTGCGCTGGGACCAGCAAGGCTTCCTCGCGCGCGGCTTCCTCGAGCAGGGTCCGCCGAGTCTCGCGCGCCTGATCCTGGTCCTCGCAGAAGATGCTGTTCCAGTCGGGGCGATAGATCTGCGCCGGATGGTGGACGATGTCGCCGACGAACATCGCCTTCTCCCCATCGGAAGCGAGGTGCAGCGACATGCTGCCGGGGGTGTGCCCGGGGCGGCAGCGCAGGATCATCCCGGGCAGGACCTCGAAGCCGTCGTCGGCCCATTCGGCGCGGCCCGCATCGAGGATCGGCCGCACGCTGTCCTCGAACATGTTCACATTGACCAGCGCGCCGATACCTTGCGGCCCGGCACCGTCGATCAGCGGATCCCAATAATCGCGGTCGCGGATCGGCAGGACATAGCGGGCATTGCGGAAGGTCGGCTCCCAGCGCCCGTCGACCAGCCGGGTGTTCCAGCCGACATGGTCGACATGGATGTGCGAGCAGACGACGATGTCGATATCCTCGGGCTGATAGCCGGCCCGTGCGAGGCGCCCCAGAAAGTCGGTCTGGAGATTGCCGAAAATCGGGAGATTGGGGCGATCCTTGTCGTTCCCCGCGCCGGTATCGAAGAGGATGCGGACGGTGCCGGTGTCGATCAGCCAGCTTTGCAGGCAGCCGAAGACCTTGCCGCTGGGGGCGTCGAAATAGTCGGGGGTGAACTCGGGCCGCTGCCGTTCCCAGTTCGCCTCCTCATAGCCTGCAAAAAGCTCGGACGGCGGTACGAAGGGACCAGCCCATTCCTCGATCCGGTGCACCTGGATCCTGCCGATCGCAAAGCTCTCCATCCTGCCGCCTGTTCTCTCCGGTAAGAAGAAGGGGCGGACCTTTCGATCCGCCCCCCTGGTTCAGAAGTTGAAACCGAGCGTCGCACCATAGGTGCGCGGCGGCATCAGCGATCCGACCCGCGGATAGGCATAGGTCGCCGCCGCGATGATGTTGTTGGCGATGATGAACTTGTTGGTCAGGTTCTTCACCCAGCCGGTCAGCGTCCACTGGTCGTTCGGCGAATGATAGGCGGCGCTGGCGTTGAACAGGACATAGGAGCCCTGCACGGCGTCGCGGTTGTTGAATTCGCTGAAGAACACCTTCGACTGGTACTTCATGTCGCCACCGAGGCTGACCTTGGCCTCGCCCATCGGGATGTCCCAGTTGAACCCGCCGCCGAACGAATAGCGCGGTGCGTTGGGGAGACGGTTTCCGCTGAGGTCGACCAGACCGGCCTGGCCGGGGCACGGCGCATAGGAGACGCCCGGACGCGCCGGGAAGGCCGCGCCATAATAAGCGTTGCAGAACTTGGTGAACTTGGCGTTGAGGTACGACGCGTTGGCGTTCACCGAGAATTGCGGCGTGACCTTCGCTTCCAGCTCGAGCTCGCCGCCATAGTTGCGCGCGGTCGCGGCGTTGATCGTCTGGACGATGCTGTTCGCGTTGACGAAGCTGACCTGCAGGTTGCTGTAATCATAATAGAAGATCGCACCGCTCAGCATGACGCGGTTGCCCGCAAAGCGCTGCTTGAAGCCGCCTTCATAGCTCCACACCGTTTCCGGGTTGATCGCCGGGTCGGCGCTGCCGACGTTGATCACGCCCGACTTGAAGCCCTTGGTCACGCTCGCATAGAGCATCGTCGTGTCGGTCGGGCGATATTCCAGCAGCAGCTTCGGCGTGAGCGCGGACCAGCCCTTGGTTTCGTCGGTCGGGATGTTGATGCCGATCGCGTCGAAGCGGAAGAAGCCGTCACCCTTGCGCCGCTCATAATTGTAGCGCGCACCGGCGGTCAGCTTCAGGGTCGAGCTCAGATCGACCGCACCCTGGAGATAGACGCCGACCGCGTCGATCTTGACGACGCCGTTCTGTTCATAGGCGCCATTGTCGAAGGTGTTGGCCGGCAGACCGAACAGGACGCCGAGATTGGTGGTCGGCACCAGCACCGAGCCGGTCAGCTTCTCGTGCAGATACATGGCGCCGCCGAGCAGGGTGAAGCCATTGCCCTGATAGTTGACCGTGAATTCCTGGCTGAACGCACGGCTCTTCTCGACATAATCGTTGCGACCGGCGAGGTTGACCTGCGAACTGTCGAGATCGTCGCGCTGGAAGCGGTCGAAGCTACGATAGGCTGTCGTCGACTTGATCGTGGCGGCGCCCAGATCCCAGTCGAGCAGGCCGGTGAAGCCATAACCGTCGCGCTTGTTGATCGCTTCCTGATCGGAATAGATGTTGCGCAGGTTCACCTTCTCGCCGCGACCCTGATAATATTCGATGATCGTCTGACCACCGATCAGCTTGTGCGGCAGGCCTGCCTCCGGGACGACCGAGGGGCCGAAATAGTGGAAGGCGTAGTTGTTGTCGTCTTCCTTGAAATGGTCGACAATGACCGTGCCGGTGACCGTCTCCGAGAATTTCGCGACGACCGTACCGCGCAGCGAATAGGCGTCGCGATCGTCGACATCGGCACCGGTGAAGACATTCTTGCCGTAACCGTCGCGCTTTTCATATTTGCCGGCGACGCGGACGAGCAGCTTGTCGCCCGACAGGCCGCCGCCGACCGCGCCTTCGAGGATTTTGGCGTTGTAATTGCCGTAGGTCGCGCGGACATAGCCTTCCAGCTCCTCCTTCGGGCGCGCGGTCACCATGTTGATCGCACCAGCGGTCGCGCCACGACCGTAGAGGATCGACTGCGGGCCGCGCAGCACCTCGATCTGCTCGAGATCGAAGAAGCCGCTGAGCTGCTGCGCCGGACGGGGCAGGATCGCGCCATTCTGGAGGAAGGCAACAGCACCTTCGCCGCCGACGTCGAAATTGTTGAGGCCGACGCCGCGGATGAAGGTCCGATTCACGCCGAACTGGTCACCGATCGAGACGTTGGGGACGACGACCTGAAGATCGCCGATATTCTGCACGCCACCCGGCGCGATGTCGGCGGCGCGGACCGCGCTGACGGCGGCGGCCACGCGGCTGAGCGCGGTGTTCTGACGCGTCGCGGTGACGATGATCTCGGCGGTGTCCGCCACGCCGTCCTCGGCTGGCGCCTTGGCGGCGGACTGGGCGCTGACGATCGCAGGCCACATGACCAGCATGGCCAGCGACGCATTGCGGACGGTACGAAGATGGATTTTCATCTGGCCTCCCCTAATCGGATGAACCGCTGCCTTACTCTTCAGCGCTGATTCATACTGACGGGTATATATTCCTTTCACTTGGTACTCAAGCGCTTTCGCAGCGGTTGTGGGGCAGGATTTCCGCCGCTGGGATCGGGGGCATCTTCCGCTTCTCATCGCCCTTGATGCCCGCCGACGCTGCTCTATGAGCGTGGAGATCATGGAGCCGAAGCGATGATCCTGTCCATCAACGCGGCCCCAATCGAGACGATGGACAGGCCTTCCTTCCCGCCGCATCCACCGAGGACGACTGAATGGACCGCACCCCGCTCTCGCCCCGCCCCACCTATCGCCACTGGACGCGCATCCAGACGCTGTGGGCGGACAATGACGTCTATGGTCATGTCAACAATGCGGTCCATTACCGCTGGTTCGACACGGCGGTGAACGCCTGGCTGATCGAGCGCGGGCTGCTCGACATCGAGAAGGGCAATCCGATCGGCCTCGTGGTCGAGACGGCCTGTCGCTATGCGGCGTCGCTCGCCTATCCCGAGGTCGTCGAGATCGGGCTGGCGGTAGAGAAGATCGGGACGTCGAGCGTCACCTACCGGCTCGGGGCCTTCGGGGCCGGAAAGGACGAAGCGGCCGCGCAGGGCCGCTTCACCCATGTCTATGTCGATCGCGCCTCGCGCCGACCGGTGCCGCTGCCCGAAGACTGGCGCGCGGCGTTCGGGGAGTTGCTGCTCGACTGAGCGAGTGGGGCCGACGCCACATAGCGCCGGCCCGGCCCGTCAGAGCATTTCGGCGGGAATATCCAGGATCGGATCGGCGCCCTCGCGAATCGCGGCGGCAAGGCCCAGCGCCTGCGGCAGGACGCGGCGGACATAATAAGCGCCGACGCCGCGCTTGGCGGCATGGAGCGGCTCGTCGCCGCGCGCGGCATCGACCATGCGGACCCACATCCAGCCCATCGAGACGAGCGCGAACAGCCGCAGATAATCGACCGCCGCAGCACCCGCCACGTCGACCGATGCGCCGCGCACCGACGCGGTGATCGCGCGCAGCTCGGTCAGCGCCTCGGCCACGCGCGACGCCATGGCCCGCGCCTCGGCCGTCTCGACGCCGGCCAGCTCGGCCCCGATCAGGTCGAAATAGCCGTCGACCACCGCACCGCCGGCCAGGGTCAGCTTGCGGCCGATCAGGTCCATCGCCTGCACCCCGTTGGTGCCCTCGTAGATCTGGGCGATGCGGGCGTCGCGGACGAACTGCTCCATGCCCCATTCGCGGATATAGCCATGGCCGCCGAACACCTGCTGCGCCTGCACCGCGGCCTCGAAGCCGATATCGGTGAAGGCCGCCTTCACGACCGGGGTGAGCAGCGCGACCAGCGCATCGGCCTTGGCGCGCTCGCCGCTGTCGGGGTGCGAGGCGGCGCGGTCGAGCTGGAGCGCGGTCCAGCCGGCCAGCGCGCGGCCCGCCTCGACGAAGGAGCGGACGTTGAGCAGCATGCGGCGCACATCGGCATGTTCGACGATCGCGACGGGATTGCGGGCGCCATCGGCGCTGCGCCCCTGCAGACGATCGCGCGCATAGGCCACCGCCTGCTGATAGGCGCCGCCGGCGATGCCGAGGCCCTGGATGCCGACCATCAGCCGCTCGGCGTTCATCATGGTGAACATCGCGGCCAGACCGCGATGCGGCTCGCCCACCAGCCAGCCGGTGGCGCCGTCATAGTTCATCACGCAGGTCGGCTGGGCGTGGATGCCCATCTTCTTCTCGAGAGCGCCGACCGACATGGCGTTGCGGACGGTGAAATTGCCCTCGGCGTCGGGCAGGAACTTCGGCACGAGGAACAGGCTGATCCCCTTCACGCCGGCCGGGGCATCGGGCAGCCGCGCCAGCACGAGGTGGACGATGTTGCCGCCGAAATCATGGTCGCCCGAGGAGATGAAGATCTTGGTCCCCTGCACCGCATAGCTGTCGTCGCCATTGGGCGTCGCGCGCGTCTTGAGCAGGGCGAGGTCGGTGCCGGCACCGCTCTCGGTCAGCGCCATCGCGCCGGTCCATTCGCCGGTGACGAGCGGCGCCAGATAGCGCGCCTTGAGCTCCTCGCTGGCATGGGCCGCGATCGCCTCGCAGGCGCCGCGCGTCAGGCCGGGGAACAGGCCGAAGGACAGATTGGTGGCCGAGATCATCTCGTCGAGCCACAGCTGCAGCACGAAGGGCAGGCCCTGCCCGCCATGCGCCGGATCGCCCGACAACGACGCCCAGCCGGCCGTGACGAACTCGCGATAGGCCTCGGCATAGCCCTCGGGCGTGTGGACGACGCCGTCGATCAGGCGGCTGCCCTGCTCGTCGCCTTCGCGGTTGAGCGGCTGGAGCCGTTCGGCGCACATCTTGCCGGCCTCGTCGAGCACGGCGACGGCCAGGTCGGCATCGACCTCCTTGCCCATCTCGCCCATGGCGCGGTCGAAGCCGAGCACCTCGGTCAGCAGGAACTTATAGTCGTCGATCGGCGGAATATAGGTCTGCATCGGACATCCTCTGAATCAGTTGGCAGCCTTATACCAAACATCTGTTACAGTCGCAATCGGCCCGCCCTGCCCCTTGGGTCACTCACCCATCCCGGGCCGCTTCGCTCGCATCGTGGCGGAACAGCAGCGCCACCTGACGCGCGATGTCGCGGGGAGTCAGCCGGCCCGGCCGGTACCAGTCCGCCGCCGAATTGAGCTGGACCAGCAGCATGTTGCGATAGACCGAACGGTCGATGTCGGCAGGCAGCGGCAACCGCTCGATCAGGTCGCGGAACAGCGTCTCGAACCGGTCGCGCCGCTCGATCAGCGCGTCGCGCACCTCGGCCGGCACCTCGCGAAAATCGTTCATCATCGGCATGGTCAGCGAATTGGGATCGAGCTGCAGGTCGAGCAGCGCCCCGCAGCCCGCCTCCAGCTGCGCCCAGGGATTGACATGCAGCGCCATCTCGCCCGCGATCTTCGCCTCGGCCGCATCGAGCGCGGCATTGTGCAGCTCGACGAACAGCGCGTCCTTCGACTTGATATGGTGATAGAGCGAGCCGCCCAGCACTCCCGCCTGCTCGCCGATGTCGCGCATCGACGTACCGCGATAGCCCTTGCGCGCGAACAGCTGCGCCGCGATCTCCAAAATCTGCCGCCGCCGGTCGCTGCCCTTGTCGTCCTGTCGCGTGTCCGACGCCATTGCTGCCCCGCCTGATGAACCTGCGCAGGCTTATAGCCGCCTTCCTGCCCGCGCCAAGCCGGACTGCGCCAGGCCGGACTGTGCCAGGCCGCACCGCGCCCTGCCCGCCGACCGCGCGGGGGCTCGACGCCGGCCCGGCTTTCGACGACAGCAGGCGGACCCTGTCATCAACATGCCCCCGTCATCGAGCGAGTCCTTCATGAGCGAACATATCCGCACCGACCGAGCCGACCGCGTCCTCGTCCTCAGCTTCGCGCGGCCCGACAAGAAGAACGCCATCACCCTGGAGATGTACGACGCGCTGACCGCGCATCTGGCCGAGGCCGCGCGCGACGAGACGATCGGCGCCGTCCTGTTCCGCGGCGACGGCACGATGTTCAGCGCCGGAAACGACCTGCTCGACTTCGCCACCGTCGCCGGCGCGGGCAAGGTACCGAAAAACGCCCCCCGCTTCATCGACGCCATCGCCGCCTTCCCCAAGCCAGTGATCGCCGCCGTCCAGGGCCGCGCCGTGGGCATCGGCACGACGATGCTGCTCCACTGCGACCATGTGCTGCTGGCCGGAGACGCCCTCCTCACCGCCCCCTTCGTCGGGCTGGGCCTGGTGCCCGAGGCCGGCTCCAGCCTCCTCCTCACCGCCCGCCTCGGCCACGCCCGCGCGATGGCGATGTTCGCTTTGGGCGAAGCGATCGACGCACAGACGGCGCTGGCAGCGGGCATCGCCAACCGCCTCGTCCCGGCCGGTGCGCTGGACGCCGAGGCGCTGGCGGCGGCGCAGGCCTTCGCGGCCTTGCCGGCCCAGGCCTTCGCCGAAACCAAGCGCCTGACGCGCGACGGCGCCGCGTTGGCGAGCCGGATCGCGGAGGAGAATGCAGCCTTCGGCGAACGGCTCCGGTCGGCCGAGACGGCGAAGATCGTGGCGGCACGGATGGGGGCGATTGGGGCGAAGGGGTGATGGGTCGGTCGGTAGGCCAACCGTCATCCGATTGCCCACCGCTGCTGGCGTGATAAAAGTCGCTATGGTGAGCCCTGACTTTCAATGCTGCTATTGCGATCAAGGCATTGCCGCGACCGACAGAGGCGCGATCCGTATCGTTATCGCTGGCTTATGGTCCGGGTCTGACGGAGCGGCGCAGGATGTGTTCGCCCACGCGCATTGTGCGGCCGAAAAGTTCGGCAGCGCGCTCAGTATGTCAGTTCCGTTCGATATCGAGGCTTTCGCCTCTGATTGAAAGGCCGCTTTCAACCGGCGCTATCTGTGTGTTGCGAAGATCGATAAACGAAGCAAGCCCGGCTGTCAGTCTGCCCTCCGCCACATCAGCGATACCGCGTGCGTATTGGATGCACTGTCACCGCAACCGCCCACGTCAATCAGGTTCGGTTGCCGGTAGCCCTATCCGCTGCCAAAACGCCCTTATGAAGAACATCCAGATCATTGACGGCGCGGTGAACGCTACTTTCAGCGTGTTCCAGGCGACTGCGGAAGAGTTCGAAGCGATCTTCCCGGATGGGCGAGACATGGAACTGGTCGAAGATTTGATCGACCGGCTTGGCAAAGACGCTGCCGGAGCGGTGTTGGCGCCGCTCTGGGACCGCCCGATCCTCAAGCGCGATGCGATCGGCATTCACGGCACCCTGTTCTACGACAATGAGGATCGGCGAGCCCACATCCCACCGTCAAAGCGCGAAGTCGATTGGGATAGCGGCTCGGTCAACCAAGCGCAGCGAGACCTGTTCGCCAAGCATCGCTAATTTGTCCACGCCGCCTAGTCGTCACAAACATTAGACCGGAACGAACAAGGGGATTACGGTGACAGGGGATTACGGTTACAGTCCATTTTAGGAGAGGGGAGCCTTAGCGGACCATGCTCCGGCATCGAATTCGCGGCTAGAATGCCTATCATATATAATGGCATCCGACGTTGAGCGGTCAGCGAATGCGTCTCGTCCAACAGTAATGCGCGACTAGCCAAACGCCGCCGTGCCGAATTGCCGACGATAGAATGACCACCAAGCCAGCCCGGTAGCCAGTCCATATATGCTGCCGATGTCCACCACGCTGTCCGCCGCGATATTGTAGCTTCCCATAAGCCAAAGCATCAGCTTGCCTGACAACCCGCCCCACAAGGCAGCTATCGCCCCCACCCACCATTCATCAGATTTTGATTTCAACAGGGCGGTCGCCGGAAGCCCAAAGACCGCCAACCCCAGCGCCACAAAAGGTAGGGCGAATAGGCTGTAGGCGACGATGATGACGGGAAGGGCCCACAGTTCCGATAGCGAACTTCGGTCGACGGCTGGGAGTGTCAGCAACGCGGTGCCTACTAAGGCGCCTGTCAGGACGCTCAGCCCGAAAGCCCGTCCTATATGGCGCTGCTGAGAATACATTGCGGGAGAGCTTTCATGGCCACGGGTGGGAGTCAAGGCGGGCTTCGTCCAGCCGAAGCCCCCCCCTCACACCGGCAACGCCGTCACATGCTTCGTCAGCGACAGTGCGAAATGCGAGGAGGCCGTCGCCACCGACGGATGGTTGAGCAGCGTCCGCATCAGGAAGGCCTCATAATCCGCCACGTCGCGCGCCACGACGCGGAGGAGGTAGTCCCATTCGCCGGACATGGAGAAGCATTCCAGTATCTCGGGCCGCGAGCGGACGAAGCTTTCGAAGTTTGCGCGATCTTCGGCGCTGTGGCTGCGGACGCGGATGTTGCAGATCACGTTGACGCCATAGCCCAGCCGCGCCGCGTCGACGGTGCGGATCGCGCCCCTCAGAAGCCCCGCGCTCTCCATCGCGCGGATGCGGCGCCAGACGGAGGCGGAGGAGCTGCCGACGCGCTGCGCCAGATCGGCGTGGCTGATCGCGGCGTCGGCCTGGAGCTCGGCCAGGATGCGGCGGTCGATCGCGTCGATCTGAACGGTTTCACTCATCTTTGGCCTCATGGCGATATGAGGTTTCACCAGATCGCCGATCCTCGATTATTTTGAAAGGCATTTTCGCCAATCCTCTGTAATGATCGCATCATGACGACCACCGCCTCCACGCCGCCCGAAGGGGCCGCCGCCGACTGGACGATCCCGCAGGGCTGGGCGCGCTACACGCCGGCCGAACATGCGATGTGGGACAGGCTGTTCGCACGGCAGGCGAAGCTGTTGCAGGGGCGCGCAGCGCCGGAGTTTCTGGCGGGGCTCGACGTGCTGCGGATGGAGCGGCCAGGCATCCCCGATTTCGAGGAGCTGTCGGAGCGGCTGATGAAGCTGACCGGCTGGCAGGTGCTGGCGGTCCCCGGCCTCGTGCCCGACGACATCTTCTTCGACCATCTGGCGAACCGCCGCTTCGTGGCGGGTAATTTCATCCGCACGCCCGAACAACTCGACTATCTGCAGGAACCCGACGTGTTCCACGACGTGTTCGGCCATGTCCCGCTGCTCGCCGATCCGGTGTTCGCCGATTATATGCAGGCCTATGGCCAAGGCGGGCAACGCGCCGGGGCGCTGGGCGCGATCGGGCGGTTGTCGCGGCTCTACTGGTACACGGTCGAATTCGGGCTGGTGCGGCAGGCGGACGGCCTGCGCATCTATGGCGCGGGGATCGTCTCCTCGCACGCCGAGTCCCTCTTCGCGCTCGACGATGCCTCGCCCAACCGGATCGGCTTCGACCTGCGCCGGGTGATGCGGACCGAGTACCGGATCGACGATTATCAGCAGAATTATTTCGTGATCGACAGCTTCGAGGATCTGCTGCGCCAGACGCTGGAGACCGATTTCGGCCCGGTCTATGCGCAGCTGGCGCAGGAGAGCGACATCCCGATCGCGGCGATCCTGCCCGGCGACGAGGTGATCACGCGCGGCACGCAGGCGCATGCCCTTGCCGCGAGCGGGGCTCCGGCCGCATGAGAGGCGCCGGTCTTACAGCGTCCAGCGGCGGACGCTCTCCGGGGTCGCGACGTCGCGCCACATGCCCTTGAGATCGGCGAGCAGGCCATCGGGCTTGAGCAGCGCGGCCAGCCGGTCGGCGGGCATCGCGGCATAGTCGCTGTGCGACACCGCGCCGATCACCACGTCATAGCTGCCCGAAAGCGCGTCGCCGGCCAGCTCGACCCCATATTCGTGCCGCGCCTCGGCCGCGTCGGCGAGCGGGTCGTGGATCACCACCTCGTGCCGCAGCCATTCGAGCCGGCGGACGACGTCGATCACGCGCGAATTGCGCAGGTCGGGGACATTTTCCTTGAAGGTGAGGCCCAGGACGAGGACGCGCGCGCCGCTGGCGATGCGCTCGTGGATCTGGTCGGCGATCCAGGCGCCCATGCCGTCGTTGATGCCGCGCCCGGCCAGGATCACGCGCGGATAATGGCCGAGCTGCTGGGCGAGATGGCTGAGATAATAGGGATCGACACCGATGCAGTGGCCGCCGACCAGACCCGGCACGAAGCGCAGGAAGTTCCACTTGGTCCCCGCCGCTGCCAGCACGTCCCACACCGAAATGCCGACCTTGCCGAAAATCTGGGTGATCTCGTTGATGAAGGCGATGTTGATGTCGCGCTGGGCGTTTTCGATCACCTTCGCGGCCTCAGCGACCTTGATCGACGCTGCGCGGAAGGTGCCGCCGGTGGTGACCGCGCCATAGACTTCGCACAGCCGGTCGAGCACCTGCGGGTTCTCGCCCGCGACCACCTTGGTGATGCGGTCGACCGTATGCTCGCGGTCGCCGGGATTGATCCGCTCGGGGCTGTAGCCGAGGAAGAAGTCGGTGCCGCGCTTCAGGCCCGACAGGCGCTCGATCTCGGGCCCGCAAATATCCTCGGTGACGCCGGGATAGACCGTGCTCTCATAGACGACGATCGTGCCGCGGCCCGGCTTCAATATGCCCGCCAGCGCGCGCGTCGCCGACATGACGGGGCCCAGATCGGGGTCGTTCGCCTGATCGACCGGCGTCGGCACGGTGACGATGATGACGTCGGCATCGGCGCCGGCGGCGATGTCGGTGGCGTATTCGAGGGTGGACGCGCCCAGCGCCGGCCCGTCGATCTCGTTGGTGCGGTCATGACCGGCGCGCAGCTCGGCGACGCGGCCCTGGTCGATGTCGATGCCCACGGTCGGGAAATGCCGCGCGAGCGCCACCGCCAGCGGCAAGCCCACATAGCCCAGACCGACGACCGCGATCCGGCTTCCATCCACCCGCTTATCGATGCTCACGAACGACGCCCCCAACTTACCCCGAAACCGAACGGCTCTATTGGCCCACCTTGGCGTTCCCGCAATACCAAGGCAATGCCTCGCGCAGCCCTTCGCCCAGGCTGTGCGTCGGCGCATAGCCGATCGCGGCCTGCGCGGCGCCGATGTCGGCGAGCGAATGGCGTACGTCGCCCGCGCGGAAATCGGCAGGGGTCGCGGCGCGCTCATAGGCATGGCCGAGCGGGCCCAGCCCGTCGCGCAGCAGGCCGAACAGCTGGTTGAGCGTGGTCCGCTCGCCATAAGCGACGTTCAGGAAGCGCGCCTCGCCCGGCGGGGGCGATAGGGCCGCGCGCAGATTGGCCTGCACCGCATTGGCGACATAGCAGAAGTCCCGGCTCGTCTCGCCGTCGCCGTTGATCACGACCTCATCGCCCGCGATCATCGCGGCGGTCCAGCGCGGGATCACCGCCGCATAGGCGCCTTCCGGGTCCTGCCGGGGGCCGAAGACGTTGAAATAGCGCAGGCCCGTCGAGGCGAAGCCGTAGCTGCGCGCATAGATGCCGGCGACCAGCTCATTGTGCAGCTTCGACAGCGCATAGGGGGACAGCACCCGCCCCAGCCGCGCCTCGACCTTGGGCAGGGTCGGCTCGTCGCCATAGACCGAGCTCGACGAGGCGAAGACGAAGCTGCCGACGCCGGCCAGACGCGCCGCATCGATCATGTTGGCGAAGCCGGTGGCGTTGACGTCGTGCGTCGTCAGCGGATCGGCGATCGAGCGCGGCACCGATCCGAGCGCCGCCTGGTGCAGCACATGGTCGATGCCCTCGACGACGGCGGCGCAGGTCGGGCGGTCGCGAATGTCGCCCTCGATGAAGGAGAAGTTCGCCCAGGCCGCCTCGCCGACCCGCGCACGGATGTCGTCGAGATTGTGGCGGTGCCCGGTGGCGAAATTGTCGAGGCCGCGCACATGGTGGCCTGCGCGCAGCAGCGTTTCGACCAGATGCGACCCGATGAAGCCCGCAGCCCCCGTGACCAGCCAGTGCGCGCGGCGTTGCGAAAGCAGCGTGTCGAGATCGTTCATCCCCGCTGCCTAGCCCAGAAATGCGTGGTCGGGAATCGGCTATCGCCGTGCCCTGCCCTCCCATCGGCGATTCCCCACTTTGAACCGTCACGCCGCATCGCTATCTGCGCGGGCATGAGCAACTATCGCCAGCCCGCCGAATGGGCGCCGCACGATGCCGTCTGGATCGGCTTTCCCAGTCATCCCGAATTGTGGGAGGACGATCTCGAACCCGCGCAGGACGAAGTCGTCGCCTTCGCGCGCGCCGTCCACGCCGATGGCAAGGGCGAGCGCGTCATCCTCGTCGCCGCCGACGAGGCATCGGCCGAGCGCGCCCGCGAACTGGCCGGCGACGCCGCAGAGGTCATTGTCGAGGCGTTCGG
>NZ_JAGMXV010000065.1 GCF_018006725.1 Rhizorhabdus sp.
GCCATGCGCCGCTGCGCCAGTGGATCGCGGATGATGCGAGCGCGGCTGGTGTGTCGTGCGGGATCGACAATGTCGTGATCACCAATGGCTCGCAGCAGGGGCTCGATTTCATCGCCAAGCTGCTGCTGTCGCCGGGTGACACCGCGATGGTCGAGATACCGAGCTTCATAGGCGCCCTGCGCGCCTTCGATGCCTATCAGCCACGCTATCTGGGCCTGCCAGAGGATTCCGCAGAATGGGATGCTGGGGCATTGGCGGGCGCCAAATTCTGCTATGTGGGGCCCGATTTTCGCAACCCGACCGGTACAACCATGTCGTTGGCGGATCGCGAAAAACTGCTCGATCTCGCCGACGCTACCGGCATGATTCTCGTCGAGGATGGCTGCTACGAGCAACTCCGCTACGAAGGGGAGCCGATACCTTCGCTCCTGACCCTGGCTATGCATCGTTATGGCGACATAGAGAAGGTGCCCGTCCTGCACACCGGCACTTTTTCCAAGACCATCGCTCCCTCGCTCCGTATCGGCTGGATCACGGGACCGCGCGATGCGATCCGCAAGCTCGTCCTGATCAAGCAGGCAAGCGATCTCGCGACCAGCGCTCTCAACCAGATGCTGTTGCTCGAAGTGATCCGGATGTCGCTCCACACCGCAATCGAGACGGGTTGCCAGGTCTATCGCGAACGGCTCCACAGGATGCTGGCCGCACTCGATCAGCATATGCCGGAGGGCGTTACGTGGACCCGCCCCGAGGGCGGCCTCTATGTCTGGGGCAGCCTGCCCGAGGGCGTAGACGCGGGCCGCTTCGCCGAACGGGCTCTGATGGAGCACAAGGTCTCGATCATTTCGGGCGCGGCCTTCTACCCCGCTAAGGCCGAGAATGTGCGGCCCGCGACCAATCGCTTCCGGCTGAGCTTCTCGATGATCCCGTCGGAGGCGGCGACCGAAGGCGTGCGGCGGCTCGGTCTGCTCGCGCGCGAGATGGTACCGATACTCGTCTGACGCCGACGCAAGGATTATAGTCAGCGCGGCCGCTGACTGTAATCTTCGCCGCGCCGACCACCGCGCAGCGCGCCGGGGCTGTTCTCGAAGAAGCTGTGATCGGCTGGGAGGTCGGTGACCCAATCGGTCAGCAGCACCCGGCGCGAAATGCGCCAGTCGCCGTCGATGCAGCGATAGTCGTCGATATAGCGGCCGGCGATCACGAGGTCGCGTGGCTCGCCATCGCTGCCGCGCGTGCCGTGCCACGCCTGGAAATAGCATTCGCCGCGCGCGCGATCGCCGTCGAGCTCGATGCGGACCTGTCCGAGCAGATGGTGGCTACCGTCCATCGAACCGAGAAACTCCTGGCAGAAGTCGACGAACGCATCGACCTTGCCGGCCATCAGGCCGCAGTCGATCTCCGCATTGTCGTGAAAGGCGCTCCGCTGCATGTCGCGGTCGAGGCGATCGAGCCCGCGCATGTAGCGCTGTACCGCGTCGCTGATGTCGCGCCGCGCCGCAAGATCGACGATCTCCTGTTGCAGTTTCTCGATGCTCAACTCAGCCACGCTCGATCCTCTCCTACTCTTTGATGGGTTCGATCCTTTCCGAAGGTCCCGATGTTTTGCCCTGTCATTAAAGATAGGGTCGGATGTGGCGTGATCGGCACACGTCGTGGGCAGTATTCCTTCGGTCTGCGCCAGTCGACGCCAGCGCGATTACCTATCGAAGATATCAGGTGATGCATAAAAGACACATTCGCCGGGCCTCTCCCGGAAGCTAGTTTTTTTGCGAGGCAGGGTGCCGTCGTTGCCCGCCTATTATGCGCAGCGAACGAAAACCGAATTACAGCACGGGGAGACGATGCGGTGATTTTCCGAACAACTCTGCTTGGCGCGTCCACGATGGCGCTCGCCTTCACTATGGCTGCGCCCGCAATGGCGCAGGATGCTTCCGCCCAGCCGGCTGCCTCCGAGTCCGTTGGTGGCCTTGAGGACATTGTCGTTACCGCGCGTAAGCGTCAGGAGAGCGTTCAGAGCGTTCCCGTCGCCGTCACCGCGATCAGCGGCGACCTCGTCCTCAAGCGCGACATCACCAGCATCGAGAAGATCGCAGCCGCGACCCCGAACCTGAATGTCGGCCGCGCGTCGAACGGCTCGGGTGCCCAGCTCACGCTGCGCGGCATCGGCTCGTCGTCCACCTCGATCGGCATCGAGCAGTCGGTCGCCGTCGTCGTCGACGGCGCCTATTACGGCCAGGGCCGCATCATCCAGGAGGGCTTCTTCGACCTTCAGCGGATCGAAGTCCTGAAGGGTCCGCAGGCTCTGTTCTTCGGCAAGAACGCCACCGCCGGCGTGATCAGCCTCGCGACCAACGATCCCGGCTCGGAGCGCGAGTTCATCGCGCGAGCCGGCTACGAGTTCCGCTCGCGTCAGTATCAGGGTGAGTTCATCGGTTCGGGTCCGCTGACCGACACGCTCGGCCTGCGCGTCGCGGTCCGCGCATCGACCATGGACGGCGGCTATTATCGCAACGTCTCGGTCAACCGGACCTACACCACGCTCGACATCCAGAATTTGCTCGCTGGCGGCGCCGGCAATCCGATCGGCCACCTCGCGACGCCGGCCGCCAGCCGCGCGCCGGGCGAGGACGAGATCCTCGGCCGCGTCACGCTGAAGTATGAGCCGACCGATCGTCTGACGATGACGCTGAAGGCCAGCTACGACCGCAACAGCGTCAACAACAGCTCGTGGAACTATGTCGCTTTCCGCTGCGGTCTGGGTTCGGGCATCAGCCAGCTCAGCGGCTATGCCTGCGACAACGACAAGTTCGTTACGCACCAGAACAACATGCCGGCCGACATCGCCGCCAACTTCCCTTATGCGAAGAAGGATGGCCAGCTCTACAACCGCTATGAGAGCTACGCGATCAACGGCAATGTGAACTACGAGCTCGACAATATCACGATCAGCTCGGTCACCAACTTCAACCGCAACAACAACCGCTGGACCTGCGCCTGCGACTTCCAGTCGAGCAACAACGCAACCTGGGCGACCGAGAATTCGACCTGGCGGTCCTTCTCGCAGGAGGTGCGCGCGCTCACCAGCTTCGACGCTCCGATCAACCTGATGGTCGGTGCGCTCTATCAGAAGACCCGCCGCAACTTCGGCCAGTGGGTGGCCTTTGCCGGCCTGCGCAACAGCGCGGCTTCGCCCGAGAACCAGTTTGTAGCAACGAGCAAGACCAGCTTCACCAAGGGTGAGACGACCGCGCTGTTCGGCCAGGTCACCTGGAAGATCGTCCCGACGGTCGAACTGGCCGGTGGTGTGCGTTACACGCATGAAACCAAGGACAGCTTCTTCACCCAGCCCTATAACAATCCGGGCGTGACGGGCATCTTCCGCGATCAGAACGATCCGGACGGCCTGGGTGTCGTGAACGCGAACCAGACTTTCAACAACTGGTCGCCGGAAGTCACCCTGACCTGGAAGCCTTCGCGCGAACTGCTGGTCTATGGTGCGTTCAAGACCGCCTACAAGTCGGGCGGCTTCTCGAACGGCGGCATCAACTCGAAATTCTCGACCAATCCGCTCGCCGACCTCACGTTCGATCCGGAGCGGGCACGGGGCTTCGAAGCCGGCATCAAGTCGACGCTGGCCGACAACCAGCTGCGCCTCAACCTGACCGCGTTCACCTACAAGTATCTCGACCTGCAGGTGGACTTCTTCAACTCGCCGATCTTCGCCTTCCAGACGCTGACCGCCGACGCGAAGACCCGCGGTATCGAAGCCGAGTTCGAATATGCGCCGCGCGCAGTTGCCGGTCTGAACGTGCACGGCTCGCTCAACTACACCAAGGCGACCTACACGAAGTTCCCGCTGGCGCCCTGCTATGCAGGCCAGACCCCGGCGCAGGGCTGCGCGGCGATCAGTGCGATCGACTCGCGTCAGAACCTGAACGGTGCCCCGCTCTCGGTCGCACCGCGCTGGACTGGCAATTTCGGCGTCGCCTATGACACCGATCTGAGCAGCACGCTCAAGCTCGGCACCAATGTCGATGTTCGCTACAGCGGCAGCTATCTGGCTTCGGGCTTCAACAACCCGCTGTCGCGCCAGAGCAAGTACGCCACGCTCGACGCCGGCGTGCGCGTCGGAGCATGGGACGACAATTGGGTCATCGCCCTCATCGGCAAGAACCTGACCAACCGTCTCTATGTCAGCGGCGTCGTCGACGGTCCGTCGACGGGCAGCGGCACCGGCACGGCGGCGGGCATCCCGGCCGACCAGCTGGGCTTCGCCAACCTCCCGCGCACGGTTCAGATCCAGCTGACCAAGCGCTTCTGATCTCGACCACAGACAAGAAAGCTCCCGGTCGCCAGCGCGGCCGGGAGCTTTTCTTTTGTCTGGACTTCGTCAATCGGTGGCGGCGGTGACCGCAATCTCCAGCGCGTAGAGCGGCGAAGCCAGCTTCACTTCCATCGTCGTGCGCGTGGGCGCACAGCCCGGCACGATCCAGCGATCCCAGACGGCATTAAGGTCCGGCAGGATGGCGAGATCGGACAGGAAGATCGACGCCGTGAGCAGCCGGCTGCGGTCGCTACCCGCCTCCTGCAGCAGGGCATCGATCCGCGACAGCACCTCCTCGACCTGGTCGGGAACGGCGCCGCCCCGATGGTCGATCGCGACCTGCCCCGACAGATAGACCACATCATTGTGGACCACGGCGCCGCTCATGCGCGGGTTGGTAGCTATTCGCTTGATGTCGGCCATCGGGTTTCTTTCCTCAGAAGGCGTAGCGGAGCGTCGCCCCGTACATACGCGGTTCGTTGTACATGCGCTGGTTGACGCCCAGGCTCGAATTGATCAGCGAGGCACCGCCGATCTTGAAGGTCGTGTTCGTCAAATTGGTGACGTACAGGCCCAGATCGAAGTTGCTGCCGAAAATCTCTCGCCAGTCGACGTTCAGGTCGATCGTCTGCGTGGCCCGCTCGCGGCTCTCCCCGTCGAAGACATTGGTGCCATTGGGCAGGGTGATGAACGGCACCAGCCCCAGGATGATCGAGCTCTTATAGGCCCAGTTCATCGAGCCCGAGATCTTGCCGAGGGACTCGTCGACCGGCACCGTCCACTGCGCGTTCACGTTCAGCTTGTGGCGGGGCGTGAAGGGGAAGATGCGGCCCGACTGGCGCGTCGGCGCGTTGGTCGCCGGATCACGCCGTGAATAGTCGAGGAAGGCGCCATATTTCGCCGAGGTATAGGCATAGGACATCAACACGCTGAAGTCCCGCGTAGGCGCCACCGTCACGTCGATTTCCGCGCCCTTGATCTTGGCGGAGGCGGCGTTGACCAGCGCGCTCACATTGGCG
The DNA here is from genome assembly GCF_018006725.1 of Rhizorhabdus sp. GTDB lineage: Bacteria > Pseudomonadota > Alphaproteobacteria > Sphingomonadales > Sphingomonadaceae > Rhizorhabdus. The sequence continues at coordinate 5,347 of NZ_JAGMXV010000065.1, forward strand.
GTGCCGACGCCGAAGGTCTGGTTGATCTGCGCATCCTTCAGCCATTGATAATAGGCTGCGATGTTGGTCCGCAGGCTCCACTCTCCCAGCCGGAAATCCGACTTCAGGCCGAGTTCGACGTCGCGCAGCGTCTCCGGTTGGTAGCGGAAGAGCGAGATGGCATCGGGGATCGGCGGGGTGGCGAGCAGCGCCGGCGCCGCGAGCGGGTTGGTGCCGCCAGCCCGGTAACTCTGGCGATGGGAAATATAGACCATCGTGCCGGGCGATAGCTTGTAGTCGAAGCCGACCGTATAGGCGTCGCTGTTCGCCTTGGCGACGAAGTCCGCCCGGCATGGATCGGCCTGCGCCGGATTGGCGACGATCGTTCCGGTGACACCGGTCACGCAACGCCCGTTGGTGACCTGATAGAGGGTCAGCGCGCGGCGGTCGTGCGTCCAGCGATAGCCCGCGTTGAGCGTCAGCCCTTCGAGCGAGCCGCCGAAGCCATAGCTGAGGTTCGCGAAGATCGCGCGCGAGGTGTCATCGATATACTGGTTGGTATCGGTGACCGATCCGAACACCGATGTCTGATGCTGGTAGTTCGCATCGGGCGTGTCGAGATCGGCACCGAACAGACCCACGATATATTTCAAGCGGTCGCCGAAGGCCTGACCCTGCATCTGCAACTCGTCGCTGATCTGGCGGATGTTGAGGCCCCAGGGCGAGCCGGGATCGCGCGCGTTGCAGGTGGCCGGGGTGGAGCAGGTGTCGAAGTGCAGGATCGTCAGCGGCGATCCGTCGAAGTCGAAGCGGTTGACCTGCTTGAAGCGCCGATAGCCGAAGATGTTTTTCAGGATCAGCCCGTCGGCGATGTCGTAGCTGGTGATGTTGGAGACGCCCATCGAGCGCTTCTTGTCGATGCCGTCGACATTGCTGAAGGTCGTGCGCGGGCCGGCGGCATTTTGCCGGGCGAGGGCCTGCGACACCGCCCCCTGGAACAGCGTCGGGATCAGCGCGGCGGGATTGACCGCCGCCAGGATGTTCGAGCTGCCATTGGTGGTCGAGCGGAAAATGTCCGCGACAAGGATGTTGGACAGCCGGTCTGTCGGATCCCAGCCGATCGAGATGCGCCCGCTGACGAAATCGCGATCGTCCTGGCGCTTGCCCGTCGTCGCATTGCGGGTGAAGCCGTCGCGCTTGAGGCCCTTGCCCGCCACGCGGACGCGCAGCGTGTCGCTGATCGGCAGGTTCAGCGCTCCTTCGATGCCGCGATTGTCGTAATTGCCATATTCGGCCATCACATAGCCGCCCAGTTCGGTGCCCGGCTGGCGCGGCTCGAACAGCACGGCGCCGCCGGTCGAATTGCGGCCGAACAGCGTGCCCTGCGGGCCTTTCAGCACCTGGACATTCTGCAGGTCATAATAATAGCCGGGGCCGCCACCATCGCCGATCGGCAGCGGTACCTGCGCGAAATAGGCTGGTACCGTTACCTGCTGACCCGAGATCGAGGCGCCCGATCCGGACTGCCCGCGAATGACGTAATTTTCCTCGTCGCGGCTGCTCTGCGCGGAGGTGAGGGCGGGGACAATCTTCGACAGGTCGGTCGCATTCTGGATGCGTTGCTTTTCGAGGATCTCACCGGTGAAGGCCTGAACTGCGATCGGAATGTCCTGCAACGCCTCCTCGCGACGGCGTGCCGTGACGACGATGTCGGCGATCTGGCTGTCGTTCACGGCGGGCGTCGTGGCCGGCGGACCTGCTTGCTGGCCCATAGCGGCGGTGCCGGGAACAAGGTGCAAAGCGGCGATGCCGCACATCAGCATGTGCTGCCTGTTCATTTCCCTCTCCTCTTCGTGCGCGTGATCTTATTTTTGTCGGGGTGCGCAGACCCCCGTCACTCGTTCAGGCGCGGTGCGATCAGCCCTCCGTCGATCGGCACGGCGGCGCCGGACATATAAGAGGCGTCGTCGGACAGCAGGAAGGCGATTGCCTTGCCGAACTCCTCGAGCCGACCCACCCGGTCGAAATGCGACATCTTGTCGAGAAAGGCCTGTCGCTCGGGCGTCCGGCTGGGGTGGGGCGGGTTGCCCAGCACCACCGCGTTCACATTGACGCCGAAACGGGCGACTTCCTTCGACACCGAACTGACCAGCGCATGCAGCGCGAGCTTGCCCGAGGCATAGGCGCTGCCCGATTCCTGGCCGAGCACGGCCGATATCGAACTCACGCAGACGACCTTGCCATAGCCGCGCTCGACCATGCCGGGCAGCAGCGCGTGGAGCAGCATCGCCTGGGTGAAGAAGTTCATCTCGAATATCGCGCGGAAATGGGCGAAGTCGGACTTGGCGAACTCGGCCCACGGCGTCATCGGCGGCCCGCCACCGGCGTTGTTGGCGAGCAGGTCGACCTTGCCGTGTGCGGCATTCGCCGCCGCCGCGAGATCCGCGATGAACGCCGGCTCCATCACGCTGCCGAGATGGGTGGTGACATGCACGCCATGGCTGCGCAGGCGCTGGGCCGTCTCTTCCAGCCGCGCTTCGTCGACATCGTTGAGAGCAAGGGAGGCGCCGTCTTTGGCCAACTCCTCGGCGGTCGCGGCACCGATGCCGCGACCTGCTCCCGTGACCAGCCCGACCTTGCCCGCGAAGCGGCTCACGCGCTTTTCCTCGCGCGCGGATCGGAGAACATCGGATTGGCGGCGTTGTTGGTCCAGATCTGGTGCTTGGTGAAGCGCCAGCTTCCGGTCGCCTTGCTGAAGCTGAACAAATAGGTGCCTTCGTGCAGCCCGTGCTGCCACTCGTCATTTTCCTGGCCGACGAGCGCCATCTGGTAATGGCAGAGCGCCCAGGCCGACTGGTTGTCGTCGGAGACGCGCACGAGCTGCGTCCCGATCAGGTGGCGGATTTCGAGGCCGACGATCTTCGTCAGGTCGCGCGGCGGTGCGACGACGCCCTCGCGGCGGGGCAGGGCCGGCTTGGCATGCAGGCCGATGAGGTTGTCGCGACCCTTCACCGTCTCGTCGAGCGTGCCCTTCATCACCCGCTCGATATTCTCGTCATAGAGACGTTCGAGCACGTCCCAGCCGCGGCTGTCACAGGCGAAAGCATACTCGTTGATCATCTCCTGGATGCGGATCTTGTCGGTCAGATACTGGACCTTGTCCTCCAGGGTGGTGCGCTCGCGCTCGACGGCGGGGGCAAGCTCGCGCCAGCAGGCATAGGCGTCGTACAACATGTGGGGTTCTCCTCTGGGGTCGGTGAAGCGGACGGCGGCGCGATCAGATCGGCCCGCCGCTGCCGCCCGCGACATTGATCAGTTCGCCATTGATGAAGGCGCCGTCCTCGCTGCACAGGAAAGCGGCGGTGCCGGCGATCTCCTCCGGTTTGCCGAGCCGGCCGACGAGCGACAGCTTCGACATGAAGGCGATTTCCTGTTCGGAGCGGTTGCGCTTCATCAGCGGGGTCAGGATCGGGCCGGGTGCGATCACATTCGCGCGGATGCCTTGCGCGGCATGGTCGATCGCCAGCGACTTGGTCAGCGATATGACGCCTCCCTTGGCCGCGACATAGGCCGGATTGCGGCCCATGCCGCTGACGCCCGCGCCCGAGGCGATGTTGACGATCGATCCGCCGCCGTCCTGCGCGATGCGCGGGATCGCGGCCTTGCACATCAGGAAGGTCGAGGTGAGGTTGAGGCGGACCCAGAAGTCCCATTCCTCTTCGTCGAAATCCACCACGGTCTTGCCGGGGCGGCTGCCGCCGACGACGTTGATGAGGAGGTGGAGCCCGCCGAAGCGCTCGACCGCAAGCGCGACCGCAGCATTCGCATCGGCAAGGCTGGTGGCGTCGGATCGCTGGATAACGATGTTCGACCGGCCCTCGACGGTTTCGGCCAGGCCGGCTTCGTCGATGTCGGTCGCGATCACCTTCGCGCCGCGCTCCGCGAACAGCCGCGCCGTCGCCTGTCCGATGCCCGCGCCGGCCCCCGTGACGAGCGCGACCTTGCCTTGCAACTGCATAACCCCTCCCTGTCCGGAGGGCAGGCAGCACCGGGCTCCGGGGCGTCTGCCCCGCGATGCGTCTTCCTCTCCTCGTCATGTCGACTCTTTATTCGTTAAGGTGGCTATCTATTATAAAATAGACTGACAAGGCCTTATGCCCTGCGTTGCCGAACGGAGATCGCGATCCCGCCGATCAGGAGCGCGGCCGCCGCGACGAGGAACGCATTGTGAATGCCGATCGCCGCGCGCAGCGGCGTCATGATCAGCGGATTGATGAAGTCGGCGATGTAGAGGACGGTAAACTCCAGCCCGACGGCGCGCGCGCGGATCTCGGGTGGGACGCGGTTGAGCAATATGCCGCCGATATGGGGCGGGATCATGCCCCCGCCACCGCCCGACAGCACCGCGCCGATCGTCAACAGGGTCACGCTGCTCGAAAAACCGATGATGGCGAGGCCGGTCGCCATCATCAGGACCAGCATCAACTGCACCCCGCGCTCGCCGAACCAGGCGTAGAAGCGCCCATAGCAGCCGCCGAATACGCCACCGGCTAGGACGCCAGAGGCGATCACGACCGAACGGACGAGCGGGCTGTCGAAGCCATCCTCGGCCAGCAGGAAGGACAGCTGGATCGAGGTCATGAAATAGCCGACGAACAGGAACAGCGCGAGCGCATAGACCGGCCACAGCGTCACCAGCGGGCGGAGCGAGGCGCGCTCCTCGCGCGATGCCGTCCGGCCCACGCCTTTGGGCAGGCCGGTCACCGCCAGCGTCAGGACGACGAAGGCGATCGTGTAGAGAAGGAACGGCGTGCGCCATCCTCCAGCTTCGGCGAGAAGGCCCGACATCAGCAGGCCGCTGACCGCGAACACGCCTGCAACAGCGCTCTGATAGCCGAGCAGCCGCGCACGCGCGACGCCCTCGAACCAGCTGCCGACGATGACGCCGATCGCGGTGCCGATCTGCGCGACGCACAGTCCCAACAGGAAGCGGGCGACAAGGAGATAGGGCAGGCTGTCGATGAAATAGCCGCTGACCCCGAGCACACCATAGCCTGACAGCGCCGCGATCATGACCGGGCGAGGTCCCCAGCGCTCGACCGACAGGCCGCCCAGGATGCCGCCCAGGATCACGCCGATAGCCGGCATCGTCAGGATCATCTGCGCGGCGAAGGCGCCCTGGCTCTGTCCGCCGAAATGCTCGGCGATGGTCGGCAGGACGGGGCCGAGCGCGGCGAACATCAGCGCCATCAGCGGCGCACCGCCGAGCAGCGTGACGCGCGCGACACCGCCGCGCCAGCCCGACGGAATCCCTACAAAGGCGAGGCGATCCCCTGCCTGCATCTCCCGCTCTCCTCGTCCATCATTATTGCTATCTTAGATAGCTAAGGAGGCTGGCATATTTCGCGCATGCTGGGAAGCACCGCAATGCGACGGCTCAGAGCGCGAGCTTGGTGGTGAGTTTCACCTCTTCCAGCACCGCATAGGTTCGTGTCTCCCGCACGCCCGGCATGGCGGTGAGGATGTCGCCGAGGAAGGTGCGATAGGCCGACATGTTGGAGACGCGGACCTTGAGCAGATAGTCGAAGCCGCCTGCCACCATATGGCATTCCAGCACCTGGGGCACGCGACGGACATGCTCCGAGAAAGCGGTGAAGACGTCGTCGGTCGTACGGTCGAGCATCACCTCGATGAAGATCATCAGGCCCTGGTCGAGTTGCTCGGGATCGAGCAACGCGGTGTAGCCTGTGATCACCCCGCGCTCGCGCAGGCGCTTCACCCGGTCGAAGCAGGCGGCCGGCGACATGCCGCATATCTGCGCCAACGCCTGGTTCGTGATTCGACCATCGTCCTGCAGGACACGCAACAGGCGGCGGTCGGTCTCGTCGATCTGAACAAGCTTCGGATCAGGAGGGGACATTTTCGAATCTCTTCGCTTTGGATGGCCTTAATATGAAGCACATTCGGTGAAGAGGCGAATATCATAGAGATATATCGGCATATAGTGCCGTTCTGCGAGGATCGAATGGGTAATCAGCTTTCCAAATGGGATATCATCGACGGCGGCAAGTACCAGGATGAGGCCGACGTCGTCCGGTCGCTGCTCGACCGGCAGCCCTTCGATCCGGCACAATGCGCAGCGGTCGTGGCCGAGGCCGTCGCCCTGGTAGAAGGCGCGCGCGCGGCCACCAAGAAGCAGGGCGTCGTCGAGAGCTTTCTGCAGCAATTCTCGCTGGGCACCCGCGAGGGCCTGGCGCTCATGTGCCTCGCCGAGGCGCTGCTGCGCACCCCCGACGCCGACACCCGCGATCGCCTCATCGCCGAGAAGATCGGCGCGGCCGACTGGGCCAGCCATCTCGGCAAGTCGGACAGCCTGTTCGTCAATGCCTCGACCTGGGGGTTGATGCTGACCGGGCGCCTCGTCGACGTCGACGAGGAGGCGCGGCGCGATCTTGGCGGATTCCTCAAGCGCATGACCGCGCGGCTCGGCGAACCGGTGATCCGCCAGGCGGTCGGCGCCGCGGTGCGCATGATGGGCGAGCAGTTCGTGCTCGGGCGCACGATCGGCGACGCGCTGAATCGCGCGCGCAAGGAAGACTTTCTCTGCTCGTTCGACATGCTGGGCGAGGGCGCCCGCACGGCCGCCGATGCGGAGCGCTATGAGCGCATCTATGCCGACGCGATCGAAGCGGTCGGACAGGCGGCCAGCGGTGCCGGACCCGAGCTGGGCCATGGCGTGTCGGTCAAGCTGTCGGCGCTGTGCCCGCGTTACGAGGCGGTGCAGGAAGCGCGCGTCTGGGAGGAGCTCTATCCGCGCGTGAAGCGCCTTGCCCTGATCGCCGCACGCCACGACCTCAACTTCGCGATCGATGCCGAGGAAGCCGATCGCCTCGTCATCTCGCTGAAGATGATCGAAAAGCTGGTCAAGGAGCCGGACCTCGCCACTTGGCAGGGCCTGGGCGTCGTGGTGCAGGCCTATCAGAAGCGCGGCCTCGCGGTGATCGGCGCACTGCGCGATCTTGCCGAGAGTAGCGGGCGACGGATCATGGTGCGGCTCGTCAAGGGCGCCTATTGGGACAGCGAGATCAAGCGCGCGCAGGTCGCCGGCCGCCCCGACTATCCGGTTTTCACGACCAAGGCGGCGACCGACCTGTCCTATCTGGTCTGCGCGCAGGCGCTGATCGATGCCAGCCCGGCGCTCTATCCGCAGTTCGCGAGCCACAACGCGCATACGCTGGCGGCGGTGCGCCGCATGGCGGAGCAGGCCGGCGCGGTGATCGAGCATCAGCGCCTGCACGGCATGGGCGAGGCGCTCTACGACGCCGCCGAAGCTCGCTACGGCAAGCTGCGGCTGCGCGCCTATGCGCCTGTGGGAGGGCATGAGGAACTGCTGCCCTATCTGGTCCGCCGCCTGCTGGAAAATGGTGCGAATACGAGCTTCGTCCACGCACTGCTCGACGAGCAGGTGCCCGCCGATCTGGTCGTTGCCGACCCGATCGCTGCGGTCGCAGCGCAGCCCGATCGCCACCCCCGCATTCCTGTCCCCGCCGACATCTATGGCGCCGGCCGCGCCAACCCGCTGGGCCGCGACTATTCGCTGGTTGAAACGCGCAACACCGCCGAGCGGGCCACGGTGCTGACCGCCGGCGAGCGCGAGACGGCCGGGGCGATCGTCGAGGGGCGGCTGGTGGCGGCTGCGTCGGAGCCGGTCACCAGTCCGGCCGACCGCAGCCGGGTGATCGGCTATGTTTCGACCGCTACCCCGGCCGATGTCGACCGTGCGATCGAGGCAGCGCGCCGGGCGCAGCCGCGTTGGAACCGCTTGGGTGGCAATGGTCGCGCGCCGGTCCTGCGCGCCATGGCCGATGCGATGGAGGCCGAGATGGACAGTTTCATCGCGCTGCTGTCGCTCGAAGCCGGCAAGACATTGAACGACGGCGTGGCCGAGGTGCGCGAGGCGATCGACTTCTGCCGCTATTATGCGGAGCTGGCCGAACGCCAGTTCGGTGCGCCGACGATCCTGGCCGGGCCGGTGGGCGAAACCAACCAGCTCGAACTGGGCGGGCGCGGTGTTTTCGCCTGCATCAGCCCATGGAACTTTCCTCTCGCCATCTTCACCGGTCAGATCGCGGCGGCGCTGGCAGCGGGCAATGCGGTGCTCGCCAAGCCGGCCGAGCAGACGCCGCTGGTCGCGGCGCGCGCCGTGCGGCTGTTCCACAAGGCGGGCCTCGATCTGGCGCTGCTCGCGCTGCTGCCGGGCGATGGCGCAACGGTGGGCGGCGCGATCGTCAACCATCCCGGCATCGACGGCGTCGCCTTTACCGGCGGGACCGAAACCGCCTGGGCGATCAACCGCCAGCTGGCGGCGCGCAACGGCCCGATCATCCCCTTCATCGCGGAGACAGGCGGCCTCAACGGCATGTTCGTCGACACCACCGCGCTCAAGGAACAGGTGGTCGACGACGTGATCCTGTCGGCCTTCGGCTCGGCTGGGCAGCGCTGCTCGGCGCTGCGCCTGTTGTTCGTGCCGCACGACAGCGCGGACGAACTGATCGGCACCATCCGGGGCGCCATGGACGCGCTGGTCATCGGCGATCCGTCATCGCCGTCGACCGATGTGGGACCGGTTATCGATGCCGAGGCGCGGATGGCGCTGGAGGCGCATCGTGAGCGGCTGTCGCGCGAGGCGACGATCCTTCACGCCTGCGAGGCCCCCTCGGGCGGCGATTTCTTCGCGCCGCTGATGGCCGAGATTCCGAGCGCGGACTTTCTGGAGCGCGAGGTGTTCGGCCCGATCCTGCACGTCGTCCGCTATGATCCCGCCGAGCTCGCCAAGGTCGCAGGGCGTCTCGCTTCGCGCGGCTATGGCCTGACCCTGGGCATCCATAGCCGGATCGAGCGCTTCGCCGCCGAGGTCCGCGAGTTGGTGCCAGCGGGCAATGTCTATGTGAACCGCTCGATCATCGGCGCGGTGGTCGGCGTGCAGCCTTTCGGTGGCGAAGGCCTGTCGGGCACCGGGCCCAAGGCCGGCGGCCCGCACGCGCTGCTGCGTTATGCGACCGAGCGCGCGCTGTCGGTGAACATCACCGCGCAGGGCGGTGATCCGGCATTGCTCAACCTCTGACCCGAAGCCTGGTTCGCGGCGCGGGCGTTCCGCGTCGCGAACATCAGGAAGCGGCCAAGCAGGCTGCACTGGCAACTACCGACATTACGCATCCCATCACCCCTGTCGAAATCGGCCCTATCGAATCTGCCCGCCCTATTGCATGAGCAGGTGACGGGGCCATGACAGCGACGGATCGGATAGTGCGACGATGCTGACACTGCTGGGCGCCTTGCTGGGGGTGGTCTTCGGCAGCTTCATCGGCGTGATCGTCACCCGCTGGCCGCAGGGGCGGTCCGCAGCCGCCGGCCGCTCCTGCTGCGATCAGTGCGGCACGCCTTTGCGAGCGCCGGACCTGATACCGCTCGTCAGCTATATGGTGCGCCGGGGGCGGACCGCCTGCTGTGGCGGGCGAATCGCTCCTGTCCATGTCGTGGCGGAAGCAGGCGGGCTGGGCATAGGCCTGCTGTCGGTGCTGCTCACCGCCTCCCTGGTTCATGCGCTCTGCGCTGCGGTCATGGGCTGGCTCCTGCTGGCTCTCGCATTGCTCGACCTGCGTCACTTCTGGCTGCCCGACCGACTGGTTGCAGCCCTGGCCGTCGCGGCGGCATTGCCGCTCGCTGTGGGGCTCCCACCGTCGCTGGGCGATCGTCTGATCGGCGGCGTTGCCGCTTGGCTCGCCTTGATGGCGGTGCGCCTTGTCTACAAGCGCCTGCGCGGGCGCGAGGGCATGGGGGCAGGGGACGCCAAGCTCTTCGGCGCACTCGGGCTGTGGCTCGGCTGGCGCCTGCTGCCGATGCTGCTGCTGCTCGCCGCGATGGGCGGGCTGGTGGTCGCGCTGGCGATGGCCGTCACGCGCGGCAATGTCGACCGATCGAGCCGTCTTCCTTTCGGCCTGTTCCTGGCGCTTGCGGCCTGGCCGATCGAGGTGCTGCTACTGTCGGGGCTATGGCCGGCAGGCAACTGAAGCAGCGACCATCCCTCGGTTGAGCATCGCGTGAACGGCTTTACGATGGAGCCGACGTCTGTTCGGAGAGCCTTCATGTCTTACGCCCATTCTGCGCGCGCGACCTTCGCCCATATGCTGGGAACGCTCGATCACCTCGTCAGCAGGGCGATCGATACCGGCATGGCGGACGATGTGCTGGCGGAAAAGCTCACCGAAGACATGTTTCCGCTCGAACTGCAGTTCCGCATCGCCCTCAATCAGGTCCTGCTGGCGCTCAATCAGGTGGGAGGACAGACGGTCTCGCTGGAGGAAGCTGCTTACCATGGCTTGGCCGAGGTGCGCGATCGGATCGCAGCCGTGCGGTTGCTGATCGATCAACTCGACCCGGGCGACTGGGCCGAGGCGTACGCGGCTGTCGATCTCACGCTGCCCAACGGCGTCCGCTTCCTGATGTCGGCGGAGGAAGACATCCGGGACTGGATCATGCCCAATTTCTATTTTCATGTGACGATGGCCTATGCCCTGCTCCGCAAGGCGGGCCTTTCGATCAGCAAGATGGATTATCTGCGCCATATGGAGCGCCACAGGGTGCCGGCCGGGCAATAGGCCGAATTCGCTGCAACGGGGCGCTTGTCCTCCCTTTCAACTACGGGAGGTGCGGGGGACGGTGTCCAGATAGGCGACATAGCCGAGATGGTCCGACAGCATCGAGCCGTCGCGGTCGTGGCCGAACGGTATCGAGATCGCCTGCACCGTCACGCTGGCATCGGCGCCGGGGAAAGATTTGCCGGTCCTTGCCGCGCAGATGGGAGGCGACGGCGTCTTCAGTTCTCGCTCCTCAGAAGCCATTCGGAAGGGCGATGCAAAGCGACAATGCGTCCGCGACACCGCGCTGACCGCGCCATCGCGCGGGCGTCGTCCGAAAAGACTTCCTGAAGCAAGACGATATGCGGCTACCTCCCTGCAGCGCGCAGAACTCGCAAGCGGTTGGCGATGTGCAGCAGCGACGCGCGACGGTTGATCCGGGCAGGCCAGGGCAGGCCCTCGACCTTATAGGTCATGACCGACAGCGGCGCGGCGACCGGTTGCGACAGCGGATCGAACGCGTCCATGTCGCCGGCGATGCCCCGCGCCGCGGCGAGATTAAGACCGCATCCGAGCAGCGTAATGGCCATATGGCTCCGTCTCTGGGGGCATCCAGCGCGCGATCATGATGCGGCCTATGCCGTTCGGCAGTGGCGTCCACATTACCGACCGATGGCAGCTTTCTGGAGAATGGCGTCGCTTTGGTGACGCTGCGGGTGCCCAGCCGGGAGCGCTGGCCAGATCGCACGAAAATGGACCCAATCCTGCTTGCACAGAAGCCGGTCGCGCGAGACATCGGGGAGAAATGGGGGACGCTATGCGACGCAATGTCATCGGTTTTCTTGTCGGCACCATGTCGTTCGGGGCCATGGCCTCGGCCGAAACGGATCTCGCTGCCGCTTTCGGCGCGCGCGAGCAGATCCAGCAGATCAGCATGTCGCCCGACGGGACGCGGCTCGCTTATGTCGTGCCGACGAAAGGGCAGGGCTCGGCGCTGCTCACATTTGCACCAGGCATCGACGAGCAGCCGAAGGTCGCGCTTGTTTCCGATGGCGAAACGGACCGGCTGTCCGCTTGTCACTGGATCGCGAATACCAGGCTGGTCTGCGACCTCTGGGGTCTGACCCGTCCGGCCGAACTGGCCAACTACGGGATTATCGAGTTCAGTCGTGTCGTCGCGGTCGACATGGACGGCAGCAATCCCAAGATGCTGAGCAAGTCCACGGGCGCCTATGCGCGCGGCTACAATCTCAACGGCGGCGCTGTCATCGACTGGCTTCCGGAAGACGACGGGGCTGTGTTGATGACGCGGAACCAGTTGGCGGAGGACCGTATCGGCTGGCGTCTGGGCAGCAGCGAGGCGGGCATAGTCGTCGACCGGGTCGACAGCCGCACGCTGGCAAGCAGCCGGATCGAACGAGTCGAGGAGAATATCAGCAGCTACCTGACCGACGGCCATGGCAATGTCCGTGTGAAGGGGATCGAACTGATCGAGGGCAATCGCAACTCGGGCGCGATCCGCTATTATTACCGCTTGGCCGACAGCAAGAAGTGGGAGCAACTCTCCACCTATAACTATATGAGCGAAACGGGTTTCCACCCCGTGGCGGTGGATCACGAACGCAATGCGGTCTATGGTTTCGACAAGGAAGAGGGGCGGCTCGCCCTGTATCGCATGGCGCTCGATGGCAGCGGCACCCGCGAGCTTCTTCTCGCCCGCCCCGATGTCGACGTCGATGGCTTGATCCGGATCGGCCGCCGTAACCGGGTGATCGGTGCGAGCTATGCCACCGAGGTGCGGAAGTCGGTCTATTTCGACGACAGGATCGCCAAGCTGCGCGACTCGCTCGCCAAGGCGCTGCCCGAGCAGCCGATGGTGTCCATCGTCGATTCGAGCGTCGATGAGAACAAGTTGCTGATCCGCGCGGGGAGCGACAAGGATCCGGGCGTCTATTATATTCTCGACCGGGCGACCAAGCAGATGGCGACCTTTCAGCCGGTTCGCCCGCAGCTCGAAGGTGTAAAGCTGGCCGAGATGCGCCCGGTGAGTTTTCCGGCCGCCGACGGGACGATGATCCCGGGATATCTGACGCTGCCGCCTGGAAGCACAGGCAAGAATTTGCCTGCGATCGTCATGCCGCATGGAGGCCCCGGCGCGCGGGACGAGTGGGGCTTCGACTGGATGGTCCAATATTATGCTGCGCGGGGCTATGCCGTGCTCCAGCCCAATTTTCGCGGCTCGACCGGTTATGGCGACGACTGGTTCCAGAAAAACGGTTTCCAGTCATGGTCGACTGCGATCGGCGACGTCGCCGATGCGGGGCGTTGGTTGATCAAACAAGGCATCGCCGCGCCGTCCAAGCTGAGCATCGTCGGCTGGTCTTATGGCGGATATGCCGCGCTCCAGTCGGCGGTCGTCGATCCGAGCTTGTTCAAGGCGGTGGTGGCGATTGCCCCTGTCACCGATCTGCCGGCGCTCAAGGAAGATGGTCGCTGGTGGTCGACCTATCGACTCAATGCCAGCTTCATCGGCGACGGACCGCAGGCGATCCAGGGCTCGCCCGCCCGTCGCGCAGCCAGCATCAAGGCGCCGGTGCTGATGTACCATGGCACCATGGATCGCAACGTCGACATCGAACAGTCGCGGCTGATGGACAAGGCGTTGAAGGCGGTGGGAAGGGACAGCCGGTTGGTCGTGTTCGAGAATCGCGACCATTATATTGAGGATAATGCGATGCGCGCGCAGATGTTGCGGGAGAGCGATGCCTTCATGCGTCAGGCGATGGGCCTGTAGACGGGAAGGTCGTGCCAGCGCCGCTCAGGCGATGCTGGGGTGATCGTGGCTCAGATAATCGAACAGCCCCCGGATCTGGCCTTGCGAGTAGCCGGCACGATGCATTTCGGCGATGTCGGCTTCCTGCACGCGATCTGCATGATGGCGCGCGAGCGAGGCAAAGCGGCGCAGCGTCTCGAGGCGCTGGTCGGCAAGTGGGCGGGGCAGCCGGATTCCGGCAGCCCATTCCACGAACCGGCCAAGCCGGCTGCCGGCGTCGATCTCCCGGGTTGCGTCGATCCGCTCGGCAAGCGCGATCACGCGCAGTTCGATTGGCGTGAATCGCACAGCGTCATCCGCTGTCGGGTCCCTCGTCTGTCCGTCGAGAAAGGTGAAACCGACATAGGCCATGGTGATGCTCCCTACCGATGTGACTGATCGGTACGACGCTGGTACCGATCGGTTACATCATGGTCAAGCGGCTTGGTGGACCATCGCAGTAGAAAATCTTTGTGGTCCCATGCCCGGGGGCACGGTGAGCCGGCTTGCGAGCCATGCAGCGCGAATTGCACCTGTTACAGTTCGATGACATCCTTGCCTTCGATCTGTGGCGAGCGCCCGGACTATCGGGGTGCCTGTTGTAACATTCGTGTAACAGGCGGTCAGTAAGCGGGCTCCAACCCGGCATCGGCCGGGATTGGAGACTCAAGGAATGTTCAGGAATTTCGCCGCTGTGCTGGGCGCGACGGTCATCTTCGGCAGCATGTCGTCCGTGGCGGCCGCCGCCGCGATTTCGGGTGCGGGCGCGACCTTCCCGGCGCCGATCTACGCCAAGTGGGCCGAGAGCTACAAGGCGAGCACCGGCATCGGCCTGAACTATCAGGCGATCGGTTCGGGCGGCGGGATCAAGCAGATCAAGGCCCGCACGGTCGATTTCGGTGCGTCCGACAAGCCGCTGAAGCCCGAAGAACTTGCGGCCGCCGGCCTGTACCAGTTTCCGACGATCATGGGCGGTGTCGTCCCCGTGGTGAATCTCCCCGGCGTTCAGCCGGGGCAACTGAAGCTGTCGGGCGCACTGCTCGCCGACATCTTCATGGGCCGCATCCTGAAGTGGAACGATCCGCGCATCGCTGCCCTGAACAAGGGCGTGAAGCTGCCGCCACTGCCGATCACCGTCGTCCATCGCTCCGATGGGTCGGGCACCTCCTTCCTCTTCACCACCTATCTCGCGATGAAGAGCCCGACCTGGGCCTCGAAGGTCGGTGCGAGCGACGCGGTCTCCTGGCCGACCGGGATCGGCGGCAAGGGCAATGACGGCGTGTCGGCCTTCGTCAAGCAGACCATGGGTTCGATCGGCTATGTCGAATATGCCTATGCCAAGCAGAACAAGGCGACCTTCGTCCTGTTGCAGAACAAGGCAGGCAAATTCGTAGCGCCCGCCGCCGCGAACTTCGCAGCGGCTGCGGCCGGCGCGAACTGGCCGGCAGCACCGGGCAATTATGTCCTGTTGCTCGATCAGCCGGGAGCGTCGAGCTGGCCGATCACCGGCGCGAGCTTCATCCTCGTCTACCGCAGCCAGGCGAACGCCGCGACCGGCGCCAGCGTGCTCAAATTCTTCGACTGGGCGTACAAGTCTGGGGATGCGACGGCGGCCCAACTGGACTATGTGCCGCTGCCGGCGCCAGTGAAGGCGCTCGTCCGCAAGCAATGGCTTGCCAACGTCAAGGCGGGCGGTAAGCCGGTCTACGTAGCACGCTGATCGGAACGTCAACCCGAGAAGGCAAAGGGGGCAGGCGAGGCGCGTTTCATCCTCGCCGCTTTACGGGAACAGGATCATGGCCAGCGCCGTAACTGACACTGCCCGCTTCGGACCATCGCGTTCGACGGGCGAGGCCATTTTCCAGGCCGCGTGCCTGGGCGCGGCGACGATGCTGCTCGTCACGCTGGGCGGGGTCGTGATCAGCCTCGCCATCGGCGGCTGGCCGGCCTTTGCCGAGTTCGGACTGGGATTCCTGACCTCGAGCGAGTGGAACCCCGTCACCGAAGTCTATGGCGCGGCCGGCCCCATCGTCGGTACGCTGGTCACCGCCTTTCTCGCCCTTGTCATGGCGCTGCCACTGGCGCTGGGCGTCGCCATATTCCTCGTCGAATTCTGCCCCCGCGCCATTGCACAGCCGGTCGCCATTGCGGTCGAACTGCTCGCCGGTATCCCCTCGATCGTCTATGGCATGTGGGGCCTGTTCGTGCTCGCGCCCTGGTTTGCCGAGCATGTTCAACTGCCGCTGATCATGGAGGCCGAGCCCGGCTCGTGGCAGGAGACCCTGTTCTCGGGCATTCCCAACGGCGCCAATATCTTCACCGCCTCGGTCATCCTGGCGATCATGATCCTGCCCTATATGGCGGCGGTCTTCCGCGAGCTGTTCATGACCGTGCCGGCGCAGCTGCGCGAGGCTGCCTATGGTTTGGGCTGCACTCCCTTCGAGGTAGTCCGCTCGGTGATCATTCCCTATGTGCGGCGCGGAGTCGTCGGCGTGATCATGCTTGGCCTGGGTCGCGCGCTCGGCGAGACGATGGCGGTCACCTTCATCATCGGTAATGCGCACGGCTTTCCCGACTCGATCTTCGCCTCGGGTTCGACCATCGCCTCGACGATCGCCAACGAGTTCGCCGAAGCCACCAGCGACATGCACAGCGCGGCGCTCGTCGCGCTCGGCCTGGTGCTTTTCTTCATCACCTTCGGCGTCCTCGCCATCGCCCGGGCTCTGCTCGGCGGCCAAAAATATTGAGGCCCTCGCCATGGATCGCGCCCTCTATCGCCGTCTCTCCAACTATCTGTTCGTCGGGCTCACGGCGATCGCGACGCTGATCGCGCTCACCGCGCTCGTGCTGATCCTGTGGTCGCTGCTGACCAAGGGGCTGGGCGGCATCGATGCCAAGATCTTCACCATGACCCAGCCGGCGCCGGGCTCGGAAGGTGGCCTGTCCAACGCGATCATGGGTTCGATCATGATGTGCGGCATGGGCCTGCTGATCGCAGTGATCATCGGCGTGCTGGCCGGTACCTGGCTGTCGGAATATGGCGGCAGCTCGCCATATGGTGCCGCCGTCCGCTTCCTCAACGACGTGCTGCTGTCGGCACCTTCGATCCTGATCGGTCTGTTCGTCTATGAGATCATGGTCCGCCCCTTCCAGGGCTTCTCGGCCATTGCGGGCGCCGTCGCTATCGCGATCATCGCGATGCCGATCGTGACCCGGACGACCGAGGACATATTGAGCCTGCAGCCGAGCGCGCTGCGCGAGGCGGGCATGGCGCTCGGCGCGAGCCGTGCCTT
>NZ_JAGMXV010000281.1 GCF_018006725.1 Rhizorhabdus sp.
ACGTATATGAAGCCATCACCAACCAGATCGTATCTGCTATCGAAGCAGGCACAGGGCAGGTTCAATTACCTTGGCATCGAAAAGGCTCTGCAATCTGCCGCCCCGTCAATGTTGCATCCAAGAATGCGTATCGAGGCGTCAACACCGTCGCCCTCTGGGCCGCAGCCGACGCGCGAGGTTACGCGCAGGGCATTTGGGGAACCTACCGCCAGTGGCAGGAGCGCGACGCACAGGTTCGCAAAGGCGAAAAGTCTTCGCTCATCATCTTCTACAAGGAGTATGGTAGCGACGATTCAGCCAATGAAGGCAACTCAGCCGACGAGAATCCGCGCCGCTTTGTGGCCAAGGCGTCCTATGTTTTCAACGTCGCCCAAGTCGATGGATATGCGACACCGGAAGTTTCCGAACCTGTCGAGCACATCGACGCAATCGAAACCGCCGAACGGCTGATTGCATCCACGGAAGCCGACATTCGCATCGGTGGAGATTCTGCATATTTCGTTCCGGCGAGTGATTATATCGTCATGCCCGATAAGCATCGCTTCATCGGCACTGATACCAGTACCGCCACTCAAGGATGGTACTCTACTCTCCTGCACGAACTCACGCATTGGAGCGGTCACAAGACACGCCTCAATCGCGAGCTGAACGAACGCTTCGGAAGCGATGCCTACGCTATGGAGGAAATGATTGCCTTATCTGGACAGTCTGCGCCGTCCGCAACATTGCAGTAAGGTCGGCGATGGACGCCCACGGTAGGCAGTTATCAGGCTGGCCGTAGCGCTGACCCAA
The DNA here is from genome assembly GCF_018006725.1 of Rhizorhabdus sp. GTDB lineage: Bacteria > Pseudomonadota > Alphaproteobacteria > Sphingomonadales > Sphingomonadaceae > Rhizorhabdus. The sequence goes on from NZ_JAGMXV010000281.1 coordinate 793, forward strand.
GAGCTGGCGGAGGCCAGCCTGATAACTGCCGGGCCATAGAGCGCATCGGTGTGAGGTCAGCTTCCGGGTGGGGGGTCCGGGGGGAGGGTTTCGCGCCGGTGTCGATCATTACTGTTTGCGAGCGCCGCGAGGCCAAGGGTCTCGATGCGCATGTGCCGCTGATCCTGCGCGGTGACGCGCTCTATGATCCCGATCTGGATCGCTTCTTTCTCGACCTGCCGCTGTCGGGGGTCCGCTCGCGGCACTCGCTTCGCGCCTACGCCTATGATGTTGCGGTCTGGCTCCGCTTTCTCGATGCCTGCGGCAAGACCGTGTGGGCTGCGACCCGCGACGATGTCGATGCCTATCATCGTGAGCGACGCCGCGACGAGGCCGATCACCGGATCACGGCGGCAAGCTGGAACCGGGCTGTCGCCAGCCTCGATCGCCTCTACCGCTGGGGCGAGCAGCAAGGGCTGATCGCCGACGCGCCGTTCAGCCGCCGCGCCGTGTGGCGACCGGCGCAAGGTGGCCGTCGTGGCATGATCGCGGCGCGCAACGACGCCTATGAACGTGTCGCCAGGCGGTCGGATGTGCGGTTCGTCACGATGGACGACTACCACATTTTCCGCGAGGTCGGCCTGCGCGGCCTCACCCCGGACGGCACCGAGCGCCCCGGCGCTCGCGATCGCAACGGGCTGCGCAACGCGCTGTTCGCCGACCTTCTCGTCACCACTGGCCTGCGTCTTGAAGAGGCGTCGGGCCTGCTCGCCGATGAGCTTGCGGCCATCGATCACGACCACGATCAGGCTCAGCAGCTTTGGCTGCGCCTGCCGCCGCCGCTCACCAAGGGCGACCGGGGACGCAGTGTGCTGGTCCCGCGTCGGCTGCTGCGTCAGATCGCCGCCTATGTCGCCGTCGAACGCGCCGCAGGCGTGACCAAGTTCGCCGCGCGCGACGGCGCGGCCAAGCTCGAACGACCGATCCCTGTCATCCGCGCCGGTCTCGACCGCATGCGCGATGTCTGCACCCCAGAGGAACGATGCCGCCTGATCCTGTGCGACGAGGATGGACCGCCCCACGAGCCGGCGGCGCTATGGCTGACCGAGGTAGGGCAGCCTGTTCGCCCCAACTCGTGGGAGGTGATCTTCACCCGTGCCTGCAAGCGGTGCGAGGAGAACGGTTTCCCGCTGTCGATCAGTCCCCACCAGCTTCGTCACACCTTCGCAGTCCATATGCTCGCCTTGCTGATCCAGCAGCGGCTGCGCGAAGCGGCATTGCCGGCGGGGCCGGTGGAGAGCTACCGGCTGATCCTGGGCGACCCGCTGCAACAGGTGCAACGTCTGCTCGGCCACGCGAGCCTCACCACCACCTATATCTACCTCGATCATATCGCGACGCGCGCCGATACAGTGGACGCGGCCGTCGAGGAGCTGCTCGCGCTGCTGCCGGGACCGCAGGACGCATGAGCGCGCATCCCCGCAAGGGCCGGCCTGTCGCTTTCGCGCCGATCACGCCGGAGTCCGTGCAGCCCGATCCTGTGCTCGGCCTCAAGTTCACGATCGAGGCACGGCATGGCGGAACGGTCCTGATCGATATGACTGGGCTCGCTCCTCGCCCACTCGCCATCGCCTTCACGGGCGCGCTACGTCGGTCAGCGGCGCTCGGCGGCCCCATCGGTGCGGCCAGCGTCATCAAGCAGTATGTAAATGCCTACCGCCTGTTCTTCGCCTGGCTTGGCGATGACGCGCTGAACGTGGCTGGCGTCAGCGACCTGCGCGCAGTCCATATCGATGGGTTCGCCTCCGCGCTCGAACAGCGCGGGATGGGCGCGATCCACCGGCACATAACGGTCGGCAAGATCATCAACACATTGCGCGCGATCGAGGCAGACCGGCCCGATCGGATCGCGTCCGACCTGCATGAGCGGCTGCGCTACACGCTGGCCACATCGGCGGGCCGCTCGACCCCGCGCGATGCTTATAGCCCCTTCGTCGCCCGCGCGTTGCGCGACGCCGCGAGGACCGATGTCGAAGCGATGTTCCGCCGTCTCGGCGCCGACGACCGGACCGATGAGGGCGACCCGGTCATCGCCAGCGCGCGCGCCGATGTCGAAGCGATCATCGCGCGGCAGGGCTTTATCGTCGCAGACCAGCCCGCGCTGAAGAGCCTCTATTTCATGCGCATGCGGCGCGCATTGCCGATCAGCACGCTCATCGACGACCTGCATGGCCGCCATCACCTGCTTGCGCGCGATCTGCCGGCGCTGCTCGTGTTGCTCACGCTCGATACCGGCCTCGAGCCCGAGTGCCTGAAGACGCTGACCGTGGATTGTCTCACCAACCCCCATGCCGGCACGGTGGAGCTGCGCTATCTCAAGCGCCGCGCTCGCGGCGCCGAGCATAAGAGCATGCGCGTCCGCGACGGCGGTGGTGGCACGCCTGGCGGTCTTATTCGTCGCCTGATCGAGGTCACGGCGACTGCCCGCACGCATCTAAACGACGATCGTATTTGGGTTTATCACAACGCTGGCGGCCTGCGGGCAGGTATCCGCCACCCGACGGAACGGATCGATGCCTGGGTGGCGCAGAACGATATTGTCGATGATGACGGCAAGCCGCTCCACCTGCTGCTCTCCCGGCTCCGCAAGACCCACAAGGCGCTATGGTACACCAAGACCGAGGGGCATATGGCCCGCTTCGCGGTCGGCCACTCGCGCGAGGTAGCGGCGCGCCACTATGCTGATCTGCCGTCGCTCCGGCCCCTGCACGAGACGGCCGTCGCCGACGCCTTCCGCGCAGCGGTCGCCGCCGCGATGCCGACCGTGCTTCCGCCCACCGCCGAGCAGGCGTTGCGCAAAGCGCCCGATCAGGCCGAGCCGCTGATGCCGCTGGCTACCGTGGGTCCGTTGCTCGACGGCGAACAGGATGTCTGGCTCGCCGCCTGCGCGGGCTTCCATAACAGTCCCTTCGCCGAGGCCGGTTCGCCCTGTGCGCAGCCCTTCTGGGGCTGCCTTGATTGCCCTAACGCCGTCATCACCGCGCGCAAGCTCCCCGCGATCCTGGCTTTCCTCGTCTTCGTCGAAGAGCAGCGGCTGAGCCTGCCCGCGACCGACTGGGCGGCCAAGTTCGGCCGCGTCCATGCCCGCATCACCGCCCAGGTCGTGCCGGCCTTCTCCGATGCCGTTATCGCCGATGCGCGCCGGCAGATGGAGAGCGAGCGGCTTTATCTGCCACCGGAGGCACGCGCATGACCATACCCGCCCATGCCCAAGAGCCTGCCTTCGACGATCGTCCCGTGCTGGCGAGCGCGCCGCTCAAGGAGGGCCACGCCCGCGAGGAGCTGTCTCGCGTCGGCGACCCGAGCTGGGATCTCGGTCTCGCCGTATTCCGCGAGAACGCCCGGCGCTGCCACGTCACCGTGCATTTCGACGTGCTCGAACATGCCGATGTGCAGGCGGCGATGCGCGTCTATCTCTACGCCCGTCTCAACGTCGATCTTCCCGGCTACCGCCCGAAGCTGCCGCCGGCGAGCATTCGCCAGGCATTCAACCGTGCCCGCCGGTTCTTCGCTTTCGCCCGTGAGCGGCTCGGACGGCTCGACGTTTCCCGTATCGATCAGGCATTGGTCGATGCCTATGCCCGGCACCTTCGTGCCGATCCGGCCCGGCGACCCGTCATCGTCGGCCACCTCCTCGAAGTGGTCCCCGATCTCTATCACTATCGTGACCACCTCGCTGGCGGAGGCCTTGCATTCGAGCCCTGGGCCGGACAGGCGCCCGCCCGCGTCGCGGGCTACCGGCATGTCCGGGAGAACCGCACGCCGCGGTTCCCGGAAGAGGTCATCGCCGCGCTGCTCGCATGGTCGTTGCGCTACGTCACCGTCTTCGCTGACGACATTCTCGCAGCCCGTCGCGAGCTTGATCGGCTCGAAGCGCGCCGGGATCGTCTCGTCGCCGCCGACTCCGGCCTCCCGGACGCTGATCGCCGGCAACGTCGCCGCACCCGCCTGAAGGCCTATTTCGGTCGCCGACGCCGCGAGGGGCGCGGCGCACCGATCTGGGGCACCGCTCATAACGGCAAGCTGCGCGTCGACCCCAACACCGGCGCCGTGACCCCACCGATCAACGCCCATCTCCTGCATCTCCATGCCGGGATCGACGTGCAGGCCGAGCCAGGCGCGCATCTCCTGCTGACCGGCGGTGAAGCGAGGTTGATCGACGCAGTGGCGGCCGAGCTGGGGGTAGAGGTCGGCGGCATGGACACGCCGATCTCGATCGATCCCGAGAGCGGTCGGCCATGGCGCGAGCGCTTCGACGCGAAGACACTCGCACACGAGGAACGGATGCTCCAGGCCGCCGCCTATATCGTGTGCGCCTACCTGACCGGCATGCGCGACTGCGAGGTGCAGGCGATGCGGCGCGGGTGTTTCTCTATCGCGCGCAGTGAGGACGGCCTGATCGAGCGGCATCGCATCCGATCGACCATCTACAAGCGCCGGGCGGCCGTGGGCGAGGCGGCGAGCTGGGTGACGATCGAGCCGGTCGCCGATGCGA
>NZ_JAGMXV010000066.1 GCF_018006725.1 Rhizorhabdus sp.
CTCATGATATCGGCCTATCGGCGCTGAGCGGCATCGGGACCAGCGTCATTCCGCGGCCAGGTCCTGAAGGGCGCTGATCGCGACCGCGAGCTGGCGGGCCTCTTCCGGCCCCCCTTTGTGGACGATGCCGACGACGCAATCTTGCGCGTCGACGACCGGCCCACCCGACATGCCCTGGGCCAGTTCTTGACTGACCTCGACCCTCTGGACACCGCCCTTGATCGGGAGCGAGGTGACGGAGCCGCCGCGCACGTTCAATTTGTCGCCGGGGCCGAAACCTGGATAGCCGAACGCCGTCACGACGGCGCCGACGGCAACGGGATGTGTGGCCACAACCAGCTCGAAATAATCGGTCGTGGGGATCGCATGGCCCAGCAAGGCGAGGTCGCGATGCTCACACCGCTTCGCGACGGACACCTTAAACTGGTTCGACGGTTTGGAGGGATGATAGACTGTGAAGTCGCTCTCACCCTCGACGCAGTGAGAGGCTGTGACCAGGCCGATATCCTTGAGGAAAAAGGCCGTGCCCTGCTTGCCGCCATTGGCCGAATGCTCGACGATCCACACGGCCCGGTCACGCTGCTCCTCGACCGTCGGCGCGAGCCTGATCGGCCGCGCCGTGAAACTCTTGTTGAAGCGCATCGCCAACGACCGCACGACGGGATCGGTCAGGCCCTTCAGGTGGGTGACATAGGCGATTTTGCCGCGCAGATGCTCGGCGATGACACCCTTGCCGCCGGCGTCGGTATATTTCTGCTGCGCATCGCCAAGCCCGAGCGTCTCTACCGAGTGAAGCAGGGCACGGATGTGGCGGACATAGCGCCGGTCGACATTGAGGCTAGCGTTGATCTTCACCCCGGTTACGATGCGCCGGGAGTTGCGATCGGCATAGTGCGCCTTGTCCGGGTTCACGACAAAGCCATTGCCAGCGAAGACATTGCGGAGCGTCGGGGCAAGGGTATCGGGCGAGAAGCGGCCGACTGCAGGCAACGCACCTTCGAACAGCGGCGCCGGCGGTTGATAGCTCGAGAAGGTGATGTCGTCGGCGTAGCGCGTGTAGATCGAGCGCGCGGCCTTGGCCACGCGGAGCAACTCGGTGTCGAGCCGGAAACAGATCATGTTGGACAGGACCGGGCTGGTCGGTGCGCCCTGCGGCAGATGGTCGTTCACGCAACACAGCCGCGCGATGATCTCGGCCACCCGGTCATCGACGGCGAGCGCCCCGAGCAAGCCCTTAACCCTGCTTTCGGTGATCGTCGGGAAAAAATCCTTCAGATCGAGATTGACGACGAACCGCCGCCGGCCATGGGCTTCGGCATTGGTCTTGACCGAGCGCTCCGGAACGAAGCCGTGGACGGGGTTACGCACCCGATACAGCTGGTCGAGCAGCGGCGTGAGCTTGCTCTGCAGGATTTTCAGCCGCTTGTCGGGAGCGGTGATCTGCCGGATCTTGCCGCCACCCTTGGCGATGTCGAAGCGCTCATACATGCGCCCGCGATACCACCAGATCTTCTTCAGCTCCTTGGGCCCAAGACCGAGATGCGCGAGCAGGCTGGCTTCGTCGGCGAGTTCTTGGGGGATTTGGAGGGGGAAGTGCTTGCCGAAGATACGCGCAACCGACACGAGGTCTCCCTTCCAATCACGCCAGTCGCCCATTAACGGGCAGCGCGCTCGATGTGTCTAGACTTTCGCTCTTAGGCCGCAGTTGCACAGCCCGTATGCGAAGGGAGACCCCGTTGGACGGTTGATTAACAGCTACCCTGGCATCGGTCTAGCGAGAGGCGATTACTGCTGTCACGAAAGTGATCCGAAGCATCTTTCCATCGTGCCAAATGCCCGGTCAGCAATGGCTCAACTCACGCCGTTCCAGTGTAGCACTGTGACGGTCACAACGAAGATCACGAGGTATTACGTGCTATACCGGAGAGGTCGGTGTGACGTGAACGGCCTATTCGGCCGGAATCGGACATTCACGGTGTTGCTTGCGAACATCGGAAATGTCCCAATGTCAGTCGTTAGGTCCGGACTCAGAACTGGATGAACGAATGGCAGGTTTCGGGATCATGCCGAGCTAGGCTAAACGGCCAATCATGGGGCGCTTTGCTGACACGCCGCGCCGCAAATGCACAACAGCAGCTTCTGTCGGTGCCGGTGGCCAACGGTGGTGAAAAACTGCCGATCTTCCCGTTCATCAAGCGGAAGCTTTCGGCTTCCTGCGTCCATCATCGGCTCCAGCAACGGCCAAGGAGGTAAGCTGGCACATTTCACGCACAGTGAAGCTACGCAGCAACGACAATTCATCCGCCTGGTTTACCCTCCGTCTCCCAAACCAGAGGCCGAAAGAGCTCAGGGGGCTTCTGGCTCGCGTATAATGAAACCGCCAATTTGACTTGCGACAAAGTCGTTTGAATTAGTTCGACGTTGACCTTGGCCTTCTTAATCGCGGCAACGATCTGCCACGGTTTGAATGTCTCTTTGATCGGCAGCCGGGTCAGCCTGCCGTCATTGATTTGCCTCGACACGATGGCAATAGGAAGTGCGGTTACGCCGACAGCCTCACTTGCCAGATGTGCACACGTTATGATGCTGAAGCCGACATCCATCCAGTGATTGGGCCGCAATCCGTCCAGATTCTGGACCCCATGCCACTCAAAATACTCGCGCATCTTCTCGTAACGATAGGATGATCGACGAGACTGAATAATCGGTAAGCGAGCGAGATCTTGCACTGTTTCGGGCATTCGCTCCGCAACCAGCGATGGAGCGGTCACCCATTCAATTGGAAATTCGCACAATGGCACAGAGTAGAGAGAAGGTTCGGTGACCGGACCGATCGCCAGCGCGACGTCGATCGAATCCTCGCGCACAGCTTCCATCAATTCATTGGCTCGCCCAGTCGTGATGTGGGCTGACAGATGGGCGCGCTCCATTTCTGAAAGCAGTTGTGGAAGCCATGACAACGCGATCACGTCGGACAAGCCAATGCGGATCGAGTCTCGCCCGAGCAGCGTATCTCGTGCATCGGCCTCTATATCGTTGGCGAGGTTCACCATCGCCTCGCATTTCGGGAAGATGCGGCGACCAGCGACGGTCAACTCGAATGTACGCCCCATCCCGGTATAGAGCTCAACGCCGAGATCACGCTGGAGCGTCGCCAGTCGCATTGAGACGACAGGCTGGCCAATGCGCAAATGTCTTGCCGTTTTCGTCACGCTCTTGAGCGTCGCGAGCCAATAGAAAGTTTCGAGAAAGCGCACGTTCACAGTGATGGCTCTCCTGCCTGCCGCATACATATATCAATAAATCTGATGGCATGCGTCACTTTTTTGAAGGTTGAGGGGGCGTGCCATTGCCCCGACATTGCTTTCTCTCGGTGCAAGGCTGGCGCCATCGTGAATCCCCCAAGCGCCGTGCAGGAGGGCGAAGTGACCTTGGTTTTTCGTGAATCGTCCGCATTCGTGTGCAGTGCGGTAGCGCATTCTGCTGGCTGGGACGTGGCGGCGCGCAGTGCCAGGGAAAGGCCGTTTGCGCGCCGCGCCCATTTGACGTCGATCGCCTCTCCCACCGGGGAAGTGGGTCAGTGAGCGACCGCCCCGTCGTCAAAATCGCGTTGCGTGATTGGGAGTTTCTGACCCCTTTGCTGCTCGGCGACATTCGATCAGAGCGGATAGATCTCGTCATCGACAGAGTGACGGCCCCTAACTTGCCCCATGCTGGGCAAAGCGACTTATATGATGCGGCGGAGGCATCTTTCAGCCGTTACGTCCAAATCCGGGCGGCAGGGGATCTCAGCTTGGTGGGGATTCCCAACTTCATCTTGCGTGGCTTTAGGCACCGCTGCGTCATTACGCTCAGCGGCAGTCCTCTCGAAGCACTTGCACAACTCAAGGGCATGCGGATCGGCCTTACTGGTTGGCAGGATTCTGGCAACAGCTGGACAAGAGCAGCAGTGCGACGTGAGGGAGTACAGATCGAGGATGCAGCCTGGTTTGTGGGGCGTCTGTACCCTCATGGGCCTCATCGCTGCCTTGGCCAGGTGTGTGTTTTCGAGAAATTGAGGATCTAAACGCGCAGATTGAGCTATCGGTCGCTTGGGGTAGCGCGCATCTAGCGCCCATTGTCGAGCATTTCGTAGATCTGGCGCGCAATTATGCGGCAAAGCGCGATTGATTTTTACGCTTGGAAGACTGCCGGGGAGAGACAGTCCCATTCAAGGGAATCGGACGAAGAAACGCAGCCGGGTTATAAATTTTGCTGTTCCGGTATTCGTAACGTCTGGCCGACGAAAATATCATTCGGATCGTCTAGCTGATCGCGATTAGCGTCGAAGATCAGGTTGCCGAGTGTCATATCTCCGTAATAGCGCTTTGCGAGTTTGCTGAGACTTTCTCCTTGTTCGACTCGATGTCGGGCGATCACAGTGCCGGTCGCCGCTGCTGGAAGTCGGGTTGCATCGAGCTTTCTAGCCACAGCAGCGAGAGTCGCCGGCCGGTAAAGTTTTTTCTCAGGAATGTCGTTCGCGGCCGCTTTCCAGCGCCGTAGCGTAGCGGGTGCTAGTTGCCAGAGGTGCTCAGGACCGGGGCGGTCAGTTTTGAGCAATTGGGTAAAGCTGAAAGTCCGCTTCTTTACATTAACCAGCGGGGCCAGTGGATCGGGTTCGAAACGGTGGATCCGGGAACCGCGGCCAACGTCGAGCCTAAGCCCTGCCATTTTGGCTCCCTTCACGACCCAACTGAGAGCGCCGTCCGATAAGCCGCGAATGTCGCCGCCACCACCGACGGCGCCATGCACCCCCGGGAACCAGCGTTCCTGATATGGGGCATCGTCGGCCTCTGAAGTATAGCCTTTGTCGCGATTGAGATTCGTCAGGTCACCCAAAAGTGTTGCCGGAAACATTTTCCGTCGCTCATCTATTGCGACCGCATGCCGTGCGTTCTCCACGAATGACGTGAGCTCAGCATCGTGGAAGCGGTGCTTGCGATTGATCCAGCTGCTCCCGGGAAGGAAGGCGGGGATGCCGAGCGCCGATACGGTGTCCCACAGCCCGAGATAGCGGACCGTGAGACACGGCGCGTCCCCGGTGACATAGCCTTCGACATTAGCCACCCGCCACGCATCATCTTCGGCTCCGATGCAGACGCCCGCCGCATAGGTTGCGCGAAATCGGCGTAGTGCGTCAGCGGCACCGTCTGCTTGCCTTAGGCGCCTCTCATAAAGCGACAACGCTTCATCGATTCTCTCGGCGTGTAGCCTGCTGAGCGGCCCGACATGGCGGAGGAAGCCGACGAACGTGCGCGCACTAAAAGCTCCACGCGAAAAGCCGAACACGTAGATTTGGTCTCCTGGGTCGTAGTTGAAGATCAGAAAACGATATGCCTCACGGATATTGGCGACGAGACCAGAGCCGAACATACCCCCCGACACCGTTTCCAGCCGATCTGTGCCAACGCCTTCGTCATAATGAATTATTTGCGCGATCCCGTTCGGGGTTATCCGTTCGATGCTGGCGGCGGTGAGCACGACATTTGTCGGCGTATCGGCGCTAAGCTTGTTCCAGGTTCCGTCAAAGCAGAAAACAATGCGCTTCATATCATGTGCATCCATACTCGGTGACTAAGGCACCCCATCGGACCAAGGCTTGGCCTGTGTCATCGCATAACCGATCAGGCCCGCATCGATCGAACTAGGCGTCGCCGCCAGGAAAACCTATTGGCTCGATCGGTATTCGGCATATGACGACTGAAGCGCTCGCGCTTTCGCAGCGAGACGGTCATCATAACGGCATGCTCGCGGACGTCGCGGCGCCCAAATATGGAAGATGCCCCCGCACTTCCTTTCCCCTTCGAAAATCATCGAACCGGATTTCGGCGAGCGGTTCAAGTCTCGGTAAACTACATTATCCAAAACGGATCAATCTGATCTCGCCGCTACGGCAGGGCGGGATTTACGCCTCTCTATGACTGCAGGATCTGGTCTAACCCTGAGTTGAAGTCCGGATCGGTACGAGCCACTTTCGAAATATGCCTTGGGGAAGGCGAGGGGGGAATGATGCGGAAATCGCTGTCAGCCTGCATTGCGCTTTTGAGCGTTGCCTTTCCATCGCTCGCTGGAGCCACGGATGTGCTCCCCGTCGACCGGGTGAAGCGTGGCGTGTTGGTCCGAGAGGACCCGACCACCGACTCCGTAGCCCTTGGTTCGATCGCACCGGGCGGCCGCGCAACCCTGCTTGAGGAAGTGCCGGGGTGGTATCGGATCGAGCTTCCTGATGGTCGCACGGGCTATGTCAGCAAAATCTGGACGGAGATCGGTGCTCAGGCGCTACTGGCCGCGCCCAGCGGTGGCTTCAAAATTCACGTTATCGACGTTGGTACCGGACTCGCGGTCTTCGTCGAGGGGCCAGGCTTTACACTGCTGTATGACGCCGGCAGCCAGGACGACCTAGCGAGCGAAAATGACAACCGGGTTGTCGCCTACATCAATAAAGTGCGGCCCGGCCTAACCACGATCGACCATCTCGTTCTGAGCCATCCGCACAAGGATCATCTGCAGCTGCTGCCGGACGTCTTCGACCGGTATAAGATCCGCAACGTCTGGAACTCGGGCGCGATCAACAAGACGCAAGGCTATTGTCGTTTTTTGCGCAAGGTCGCCGCCGAGACCGGCGTGCAATATCATGACGCGATCTCCTCGAGCGGCGCCTATCAGGCGAGCTTTTCCGGCAGCAGCTGCTCCGGGACAGTGAGCATCCCGCGCGCTGCCATGATGACGGCGGCACCGGTGCAGCTCGGGTCTGGCGCCCGCATGTCGATCCTCTACCGCAACGCCGAGAAGCATAGCGACCCTAACGAGAACACGGTGGTCGTCCGCCTCGATCTCGGATCGCGGCGCGTCCTGCTTGCTGGCGATGCAGAGGGAGGCGGCCGCCTGGCACCGTCCACCCCGCCGTCAGCGGGCTCAATCGAGGCAGAACTGATCGCCAAACCCCCTGCCGAGTTAAAAGCCGACGTTCTCGTCGTTGGACATCATGGGAGTCTCACATCGTCGCGCACGGCGTTCCTCGATGCGGTTCAAGCCAAGACATTCCTCATTTCGTCAGGCCCATTTCCCTACAAGAAGGTTCGTCTGCCCGATGCCGACGTCGTGGCCGAACTCGGGCGCCGCGGCACGGTGTGGAGCACGGCGACCGACGACGAAAACTGCGGCGAGGTGGAGGCCAAGATTGGGCCCGATGCCGATGAAAGCCCGGGCGGCTGCAACAACATCCTCGTCACCGTAGGCGCCGATGGCGCTCTGAGCACCGCCTACAACAAGATCGCCGACTAAACGGATCGGAGAAACGCGACATGACAACCGCTGCGCCAGTCGTTGACACCGGCACGGCCGATGAACCGCCGGAGGAAGGTATCGGCCTCTGCCTGTCAGGCGGCGGATATCGCGCAATGTTGTTTCATGTCGGTTCGCTATGGCGCCTGCACGAAGTCGGGCTCCTCAAGCAGATCAAGCGCATATCCAGCGTGTCAGGGGGCTCGATCACCGCTGCGAAATTGGGCTTGGCCTGGGATGAGATCGGCCCAGGCGGCGATGTGGCCGGCTTCCACGAGCATGTCGTCAAACCGATCCGATCGCTCGCATCGCGGACGCTCGACGCGCCTTCGATCATAACGGGCATCCTTCTGCCGGGGACCATAGGCAAATACCTCGCCGATGCCTATGACAAGCACCTGTTCAAGGGGGCCACGCTACAGGGCTTGCCCCATGAGCCACGCTTCGTGATCAACGCGACCAATCTAGAAACGGCTACCTTGTTTCGGTTCTCGAAGCCCTACGCCCGCGATTATCGGGTCGGCGAGATCCGGCAGCCTACCTTCCGTCTGGCCGACGCAGTCGCTGCCTCGTCGGCCTTCCCTCCGGTCCTATCGCCCTTCTTGCTCGATGTTGAGCCCTCCGATTTTTCAATCGCCGAGCCGGGCGTCAGCGACAAATTCCGGCAAGAGATCAGCCTGACCGATGGCGGCGTCTACGATAATCTCGGGCTGGAAACGGTCTGGAAGAATTACAAGACGGTCCTGGTGTCGGACGGCGGCGGACGCATCGCCGATGACGCCTCGCCGCCGGGCGATTGGGCCGGAGGCGCCAAGCGCGTGCTGGACGTGGTCGATCATCAGGTGCGAAACCTACGCAAACGCCAGCTTCAGGGCTCGCTTACGGACGGCGCCCGCGATGGCGCTTACTGGGGAATCCGGTCGAACATCGCCAAATTCCGCCTGCCGGTCACGCTGCCTTGTCCGGCGGATAGGACCCTTCGCCTGGCTGAGACGCCAACACGCCTCAAAAAGCTCGATGACCTCCTGCAGCAGCGCCTTATCAACTGGGGCTATGCGGTCTGCGACGCAGGGCTTCGAGCACATGTGGACCCAACCATTTCGGCGCCTGGTGCATTTCCATATCCGGAGGCGGGCGTGGGCTGACACCGGACCCGGCAGCCAGCGTGGCGTTACAAAAGTTGGCTTTCCATCTGTGCCGATCACGCGCAGCATCGCGAAATCGAGTCTTGTTCAGGAGATGGTGATGAAAGCTCTTTCCTTTATCGTCGCTGCAGCCCTTGCTGTCTCAACGGCCGCGCCACTCGCAGCAGCTCCCTGCCGGGACGCCAAGGGCAAGTTCATCAAATGTCCCGAGAAGGCCCCGGCCAAGAAGCAGGTCTGCAAGGACGCGAAGGGCAAGTTCGCCAAGTGCGGGACGCCGGGCGCCAAGCCCGCCTAAGCGGCAGCCACGCCCTTCGATTTTTCACCTTCGCGCGCGGTGCGGAACTGATCGTCTGTCCTTCGGCGCCAGCCGTCCGCAGCGGGCGTCGCTTGACGGTGTTCTCTTTTTGTTCTAGTAGTAATTCATCCTATGAGTCGGCTCGGGAATAGGTGAATGCAGCAGGATCTGCGTTTGCGGGCAGCAGCCCGCGCTGTTTATGATGCTGTTTATCCGACCGACGAACTGGCGCCGGTCGGTTTCGACCAAGCCGAGCAATATGGGACCATCCATTACCGACGTTGCGTTGCGGCCGCGCGGGCCTGCTTTCTTGTGAAGGCTGACATGGGTGAACAGCTGTCGCTGATCTAATGCGCCACGCGGTCGATATCGCCGCCTTCCGCTATTGTAGACCGCCTTCGGGTTCGCGTTTTTCCAGATCTTCAATCCGCTTCAGGATACGGACCCAGGTCCGATGACCCTCCTGGTCGTTTGCGGCCAGTAGCTCATCGGCGCGCTGCGCCGCGTGAAACCATGCCACATCGCCGTGTTGGCGCATCACTTGATGGGCGCAGGCCCAGATTTCCCAGTCTTCGATCACTGATCTCATTTATGAGGAGGACGACGCAGATGCGACGCAATTCTGATCTCATCCGCGCGATCCTGCTGGCCATTGAGAAGGATGATCGCTGCGAGGTTCTGCATATTCCCGATATCGACGGCTATCCCGACGAGGCCGTGCATTTTCACGCGCGACTTCTCGTCGAGAAGGGCTTCCTCAAGACCTATTTCCCTGAACGAACGGGCCGGCAGCCTTGGACCTGCATCCGGCTGACCTGGGAAGGATATGATTTCCTCGATGCGATCCGTGACCCTGTCGTCTGGAGATCGGTGAAGCGTGTTGCATCCAGGGCTGGCAGCTGGTCGATCGAGACCCTTGCCGCAGTCGCAAAGGCTATGGTTGTCGCCAGGGTGGAGGCGCTTGGCCTGGCCGCCTGAAGATCGTCCGATCTCTCGGGCGCGGAGGACATCATGCCCGTCAAACAAGCCATCCAGGCCGTGCAATATTTGAGGATGTCGACCGAGCGGCAGGTCTATTCCACCGCCCGCCAGGCCGATCGGATTGCGGCCTACGCGCTGATGCACGATTTCAACGTCATCCGCACCTACGCCGATGAGGGCAAGAGCGGTCTGCATCTGAAGGGGCGGGAAGGATTGCAGCGCTTGCTCGCGGACGTGCTGTCCGAGGATCGCGATTTTCAGGCCATTCTCGTCTACGACGTCAGCCGGTGGGGCCGCTTCCAGGATACTGACGAGGGCGCGCATTACGAGTTCCTGTGCCGGCGCGCGGGGGTGTCGGTCCACTATTGTGCGGAGGCGTTCGAGAATGACGGTAGCCTGACAGCGGCCGTCATGAAGAGCCTGAAACGGGTAATGGCCGGCGAGTTCAGTCGTGACCTGTCTGACCGCGTCTTCTCCGCACAATGCCGCCTTGCTGCCATGGGATTTAAGATGGGTGGCGCGGCAACCTACGGGTTGCGGCGCCTGCTGATCGATCAGCAGGGCAATCCACGGGTGATTTTGAAGCACCGCGAGTACAAGATCTCGGGCACTGATCGGGTCCGCCAGGTCGAGAGCAAGGCGATCGCTGTCCTCGCGAAGCCCGGGACGCCCCGGAATCGCAGATTGAGGGAATTACTTTGAGCAAGGAAGCAACGAACAAGGGCTCGCGCAATGCGCCGCCCCGCGCAAGCGCCATGGTCGAAGCGCTACGGGGTCTCGGCTATTCGCCGGCGACCGCTATTGCCGATATCATCGACAACAGTGTTGCCGCGGGCGCCCGGACGGTCTCGATCCACTTCGGATGGAACGGCATCAACAGCCATATCCTCATTGTGGACGATGGCCGGGGCATGGATGAAAACCAGCTCGATGTCGCCATGAGGCTGGGCGAGAAGAGTCCTCTTGATGAGCGGGACGCCAGCGACCTCGGCCGCTTTGGCCTCGGTCTGAAAACTGCATCCTTTTCGCAGGCAAGGCGGCTCACGGTCGCATCCCGGCGCAACGGCGTTACCAACACGCTCCGCTGGGACCTTGATATTCTCCTCGCTGACCGGAGCGGTAGATGGTCGCTCCTGGAGGGGCCTCACCCGGGGTCGGAGAAGAACTTCGAATGCTTGAACGAGCTGGAGAACGGGACCGCCGTACTGTGGGAGAATCTCGACCGGATTGTCGCTCCTGGTCATGACGAGCAGGAATTTCTAGATGTCTCGGATCGAGTCGAGCGCCACCTCGCCATGGTATTCCACCGCATGATCGAGAACAGGCGGCTTCGCCTTTTGATCAACGGTCATTCAATTGCTCCCTGGAATCCGTTTCTCGAGGCGCGCCTCGATACATGGAGATCAGGCGAGGACCGGTTCATGGTCAACGGCTGTCTGATACGGACCGAAGCTTTCGTGCTTCCCCACAAGGATCGGCTCGACAACAAGACGTGGGAAGCCGCCGGGGGTCCCGATGGCTGGACGGCTCAGCAAGGCTTTTATGTCTATCGCAATGACCGCCTTCTCCTCGCCGGCAGCTGGCTCGGTCTGGGGCGCGGGCGCTCGTGGACCAAGGATGAACCATACCGGCTGGCTCGTATAACCGCCCGTGCTCGTCCAGAATCCGGCGCAGCTGATCCAGCAGCTCCGCATCGGACATTGCCGAACTGACGATAGGCCTGAGTGTCAGACACCACTATATTCCACTGCCGATCACCATGTTCGAAGCCCATCAGCCTCGCACATTCGGTTGGTGTCAGTCGACGGGGCCGATTATCCTGCTGCTCGACCAGGATTTCTGAACCGTCCTTATGATATCTGGCTGAGAGCGTCCGGGCGACATCGTGTGGCCCGAACAAACTGAACCCAAAGCCGTTGCCGGCGGCCTCGTGCTTTTTCCGATATGCCTGGAGGTAGTCCCAGAGCTTGGGCGTCAACGTGTACTTGGAGTCGATTTCGTTATGCGACTGGAAAATAGACCCTAGTTTCGGCCAGTCCGTTTCTTGTGGAATAGTCTTGTCGAAGCCCCGGAAGCTGAATCCCACGTCTTCCCGGAAGCCGACGATGAAAATACGTTCGCGCTTCTGGGGAACCCAGGGGGCTGAGCTGATAACACGGAAATCGATGCGATAATTGAGTTCGTCCTCGAGAATCCTGCGGATGACCTCGAAGGTCCTTCCGCGATCATGTCGCGTGAGATGCTTCACATTTTCCAGCAGGAACGCCGCGGGCTGATGATGCCGGATAATGCGTTCTATATCGAAGAAAAGGTTGCCCTGTTTCTCGTCATCAAAGCCGTGTTTACGGCCGAGCGAATTCTTCTTGGAAACTCCGGCCAGCGAGAATGGCTGACATGGAAAGCCGGCGAGCAGTACGTCATGCTCCGGGATGAGTTCCGGGTTGGCGCCGTAGGGCCTGATGTCACCAACCATGAGATGCTGGTCATCATCGCCGGGGAAGTTCGCTTGGTAAGTTCTTTGGGAATACTTGTCCCATTCGCTTGTGAAAACGCACTTGCCTCCAACAGCCTCGAAACCAAGTCTCAGGCCGCCAATTCCTGCAAAAAGATCGATGAACCTGAATTTTGGCTGTGGCTTTTCTACCATTCGGGATTGACGGATATCCCTGACTTTGTCGCGGACGAGTTTGGGAACCGGGCCACCGTCAAGGTACCGCTTTATCTGGCGACGGGATTTGCCTGTTTCCCGAGCGAACTCTTCCACACTCAGGCCCGAGCGGCGAAACTCCGCTTCGAAACCGCGGGTCAGGTCATGCATCAGGCACCCCATGGCTGATAAAGGGCGGACCGCCCTGGGTCAATTTCAGACATAATGGCAGGCGAATGTCCTAAGGACAAGTTTGTTCTATTTTTGTTCTTATTTCAGTAGTGGATAACTTTCCGTTCGGACCAGCGCTCGAATGCAAAGGCGCTATTTCGTGAGGTCGCGCCCGGCCTGATGGCTCTGCGCGGGGACGGAGCCCGACCTATGGACGATGCCTGATCCGGGTACCGAGGCTCTCCTGATGGCGCCCTGCCGGCATCAAGGGGATAACGCTCCCTATCGGCTCAGACAGCCCGAAATTATTTGTCAGCGGGCTGTCCGCGCGTGACTTTTACCCCACAGCCAGCATTCGTCGCGCATTTGATGATGGAACATGCGCGCATCACCTACCGCAAGGCCCAGTCGTCGCGCTCCTGCAGCGAAGCCGGTCAAAGCGCCCTCGCCGAGTTCTCCGTCGGCCACACCGTCATGATTTACGCAAAGCGCCGTTAGCATCGGTAGCCCGCGCGCGTGGCAAATATCGAGCAGGCGATCCAGGTGGCCGTTTGGGCCATTCATTTGGTGTCGCGCTTGCGACCAAGCGACGTTGCTCGCCGCCGCCAAGGCGCCATAAGTTGTGCAAACCTGACCGATCGCGGCCCTTTTCAGATGCTCGAGTGAGCGATTGAAGTCGAGCTTGTGTTTCGCCTGTGAGCGTCGCGCGCGCTCCTCAAGCAGTGCGCCATAGAAAGGCGCCGATGTCCCGCCTTTGCTTTCATAGTTTCGGATCCAGCTGTCGATTTCCGCGTCGGTCTTCGTCTCAACGTTTGTCATGCAAACCCCTCCCGACTGCGCACGCCCCGCGCCCTCGCACCGTCCTGCGGCATCCACGTTCAAATCCGACACGGCAAATGCCCTGTCCTGGACTCATGCCGACCTCTGGATCCCAACAGGGGCGAAGTTCGCTGTCATGGCTTACTCGAGCTATAAAGATCAAACGTTCAACAGTGTGCCAGGCGCTGCGTTTTGCTCCATTCTGGATGGCATTAGGGCCCGTGCTGCGGCTAGGGCCTCTCGAGAGTCGGGGCCGCTAAGGGGCGAGTGCGGTTTTACCCGTAGAGGTTACGCGTTAATACACAAGCTTGGTTACTTGGTGCAGCTATCGACTGACAAAATGATAGAAACTGGCGCTTGCCTCGCAAGACTTTGACAGAAGTACCAGATGTTTTTTCGGTTACGCCTTCGCTGCAATGGGGGCAGCGGCGAGGTAACTGTCGTCAGTATTCAGCTAGCGCTTGTTCCACAGTCGGTGTCCTAGTAGCGGTGGCGAACCGTGCTTCTTTTTTGCCCTGTCTGCGCCGGCATTCTTGCCTTGAGGAAAGCGCAGGCGCTTATTGTCACGGGTGTAGGGCGTTTGGCCCGGTCGAGTTTGGCGCATTGAATTCTCTGCTTGGCGAGGAGAAGAAAACACCATGGAGCACAGGGAGGCGGTGGGTTCATGTTACGGCGCGGGAGAAGGTCCGCGGATTATGGTAGTGGGCTATTCCCATCATGCTGACGTGGATCATGAGAACGTCACAATCGAGACCGCGCAGCTCGCTTCAACCGGGCAGATGCAGAAGTTTCCGTTTTTCGCGAGGCTACCGACCTACCTGAATCTGGACCGTGCAGATTTCTGGCAGCAGGTCGTTTTTCTGAATTTCGTTCCGACCGCGATCGGGGACGCCTCGCGGCGCTACGCCTGGGCGTCGCGCGAGATGCACGAAAGAGGATTCGAGCGTCTCAAACGAATGATTGCAACACACAGGCCAACCCATATCTTCGTCGTGACTCCAAAACCGGATGCTGACCACTACGCCCCCTTTCGGATACGGGATCTCGGGCCATATTCCGCGCAGCGGTTCGACGCGGCCGGCCGACCTGTGAAGATCCTTGACGCTTCCGTAGAAGGGCATCGAACGCGCATTACCATCCTCCCTCATCCTCAAGCAGCTCGCACGAATCAGATGCGGGCGGCATTCTCGCACGCGCTTTCGGGTTAGCTACTCGTGTCTGGTATTTCTTCGCTGAAGGTCCTTGCGGACAGTCAACTTGAACACGTGCTTCTCGCTCTCCGGAGCGGTGATCGAGCGTTCAATGTTCGTGACGTACTTGATCCATGGTGGTGCTTTGAACGCGGTCAACCTTTTGTAGCCAGGCGTCGAGATGGGGGCCGTGCTGCAATTCAGTTCAACAAGCCGTGTGCCTGGGAGCTGCGTGATATCCTGCCGCATTTCGACTGGATGTCCGATGGCGCGAAGGTGCTGATGGAAATGGGAGAGGCTGCAAGGATTGAGGATCGAAAGAGCCACCCGAAGGAGCTCAGTCTCGTCGTCGATCATTCCGTTCCTCTGGCGCACATCTGCAATGCTCTGTGGGCCGATCGTGGCTCGTGGCGACTTGAAAATTTGCGCGACTTTCTTGGTCGCTGCTTCAGACGGGCTGTCATCACCTATGACGAAAATCGTCGCCTGGACACATTCGGGCTCCGTTCGAAAATGCCGCGCGGCTGGCGTCTGGATGACGACCCCTTCGCGCGCTATCGCGAAGCCCATATCGTCGGTGCACCGAAGGAGGGCAGGTGAGGCTCTGCTTCGGGAGCGACATTAGCAGCGGCGCGGGGCGCATCACAGGAGGTTATCCCGGAGTGGACGAAAGCAGCTTTCTGTTTGGTGACGCATTGGTCGCAGGGCTCCAGGCTGTCGCACGCGGCAAGGATGCGAGAATCGCAACGGCATTCTGGAGCGCAAAAGGTGTCAAAGTCCTCTTTGGAGCACAAGGCGTGGGAGATACCAGGCTGGTGTGCGACATAGCTATGGGCTCTACATCTGCTGATGCGCTCAGGGCGTTGGGTGCGCCACGTAACGAGCTCCTGCGCCACTATGAACGTCTGCACAGCAAGGTCTTCCTTTCTGAACAAGGCCTGGTGGTAGGCTCCGCAAATGTGTCGCGCGCTGCGCTGGGTGCCGACGGTGACCCGGCAATGCAGCTTGAGGCGGCGGTTTTTCACCCCCCGGGCTCATCTGTGTGGATCGCGGCAAGAGCCTGGTTCGATGAATTGTACAAGAATGCTACGCCCGTGGGGCAGGCAGAGATCGATCGAGCCGGGATTGTCTACCAGCCGCCGGCTTCCAGCATTATGGCGGCTGCACCACGAACCGGATCGTTGCTCGACATCGTGTCAGCGGCGCCTGAGCGGTTTGCGAAAATCAGCTTCGTTGTCACCGGAGCGAAGGCGACCGAAGAGGAAATTATAAAGGCTCGCATTTCAGCCAGGACTTTGGTCACGGGCATTTCCCACAGGGCAATTGAGACTTGGCCAGCGAACAGCATTTTTGCCGGATGGGGTGGCGATCAGGTTCGCGATCGCTGGCAGAGAATCTTTATTGAGTTTTGGCTTGGAAGGCGGACTGTAAGTGTTTTTGGTTATCGGGGCGAAGTGTTCGATGCCGCAAACGGGTCGGTCCTCGGACGCCAGGACTGGGCTTTGGTAAGACGGACTGTAGGCACGGCGTTTCCCGACCGCAGCTTGATCGGTTCGGTGGACGGCCCGCTCGCGCGTCAGCTGGTCAAGTCTGGCGAGGGCGCTCTATTTGCCGATGGTGCGGAACTGGCTACTGAAATTGCCAGGATCAGGTCCTCAAATTGAGCGAATTCATGTGTCTCTCCGGCTCATTGTACGGGATCCAGATTGACGCGCGCATAGTTTACAGACGCAAAACTCTCATGCTTGTGATCTCTGGGACTTGAACCTGGGAGGCTCTGCTGCTGAGATTGAGCAGCATCGCCGTTTTGCGCGCTGGCTGGCCTTGAAGTGGTCGCGACGGTTCTCTATTGGTATTGGGTCAGTTCCGGACACCAGCATCGTCCGGATTGAAAAACCGTGAGAGACGCTGTCCAGTCACCACCCCTTGTCGAGCCAATCCGGTGAATAGAAGCGGACATCGTCGTCCATCAGCCGCAACCGCTTGACCTGCTCTGCGGTAGCGCTGCCCGAGAGGCTCCGTTCCAGCCGGAGGCGGTAGTCCTCGGCCCAGGCCAGATAGGGAGCGAGGTCTAATATGGGTGCTGCCCTCGCCCAATAGGCAAGCAAGCGATCGACCCGCTCCAGTTCTCCGAGTTTTTCTGCCTGCCGGTTGAGGAACTGCGCCCGATATCCGTCGACCCGCGCGTGAGCCTCGGCTTCGCGCCGACGGCGATCCCGCTCCTCCGATTCCGCCTGTTGTCGGGCACGCTCGAGATCCCGCGCCTTCTTCGCGTCTGCCCAGACCTGCAGGCTTGCGAGAATGGCGGGCAGCAGCGCCTCGAGGGTCTGGGTCTTGCCGTCACCGAAAGTCCGCCGCAGCCCGTTGCCGATCCAGTGATCATCAAGGCGCAGGAGTAGCTGTCCGTTTGGCACATGATCGTACTCGGGAATACGCGGCGGCCACGGTGAATAGCCGATCCCCCGGGCGTGGCGCTCGAGCCTGCGCTGGTAATCGGTCCACTCGGCTTCCTCCCTCGAGGTGCGGACGTGGGGCACCCGGTCGGTCTTTTCCTCAATCCTGAAGCCGATGGCTTCACCATCGGGGACAAGGACAAGGCCCTGTTCATGGTCGCCAATTGCCCATCCCTGCGCTTCGATGACTCTCACAAGCTCGTCAAGGAAGGCGATCGCTCGGTCGACAGTGGTGGGGGCGACGGTCACCCGAAACTTGCCGGCGCCACTGCTGCTGGTGGTCACATCCTTTGTCGCCCGGTTTAGTGCCTTGCTGGTCGGCTTGACCCGCTTGTGGAGTTCGGTGGGCGTGGCGGCTGGCGCGGGCTGCGCCGCGGGGGCTGCCGCCGTCTCGGCAGCTTTGGCCTTGATCCGGCCACCACGTCCGAGCCCGGGCGCGGGGCGCCCGATGGCATGGTCGCCCGCGTCGAGCTTGTCGGCCGCAGGGTAGGGTGGTGTCTCGGCGCCGCGCCCGACGGCGACCCGCTGCCAGTGGCCAAGCGGTGGTACCGGTAGCCCCAGCCGCTTGCACAGCGAGACGATGTAATAGGCGGTGGTGTCGTGGTCGGCGGCGATCTCGATCATCGGCTTCGACCAGACGGCGTCGAACAGGGCGCGACGGGTGATCCGGGCGGCGGTGGGCGGGTCCTGGGGCATACCCCAGCCTAGCCTTCGAAAGCCCCGCCGGGGAGTTCAGCCGGCCGTGAAAATGGCTCCGGCTACAGGGGCTTGGGGAGCCGGTTTATCGTAATACCCAATATCGATGGCTACCTACTTCTGGCTATCATCCATTGTCGGCAAGCGCATGCGTGCATAGCTTTCGACCGCGCTATGTGGAGTCCGGCCTGAACCACGAAAGCGATAGCCGTCTTCGATCAAGCCGGAGAGATAGTACCGGTTGATAGTGAAAATCCAATAGAACATCGCCAGGCCAAACGTGACCATCGCCGTCAGCCAGACGATGAAAAACCACTTCCACGCGCCGCGAAATAGCATCGGCAGCGGACCGAAAAAAAAGGTGGTCCAAGAAAACCCTAAAGGGGCGGATCTAATTCGCCCGTTGTGCGGATTCTCCATATGCGCGACGTCGTAAGCCATTGATCTCCCCTGTTTGCCCTTATCTTCCATATCATGGGAGTCGGTGTGTACAAGCCGCGAGTTATCGCGCTCTGGCAAACAACATCCAATTCGGAGAAAAATCAGCCATAAGCTGCCCGCGCCCTTAGCAACAATTCTATTGACGCCGGTATTGGCTTCACCGTGATAAATGTACCGGATCTCAAAGCTAGATCAATTAGCTACTATTAGCGCCGGCGCGGCCGCCAACCGGCGTTAATTGCCTCAGCAGTGCTGCAGAACCAACGCTCACCATCGGCGGCATCTATGCGGACATCGTTATAGCCCTTCTCCCCGGGCTGATGGAAGATTCTAGCGCCCTTTGCGTTGATATTGCCCTTTATCGCGCAGGTAGGATTAGGTGACGAAGGAGCGGAAAGCTTCTCGCGTTTCGCGCGTCGGAAGGCGGCCGGCTCCAGAAAGCGCATCGTCCAGAGACCACGGTGCGCAGCGCGTGCGGCGGCTTGCTCAGGAAGATAGCGATCCGAATAGCGTGTGAAGGCAACGGCCCAGCCAGCGACGACCATGGAAGCGCCGACATCGCGGCCCTTCACGAAGCAGGTCCCTATAGGTCGTTCATATCGATCGATACTGGTTACAGAGCATTGTACCGATGCGGTCCCAATGATTTCCCGCAATGTCGAGCTTGCCTGACGCCCGCAAGCAATTTCAGCTGTGCCTTGCTGGCATCGTTGATCCCGTTCGGGCGCGTCGATCCCAGATATCCGGATAGATGTATTGCCAATCGCTATTGTGTCACCATCGACGACGCGCGCCGGGCCGCTGAGATGGGCTCCGACTATAACCGACGATGCGGCAAAAGCCAAAAGGCCAAATGACATCAACACTCTTTTGATTTGTCTCACACCATTGGTTTGTGCGTGAAAGCAGATGTGGAAAATCGGCGGCGCGTACGTAGCTCCCCCCGTTAGTGTTCGATGGATCCCACCCGCAAGCGCTTTTCGTTGAGTTGTATGGTCATGCGCTTGGGAGCCGTTGGCGTAACAGCTACCCTTGCCCCTTGCGAGGCGACCCGATTTTGCTTTGGCAGCGCCAATACAACGGGTTGGCGCGGACCTTCCTGCTCGGCCTCGTAGACGTGGCGAACTTTTTTGAGTTCGAGCATGCAGCGTAGTTTGGCCATTGGATCGCTTGTCTGGCAGACCAAATCATATTGCTGTTGCAACCAGTAGGACACGGCCTCTGGCCTGGCGCCCACGAGAAACTCGACCCGCCGGTTGTAGGCCATATTCTGATCGTCGGTATTGGGATAAATCGGGAGACTTTCTCCGAACCCGATGCTCCAAATCGTATAGGATCGCGTACGTGATCCGACGAGTGCGGCCGTCACGGCCTTGGCGCGAGCCACCGAAAGATTGTGATTATAATCTTCTCCGCCCCGACTATCCGTATGACCAGCGACAAACACGTTGACGTCGGGCACATCGCCATCGAGCATTTTGGCCATCGCGGCGATGATTGGGTATGCTGAGGGAAGGACCTCAGCGCTTCCAGTGTCGAAGAACGTGCTTTCGGGAAAGACGATGCGCAACACGGGAATGTCGTGCCGAAAGTTCGCCGGCATGTTTGCCGCGGGCACTGTGTAATCGAAAAACTGCGGCGCCGGGAATATGCGGTAACTCTCTACAAATCGTCTCAATCGTTGATATCGAGTCTGATGTTCGAGCGACAGCGCCTCGTCGGCCGACATATATTCCACAGTTTGCGCGACGGCCTGCTGCCCCAGCAGCGACACGAAAAGACATGTTAGGGCAATTCGCCTAATAAGGGTCAGCATACATCGTCCGGGCTTGTGCCACGACAGCCAAGAGGGCCGGATCGGCAGGGTCGAGAAATTCGATTTCGTACCAGTTGTGCAAACCTTCAGATTGGCGAACCCTATAGCGCACCATGGATGTCAGCGAACCGACGGATATATGGGCAGAGCAACTCCGCTGATTGTACCCGCTCTCGAGTTCGCTGAAGTTCGAAGTTTGTACGATGCTTGCCACACGCGCAGCGTCATAGCCCTTTTCATTACCTTGCATCGCGATTGTTCGAGCAAGCCCAACCGCCGTATTGTCGCATTCGGGAGACATATTGAAGGCTGAGCAGCCCGAGAGAGTTGCCATCATGCCGACAAGCGGGCCCAGAACGAGGCGAGGGATCATGATGTGGACAGCCTCAGATAATGACCACGTCAGAATCGCGGATATTCATTTTCTTGAGCTGATCGCCAGTGACCCAGCTATCTCCAACTAAGCAAACAGCCTCGCTTCCTGATGCCGCTCCCTGGCCGTTGACAGCCATATCCGTCTGAAGACGTCGACACTTTATCACCTTGAGCTTTGACGAGGCCAACTGAACGCCGGAGGCAGTCTGAGGAACCAGCGTGTCATAGGCGACCCATTGATCGCCAACGAGGCACATATTGTCCGTCCGACAGCGATAAGACCCCTTATCTCCGACGACTACGGGAACGGGTGCGGAAGGCGATACGGCCGTTTGAATGAGATCGCCTTCTCTACCGCGCCAAGACCGGCTTTGGGACTGGCCTAAATTAGCGGCGTCGAGCTGAGCCTGACGGACATAAGCCTTATCCTTGTCGCTCGCGACTTTCATCAAGATCGCGCATAGGCCGACGCCCGCAGCGCCTCCGATAAGCGCGCCCTTTTTTGTATTGCCGGCCGCAGCGCCGATCAAACCGCCGAGAATCGCGCCACCAGCCACGGACATCACACATTTGCCGATCGCGCGATCGACATGGGTCTTGCCTTTGAGAGTGCCTGCCGTGCCGCTTTGCCAGGTCGAGACTTCAGGGGAAGCTGCGGTGACGACGACAGGCGCAGATGCTACCGCAATCGCGAGCATTGGGATTGCGAACGGGAGAGCTCGGTTATAGGACGTCATCATATTAGTTCCCTGTCGCCGGATCACGGCGCTTAGCGTCGAATTTCAGATCGCCGGCTGTTCCGACAAAGATTACCGGATCATAGATTCGACCTGTCAGATGACCGGCCGTGTCAGTGGCCTCGATGGCTCTCATGCCGCCAAATGGCCCATCTGGTAGAGGCTGTGGCTCGCTGCCGGGTTTGGTGCGCCATAGCTGGCCTAGGCCTCCATTTGGGTTGCCGCGAATAGTGCAATGGTCTTCGTCAGAACAACTCATCTGACCTTCGACGGGCGTAGAGCGCACGCCCTTGGAGGCCGAATAGGAAATCCACGAATTGACCAGCTCGCCGTTCGCCGTGGAAGCAACGCGGAGATCCAGCGGGCTGCGAACATCGGGTGCCAGCGGAATATCACCGGTGTAGAGCCGCAGCTGCGTCGGAGCTGGCTTCAAGGCATCTGGCGAGAAAGCACCGATCTGACGCAGGTTCGCACGCGACTGTAGGAAGAACGCGGTCAAAAAGGGCTCTTCAAACGGCCTCAGCGCCGGTCCCGATAGCACAAGATAAGCTTCGCTTTGGCCGAGATCAGTGCCCGTTTGTTCGCCGGTCGCCAAGCCCGCAACCCGGGCTTCCTCATGCGACGCGAAACTCTGCGAAATGCTTTTCGCAGGGTTCGTGAAAATGAAAAGGCGTCGGGCGGTAGCTCCGGTCGACGTGCCGGGACCGATCGCGCGAACGATCTTTACGAGCCCTGAATCCGGGAAGTTGTCAGCCAACGATGGGGACTTGCCAGCCTTCAGCTGAACGAGGGCGACGATTAAGCTCTTGCGAAACTGGTCACGGGCCTCTCGCAATTTCGACTCAGAGTCTGAACCAAAATACCGCGAGATCGCGCTATCACCGCCGTTAGCGATTGCAGCACTTTGCTCTTCTTTGGACATGCCGGGCA
>NZ_JAGMXV010000282.1 GCF_018006725.1 Rhizorhabdus sp.
CATTCGGAATTGGACCCTCGGCCCTGACCGAAACCATGATTATGCTCAATAAGCATTTCGCCAATGCTGCCTAATCCCCCAACTGGGTGACGCCGCGCGGCCGTGCCCCATGTTTGCAACAGAGCCCGCAACCTCGCTGACGCTGTCTTTGAGGGCATAGCGTGGATGGTACGCCAGACAACGCTAAGGAAGAACAGCCAGCGAACAACTACGCGACGCGGATATCTTGCGTCAGGTTGAGCGCTTTACGGCCAGCGGATGCCGCCGCTCTATCCCAGAGAAAGTCACCGGAAAAGGCGATATGTTCCCAGCCCACCGGGGAGGTATGGGCAAGGAGATCGTCGGGCACCGCGGCCGAGGCCGCTCGCAGATGCTGGACGGCGGCGTCCATGTAAGTCGCGTTCCAATAGACAATGGCGGCGATCACCAGGTTGAGGCCGGATGCCCTATATTGCTGGGCCTCATGGCTGCGATCGATGATGCGCCCCTGACGGAAAGTGTAGATCGCCTGCGTCAGGACATGTCGTTGTTCGCTGTTGTTGAGACCGGCCTGGCAACGCCGGCGCAAATCAGGGTTTTCAAGCCAGTCCAGCATGAACAGGGTCCGTTCGACCTTGCCTATTTCCTGTAGCGCCACGTCGAGCTGGTTCTGTCGCTCATAGGCCGCGAGCTTTCGCAACATGACCGAGGGTGCAACGTGGCCGGCCTTGATCGAGCCTACGAGCCGCAGCACGTCATCCCATTGCTCACGAATAATGTCGGTACGGATGCGTTTGCCCAACAGCGGCGTGATGAAGGGATAGGTTGCTGCCGGGGCAATCGGCGCGAGGCGCCTGTCGGGAAAATCGCGCAGGCGCGGGCAGAAGCGAAATCCCAGCATGGCGCAAAGGGCGAAGACATGATCGGTGGCCCCGCCGGTGTCAGTATAATGCTCGGCGATTTTGAGATCGGTGCCGTGATTGGTCAGGCCATCGAGCACATAGGGGGCCTCATGCGTCGCGGCCGAGATCACGTTGACATGGTAGGGGGCGCGCTGATCGGAGACATGCGTGTAGAAGCTGAAGCCGTGGTCGACGCCGTAGCGCGCGTTGATGTCGCCGCCCGACGCACCGCGCTTGGCTCCCCGGAAGAACTGTCCATCGGAGCTTGAGGTGGTGCCGTCGCCCCAGACCCGCGAGAATGGCATGCGGTGCTGGGCGTTGATGAGGACGGCCAGCGCTGCGCGATAGCTGTCATCGCGGATATAGGCGTCATGGGTCCACAGGAGTTGATCGCGTGTGACGCCTTGGCTCGCGGCGGCCATGCGCGAGAGGCCGAGATTGGTGGCATCGGCAAGGATGGTCGCGAGCAGCGCGTTTTCGTTAGGACAGCGCTCACCGGTGCGCAGATTGGTGAACGCCGCGAGGAATCCTGTTTCCTGCGCCACCTCATGAAGCAATTCCGTGATGCGGATGCGCGGCATCATCGCATCGAGCCGGTGGGCTAGTTCCTCGGCGTCAGGCGTCGTGATCGTGCGAACCGGCGATATCTGGAGGCGGTCGTCCCGGAACCGTACATCGTCCAGGGCGTCGCGCTTCAGATGCTGGGCAAACTTCTTCAAGCGCCGATCCAGTTCGTGGCCCCGCTGTGCCAGCCATTCGTCCGCCGACAAGGGCAGGCCGAGCGCGGACACGACCGGTTTCGCCTTTGGCTCGCTGAGCAGATAGCTGTCGAACCGACGATATCCCGCCGATCGTTCAACCCAGACATCTCCGGAGCGCAATTTGTTGCGCAGGTGCGCGATCGTCGCGATCTCCCAGAGTCGCCGGTTGACCTTGCCGTCATCGCTAACCACGATCTTCCGCCATTCCTTGCGGAAGGGCATGGGAGCGTCAGCAGGCAGATCGCGCTTGCCCGACCTGTTAAGCACGCGGAGCACTTCGATGGCGGCGGTCGTTTTCGTACTACCCTTGCCGGCCCTGAACTCGAGTGTTTCCAGCAAATCGGGCGCGAACTTGCGCAACGTCGCATAGCGATCGGCCGCGACCGTCAGCGGATCGAGGCTGGCGGTTTCTGCGATAGTTGCCACTTCTGGCCTGACCCTCATGAGGGTTGTCCACCCGACCGATGCATCCAGGGCCTCCATCGGATCCTCGCCGGTATCGAGCGCATCGGTGAGAGCATCGATCGTACTGCGAAAGATCAGCATCAGCCGTGCTACATTCTTCGACGTGGTAGCATAGCTGCGCGCCTGGGAGTTCCTTGCGCGGGTGAATATCCCGCCGATCAGCTTGTCTGCCATTTCCAGGGCGCTGTCCGTAAGTCGCTCTTCAAGGTCGAGCAGGAACGCGACCAGAGTGGCACGGCGCCGGGACGGCGTATAGCGCTCTATCATATAGGCAGGCGATGCTCGGCCTTCCCTGACATATTGGTGGAACCGGTCCGCATGGATGCGCCCAGCGATGTCCGGGCAAATGCCGATCACCCGCACGCGTCTCAAACGGTCGAGAATCTGGCGGATGTGATCGGGCTTGGCCGCAACGGGGATCGTCTTTAGCAAGGTGAGTTGGCTCACACCACCAGCGCCAGTCTCGTCAAAGAGTTGCTCGAGGGCGTGGACCTGTTCAACGCTGAGATCAGCGATCAGGGCGGAGGCCGCTTGTTTGCGGGCACGCGCTCGTCCCGCGATGCTGACGCGTTCGATGGTAGAAATGGAGGGCAGTAGAATCCGGGCCTCGCGAAGGGCGGTGACGACACCGTTCGCGATCGTCATCCCCTTATCGGTCGCCCAGGCCGTTTTCGCCGCCGCCTCAATCATGAACGGAATATCAGTGCGGGTCGGCCCACGTAGATTAAGGTGCTCCGCCAGTTCCCGGGCATGGTCCGTCATTGTTTGGTCGCGCGCCGCGTAATCGGCGAGGTCTGTTACGCACAGGCCGAGCTGCTCCGCCACAAAGGCCGCAAGATGGTGGGGTATCGCTCCCTTGTCCCGGATGATCTGCGCAAGAGTCGTGCCGGGATGCCGCAGCAACGCCAGTTGCAGCGCCACGCCTAATCGGTTCCGCCGCTCGCGGCGCGCGCCGATAATGTCGATGTCAGATGGCTCGAACGAGTAGAGGCGGGCCAAATGGTCGCGGTCGGTCGGGATGGCGAGGATTTGATCGCGCTCACTCTCGGTCAGGAGTTGATGTTTGCGCTTCACCATGCCGATTCCCGTCCACAAAAGGTCATCTGGGCCTATGGACAGCGACGAGTAAACCCGGAAACACCGCGATGCGGCCCGGCTTGCCGTTCGGCGAATTGTGCAGGCCGTAGATCTCGTCGCAGGGAAAGCGCGTGAACAGGTTGTCCTTGATCATCGCGCGCGCGCCGCCGAGTCCTTCCTCGGCCGGCTGAAACACGAACACCGCGGTGCCGGCGAAGTTGCGCGTCTCGGCGAGATAGCGCGCGGCGCCGAGCAGCATGGTGGTGTGGCCGTCATGGCCGCAGGCGTGCATCTTGCCCGGCACGGTCGAAGCGTAAGGCAGACCCGTCGTCTCAAGGATCGGCAGCGCGTCCATGTCGGCGCGCAGGCCGATCCGCTTGTTGCTGTTGTGGTTGCCGCGCAGTTCGCCGACGACGCCGGTGCCGCCGACGCCGCGATGCACGGTGATGCCCCAGGTCTCCAGCAGGTCGGCGACGATGGCGCTGGTGCGGGTTTCCTCGAAGCCGATTTCCGGATGCGCATGAATATCGCGGCGGATCGCCACGAGATCGTTCTGGAAATCCTTGATCCGGTCGATGACAGGCATGGCTCGCGCGCTCCGCTTGATCGCGGCACGTTATGCCACATCGCAAAGGCGAGTCACGCGGATTTCAGCCCGGCGCTTCGCCGGGCCGCGCATTCACCAGCTGGCCGGAAGCTCCTTGAGGCCGCGCAGCACGAAGGTCGGCCGCCACTTCGGATTTTCCACGTCGTCGATGCGCAGATTCGGAATCCGGCGCAGCAGCGTCGTGAGCGCGACCTCGGCTTCGAGCCGCGCGAGCTGCGCGCCGAGGCAGAAGTGAATACCACCGCCGAACGACAGCGGCCGCACGTTCGGCCGCGTGATGTCGAGCCGATCCGGATGATCGGGATAGACAGCCGGATCGTGATTGGCCGAGCCGAGCAGACACATCACGTTGTCGCCCTGCGGAATTTTCACGCCGCCGATCTCGACATCCTCCATCGCGACGTGGTAGGTGAGCTGCACCGAGGAGTCGTAGCGCAGGAATTCCTCGATCGCGTTCGGCATCAGCGACAGGTTGGACTTCAGCAGTTCGAGCTGGTCCGGATTGCGATGCAGCGCCAGCAGCGCATTGCCGATCAGGTTCACCGTGGTCTCGTGACCCGCGCCGAACAGCAGGATGATGTTCGCGGTCAGCTCTTCGTTGCTGAGCTTGCTGCCGGCCTCTTCCGCCTGAACCAGTTGAGTCGTCAGGTCGTCGCCCGGCTCGCGGCGGCGCAGATCGAACAGCCGCTGGAAATAGGCTTCGGAATTGGCGTGCGCGGCATTGGCCTCGTCGATCTCGGCGCGCGACAGCGGCACCGGATCGAGCAGACGGCCGCCGGTGCGCTCGCGCTTGAAGAAGATTTCGCGATCCGTCTCCGGAATGCCGAGCATGTCGCAGATGACGATGACTGGCAGGCGGAACGCGAAGTCCGAGATCAGGTCCATGCGGCCCTGCCCGATCACCCGGTCGATCG
This sequence comes from Rhizorhabdus sp., assembly GCF_018006725.1. Lineage (GTDB taxonomy): Bacteria > Pseudomonadota > Alphaproteobacteria > Sphingomonadales > Sphingomonadaceae > Rhizorhabdus. The sequence continues at coordinate 4,706 of NZ_JAGMXV010000282.1, forward strand.
AGTCGTCGACGATCGCCTGGATCTTCGGACGCATGTCCTCGACGCGGCGCGCCGTGAACGCCTTGACGACAAGGCCGCGCAGGCGGGTGTGGTCGGGCGGATCCTGCGTCAGCATCCAGCGGCCCATCGCGCGATAAACAGGCTCGTTCAGCGCTTCCGGCCAGCGGCGCGTGATGCGGGTGACGTAATCCTTGCCGAACCGCTTGTCGCGCAGCACCAGCGCCGCGTCGGCATTGCGGCTGACGAGATAGCCGTTCAGCGCCGGCAGATGCAGCACCGGCGCGTGCGTGCGCAGCTTGTCGTAGGAGGGATAGGGATCGCGGATGAAGTCCGGAGACAGCGGGTTGAACAGCGGCTGGGCGCTTGCCGTCTGGGTTGTAGCCCCTTGCAACTGCTCGTTCATGAATGTCTCCCTGAAAATAGTTAATGCGATCACGCCGCGTTTGGCTGCCGTTTTACGCGATCCCGGACCGGAAGCACAAGACAATTATACCTGCATTCCCCAAGTGGCGTGGCGTTTGAGGTGAAGATCGCCTGTATCCGAGCGCTAGACAAGGATTTTCTGCCGCAAGCGGCACCTGCGGTCGCGCAGACTGCTGGATCTGGACGGATCAGACC
>NZ_JAGMXV010000067.1 GCF_018006725.1 Rhizorhabdus sp.
AGCTTGCGCTTCACCGCGACGAAGACCTTGACCATCTTGAGCACGCCCGGCGGCAGCTCGTCGCCGCGCTGCAGCTTCTCGACGCGGTCCTCGAACTTCTTGACGATGAGGCCGACGGCCTCGTCATACTGAGCCTTCACCGCTTCGAGATCGGCCTGGCGGGCGTCGTCCTGAACGGCGAACTTCCACCATTCGCGCTTCTCGACTTCCTCGAGCAGGGCTTCGGTGATCTCCGAACCCTTCTTGATGCCCTTGGGAGCCGCGGTCGCGACCTGGCCAAGGAGCATTTCCTTCAGCCGCGCATAGTTGGCGCGGTTCAGGATCGCGCGTTCGTCCTCGCGGTCCTTGGTCAGGCGGTCGATTTCCTCGCGCTCGATCGCCATCGCGCGCTCGTCCTTGTCGATGCCGTGACGGTTGAACACGCGCACGTCGACGACGGTGCCGGCCACGCCCGGGGGCAGGCGCAGCGACGTGTCGCGAACGTCCGAGGCCTTCTCGCCGAAGATGGCGCGGAGGAGCTTCTCTTCCGGCGTCATCGGGCTTTCGCCCTTCGGCGTGATCTTGCCGCACAGGATGTCGCCCGGCTCGACCTCGGCACCGATATAGACGATGCCCGCCTCGTCGAGGTTGCGCAGGGCTTCCTCGCCGACGTTCGGGATGTCGCGGGTGATGTCTTCCGGCCCGAGCTTCGTGTCGCGAGCCATCACCTCGAACTCGTCGATGTGGATCGAGGTGAAGACGTCGTCCTTCACGATCCGCTCGGAGATCAGGATCGAGTCCTCATAGTTGTAGCCGTTCCACGGCATGAACGCGACGAGGACGTTGCGGCCCAGTGCCAGCTCGCCGAACTCGGTCGACGGGCCATCGGCGATAATGTCGCCGGCGTGGACCACGTCGCCCACCTTCACCAGCGGACGCTGGTTGATGCAGGTCGACTGGTTTGAGCGCTGGAACTTCATCAGCGTGTAGATGTCGACGCCCGACTTGCCGGCATCGACCGAGCCGGTCGCGCGGATCACGATACGGGTCGCGTCGACCTGGTCGACGATGCCCGAACGCTTGGCTGCGATCGCGGCGCCCGAATCCCGGGCGACGGTCTCTTCCATGCCGGTGCCGACGAACGGCGCCTCGGCCCGGACGAGCGGCACCGCCTGGCGCTGCATGTTCGATCCCATGAGAGCGCGGTTCGCGTCGTCGTTCTCCAGGAACGGAATCAGCGAGGCCGCGACCGACACGAGCTGCTTCGGGCTCACGTCCATCAGGGTGATCTGGTCGCGCGGCGCCATCAGGAATTCGCCACCCTCGCGGGCGGAGACGAGGTCCTCGACGAAGCGGCCCTCGGCGTCGAGCTCGGCGTTCGCCTGCGCGATCGTGTGCTTGGCCTCTTCCATCGCCGACAGATAGACGACCTCGCTGGTCACCTTGCCGTCGATGATCTTCCGGTAGGGCGTCTCGATGAAGCCGTACTTGTTGACCCGGCTGAAGCTCGCGAGCGAGTTGATCAGACCGATGTTCGGGCCTTCCGGCGTTTCGATCGGGCAGATGCGGCCATAGTGCGTCGGGTGGACGTCGCGGACTTCGAAGCCCGCGCGTTCACGCGTCAGACCGCCCGGCCCGAGCGCCGAGACGCGACGCTTGTGCGTCACTTCGGACAGCGGGTTGGTCTGGTCCATGAACTGCGACAGCTGCGACGAGCCGAAGAATTCACGCACCGCGGCGACGGCCGGCTTGGCGTTGATCAGGTCGTTCGGCATCGCCGTCGACACGTCGACCGACGACATGCGCTCCTTCACGGCGCGCTCCATGCGCAGCAGGCCGACGCGATACTGGTTCTCGAGCAGCTCGCCCACCGAACGAACGCGGCGGTTGCCGAGATTGTCGATGTCGTCGATCTCGCCCTTGCCGTCCTTCAGGTCGACCAGCGTCTTGACGACCGAGAGGATATCCTCCGAGCGCAGCGTGGTGACCGTGTCGGGGGTGTTGAGCTCCAGACGCATGTTGAGCTTGACGCGGCCGACGGCCGACAGGTCGTAGCGCTCGCTGTCGAAGAACAGGCCGGCGAAGAGGGCTTCGGCGGTTTCCTTCGTCGGCGGCTCGCCCGGGCGCATGACGCGATAGATTTCGCTCAGGGCGTGGTCGCGATCCTCGACCTTGTCGGCCTTCAGGGTGTTGCGGATCCAGGCGCCGGTCGAGACATGGTCGATGTCGAGCAGGTCGACATGGTCGAAGCCGGCCTTGTCGAGCGATTCCAGATTCTCCGGGGTCAGCTCGTCGCCGGCCTCGATGTAGATGCGGCCGGTCGACTCGTCGATCAGGTCATAGGCCGAGAAGCGGCCGAAGATCTGGTCGGTCGGAATCAGCAGCGTGGCGAGACCGTCCTTGCCGGCCTTGTTCGCCGCGCGCGGGCTGATCTTGGTGCCGGCCGGGAACACGACCTCGCCGGTGTCGGCGTTGACGACGTCGAACGCCGGCTTCTGGCCGCGCCAGTTCTCGGCGACGAAGGGAACCTTCCAGCCGCCGTCGCCGCGCACGAAGCGCTGCGTCTTGTAGAAATGGTTGAGGATGTCCTCGCCGCTCATGCCCTGCAGGCGGATGCGCGCGATGCGGGCGGACTTCTCACCCTCGGCGGTCTGGATCAGGCCGCCGACGATGATCGCGCCGTTGGGATCCTCGACGGTGACGAGGTTGCCCGCAACCGCCTTGACGCGGCACGGATTGGAGACGCCCGACAGGCCGACGATGTCGCCCACCTCGAACGTGCCCTTCTCGGGCGTGATCTCGACCGTGGCGTCGCCCAGCGCGCGCAGCAGCGTGGTGACGGGCAGCTTGCGCTTGCGGTCGATGCGGACGTTGACGATGTCCTTGGCGTCGAACTCGAAGTCGAGCCACGAGCCGCGATAGGGAATGACGCGCGCGGCGAACAGATATTTGCCCGAGGCGTGGGTCTTGCCGCGGTCATGGTCGAACAGGACGCCCGGCGAGCGGTGCATCTGCGACACGATGACGCGTTCGGTGCCGTTGATCAGGAAGGTGCCGTTCTCGGTCATGAGCGGCATGTCGCCCATGTAGACGTCCTGCTCCTTGATATCGAGAACCGAGCGGGTGTCCGTATCGGGATCGACCTCGAACACGATCAGGCGCAGCGTGACGCGCATCGGTGCCGCATAGGTCATGCCGCGCTGACGGCATTCCTCGGTGTCGTACTTCGGGTCTTCCAGCTCATACTGGACGAAGTCCAGCTCGGCGGTGCCGGCGAAGTCGCGGATCGGGAAGACCGAGCGCAGCGTCTTCTCCAGGCCCGACACATAATTGTCGGCCGGGCGCGAGCGCAGGAACTGCTCGTAGGATTCGCGCTGCACCTCGATGAGGTTCGGCATCTGGACGACTTCGTGGATGTTCCCGAAGACCTTGCGGATGCGCTTCTTGGCGGTCGACGGAACTGCCTGGGTGGCCATGCGTATCTTTCCTCGCGTCACAAAAATTGTCCGCCTTTCAGCGGTCCGCAGCCCGATTCGCAGGGGGCACCCCACGACGAAAAGTGCGGGTCCGGGCTGATCGGATCCGCACTGCCAGCGTTCTGAAAACCCTTGGAAAACCGTCTCCAATTCGTCGCGGATCGATCGCCAGACGATCCGTGTCCCGGAGGGCCAAGGGCGGCACCCGCGCTGTCAGCGCCAGGCAAATGCCGATGTGATGAGGCACGCCATATAGTCGCAGCGCGCCCCTTTGGGAAGGGGGCGGGGGGAGGGAGCGTCAGCCTTCTATCCGCACCAGCCGCGCTTGTGCGCGGTCGTAGACATAGTCGGGGAGGGTTCCGTCGCCGATGCGCGCGACGATCTCGTCGATCACCGGCAGCGGGACCAGGAACCATTCGCGCGGGCGCACCGGCTTGCCGAAGCGATCGGGAATCACGACCTCGAAGCGGACATCGTCGAGCACTCGGTGGATCAGGCTCTCCAGCCGCGGCCGATCGATGTCGTACAGCCGGTAGGTCGCCACGACATCGACGCCCGCCAGCAAATAGGTCGCATCATTCTCGGCGCCGGCAATCCGCGTTTCCACCCTGCCGCCGGTGATCCCGATCTTGTGGACCAGATCGCGATGTGCCGCGACCCTCGGATGGTCGGACCGGCTGCGCAGGACATAGAGCGTGCCGGTGGCGAGGTGGTCGCCATCGGGGTCCACCGGCGCTTCGGCAAACAGCGGTCCCGCACTGGGCTCGGTGATCCGCCGCCCGCCCTCGTCCTTGTAGAGCGCGCGCTGCAGAGACCGCAGCAGCAGGTCGCTTTCGGTGCCGTTCGAATAGATGACGCGCAGACGCGCGTCGGTTTCGCCATTGGGCGCCCGCATCTGTTCTCCGGCTTCGGCGACATAAGCGATCTGGCCGCCAACGATAAAGAATTCGCCGGGCAATATCTCGGCTTTCGACAGACCCAGGTCGCGAACGAAGGGGCGCGTCGTGCGGATGCCTGCCTCGAGGTCCGCCTGCACCTTGTCGAACAATGGCCGGAAGGATGCGAAGTCGGCACAACGTTTCGAACTGGCAATCTCCTCGGCGGCGGTGCGGTCGGCGTTCGAGCGCACGTTGCGCAGGCGGGTGATGTCGCCATCGTCCTCCGCATCCAGGCCCAGTTCCGCCAAGAGCGCGCTGTCGTCGAGCGCCTCGACCGGGTCGCTGTCGGTGCCGCTGCCGTCCAGCAGCCCGTAATCGTCCATGTCGGCGAGCAGTTCGCGGCATTCGGGCAGGGTCCGCAGCCGGTCCAGCCGCACCGCATAGAGCCGCTCGAAGATGTCGCGGCCCTCGCCATGTTGCGGGGCACGGCCATGGGTTTCGCGGAACTTCACGATGTCTTCGAAGCCCGCGATGATGCGCTCCTCGCGCGGTGTGCGCGACCTGGCCTTTTTGGGCGTCAGGTCGACGCCCAGCTCCGCCAGAATGTCGTCGTCGGTCATGTCAGCCACCGGCGGCGTCTCCGGCGGCTTCGGCGGCCTTGGCTTTCGCACGGAAGCGGGCGAAGGCGGCCACACCCTCGGCCAGCTGCCTTTCCCACGGGTCCTGCGACGTGGCCTCGGGCGCGCGGCCGCGCTCGCGCTTCCATTGCACCGCGCGCACGGCATAGGCGCGTGCCTCGTCTTCGGTCAGCACGGTCTTGCGGGCCGAGATCGCCGCCTGCACCTGCCGCAGCGTGCCTTCGTTCATCGCCTTGGCCAGGATGGCATAGGCCGCCTCGAACGGGTTGATCCGGTCGATCAGGTCGATGTCCAGCTCGCGCACGTTCATGAACTTGCGCACGCCGTCGACGAAGGAGGTGTTGGCCTTCAACTCGCCCGAGCCATCCTCGGTCGCCGTCTCCGTGACGATCTTCGCCGCCTGTTGGGTGATGTTGAGCGCGGCCACCGCATGCTGGCGGATAGCCTCCTGGTCGGCCTCGCTCAGCTCGGGATAGCGGTCGCGTACGATCTTGCCCATGCGGACCTGGGTAAGCTCCTCAGGCACCACCTCGGGGTCGAACAGGCCGCGCTCGATCGCCTGCTTGTCCTGGATGAAGCTGGTGATGACCTCGTTTATGTCCTCGGCGCAAATACGCTTGGCCTCAGGGGAGCTGGGCGCGACGAGGCCCTTCAGCTCGAAATGGAACTGTCCGCGCTCCTCGTTGAAGCCGACGTTGGTCCGTCCCTCTTGGTAGCCGTCCGGTCCATAGTCGAAGCCCGGCTTGGCGCCGACGTCCTTGGGGGTGAACTCGAAGCGGGGCGCCAGCACCTGTTCCATCAACAGGCTGGCGGCGATCGCCTTCAGCGTGTCGTTCACCGCCTCGGCCACCACATCGTCGGCCGCCGCCGGCTCGGCGATCAGGTTGGTGAAGCGTGCGACCGTCTTGCCCGGCGCGTCGCGCGTGGCGCGGCCGATGATCTGGATGATCTCGGTCAGGCTCGATCGATAGCCGACCGTCAGCGCATGTTCGCACCAGATCCAGTCGAAGCCTTCCTTCGCCATGCCCAGCGCGATGATGATGTCGACATGGTCGCGGTTGCTTCGCGCCTCGGGGCTTTTCAGCGCCGCCGCCACCCGGTCGCGCTTCGCCGGATCGTCGTCGACCAGGTCGGCGACCTTGATCGTCCGGCCCGCCGCCGTTTCGATCAGATGAAAGCCGGTGACCGGGTCGGTCCCCTTCCAGCTGCCGAGATGATCCATGATCTCCTCGACCTCGCGATGCTTGTCCTTGGTGCTCTCGCGGCTGTTGACGCTCGGGATATGGACGATCGTCTTCACCGCCGGGTCGAGCAGGTCGTTGATCTTGTCGATATAGCGGCCGGTGTAGAAGCTGTAGGCGATGTCGAGCGTCTTCAGATGCTCATAGCCGTTCAGCTGCTCATAATAGGTGTAGGTGACGGTGGTGAATTTCGCCTCGTCTTCCGGGCTCAGCACCGCCACGGCATCGCCGCGGAAATAGCTGCCCGTCATCGCGACCAGATGAACCTTGTCGCGCGCGATCAGCTGGCCCAGCTGCGCCCCCAGCCGGTTCTCCGGATTGGCCGAGACATGGTGAAACTCGTCGACCGCGATCAGCCTGTCGTCGAACGCGGCAATGCCCAACTCGTCGACCGCGAAGCGGAAGGTGGCATGGGTACAGACCAGCACCCGATTCCCGTCGGCGCCGTCGCTCGCCAGAAACTCGCCGACCGCCTTCACCTTCGACTTGGCGACCTTCACATCGTCCGCGCCGGGCGTGTTGCACAGGTTCCAGTGCGGCTTCACGGTCCAGTCCGCCCAGAAGCCGTGCCGCGACAGTGGCTCGTCGGCGAAGCTGCTGCCGATCGATCGTTCGGGCACGACGATGATCGCCTGCTTCAGTCCCTGATTTTCCAGCTTGTCGAGCGCGACGAACATCAGCGCGCGCGACTTGCCCGACGCGGGCGGCGACTTGATCAGCAGATATTGCTCGCCGCGATGGGCATAGGCGCGCGCCTGCATGGGCCGCATGCCGAGTTCATTGGCGCTGGACGAAGCGCCGGTGTGTGCGGTGACGAGACGGACGGCGGGAATGGGGCGGTTCTCGGTCACTGGCTGGCCTTGTCATGATGGGCGACGAACGCGGCTATCGATCCGTACTGCACTTTCACCCGCGTCTGGACTTTGCGCATCATGTCGGAGCCACGCTCTGTCCAGCCATGGGCTTCGAACATGCCCAGATAGCCGCCATAATGAGCGGATGCGATCCGGGTGATCGCCTTCGCGTCGCCGCCGGGTTCGAAGTCGCTCATTCTGCGGCCCCCTCCGTTCCCAGTCCGAACTGCTCGCGCAGGAAGTCGGCGGTCTGCTGATCATAGATTTTGCACACGACATTCTGGTTCGCGAAGATGCCGGAAAAGGTCTTCGCCTCGTCGCGGTCGAATGTGCGGATCCACTCGACCCCCACCACATAGGATGCGAGATCGGGGTCACCCGCATCGTTCGTCAGATACCAGGCCGGGAGGCGCTGGGGCAGCGGATCACCGGACGGCAGCGCAAACTCGCTCGCCGGCATCTTCGGAGTGGTTACCCGGCCATAGCCGAGATAGCCCTTGTTCTTCATCTGGTGTGACGCATTCAGCGTTTCGGGCGGCGCCTTCCCATAGCGCGCGCGATAGAGATCCTGGAGGGAGCGGCCACTGGTCGCGCGCACCAGATCATGAACGTCCTTCGTGGTCAGGTGGCGGACCCAGGAGGCGTAGTCGAGGACCTGCCCGACGATGTCGCGAGGCGATCGGTCCCGCTTCAACTCGATGATGATGAGGTTGCCCTCCTCGTCCATCGCGAGCAGGTCGATCCGAGTGCCATGATCGGTCGCAACCTGCCGCCCGATGACGAACCCGTCGACGCCGACGAGGCTCAGGTCGCGCGCCACCCAATCCTCGATCCGGCTTTCGAGATCGAGCGGCTTGCGGCGGCTTTCCGCCAAGCCGTTTTCCGTGATGCGGAACAGGCGGGTCATGCGGCCTTCTTCCCCTTCTTCGGCTTGGGCTGGTTCGCCGTCATCTTCGTGTACATCTCGAACAGCTTTTCCAGCCGTTCGGTGTCGTTGCGGAAGCGGCGGCCGATATAGATGCGCTCCAGCACCTCGTCATTTTCCTCATGCGCGCGGCGCAGGTTGTCGGGCATGGCATCGGGATCGTAGAGATCGGCGATGGTCGCGGGGAAATGCGCCTCGCGCGCGAGCAGGATGTTCTCCGCAGTGCGGGTGAGGTCGGCCTTGTCCTGCTCGGTGAGCTTGGGGACGGGGAAGGTATTCCAGCCAAGGGTGTTGGAATACGCGAAATCTGTTCGGGTTCGCCCACAGACGGTAGCAATCCACACGAGGTGCAGCCTAGAGGCGATTACCGCCAAGTTGAAGACAGGCGCATCGTACATACCAAAGCACTGGCTGCTAATTACAGCACCATGCATGTCGATCCCAACGGGGAGGTATTCCCGGTTTTCGGATGTGATCCTTGGCAGGATGATTGTGTGGCTCTTCGCCTCGCGCATTTCGCGAAACTGGTGGGCCCGAACTGCCATCGCTCGTGCTCCAGCATCAGGGCTCGCGAGCCTTAGAGTTCTAACATCATCGATTCGGTCACGAACTTTTGCGAAACCACAAGCGAGTTCAATATCATCGTCTGCGATCCAGAGGCAGTAAACATCTTGCCCCTTTATGAACTCCGCTGATCCATGGATCTTTCGTACGATCCTTGAAGCTGCGTCAGTCGGGAGCTCAAGCGCGTCAAATTCATATCTTGTTAGCCGCAAGCGCCCGCCATCCACAGCTTTGTTCCCGAACACCATTTTAGCCGCGGAAAACAATGGAGACGTCTCCTTTTCGATGAAGACGCTCGGGCCTGGAGCAAGATAAGCATTGATGTTGCTCGCCTCACGAACACTCACGTGACCACCGTCGGCGGTTGCAAAAATTCGCGCCGGACCTTGACGCGAGCTAAGGCCGATTATGGCGACAGTGACGCCCGCATTATAGGTCGCTAGATTGGCCCAAGTGAATGAGGTATACGCGAACGCTATCCTTGTGCGATTAGCGAAAATCAGCGGCCATAAGATCGGAACTTGTTGGCCTTGGCAAATCGAATTCGTACTAACGAATGCGCTGTCGGCTCCGTAATCCGACGCTTTCATAAACCAGCCGGAGACGTAATCTAGCGATTTCCAGCTGCTCGCGCGTGATGCGAATACACCCTCCAAATCTTTCTTTTGGTCCATCGATTGAACGGTGCTGCCTTTGTATGGCGGATTGCCGCAGATATACGTCTCTACCTCTGCACCACCGCCCAGCCTATTCTCCTCCAGCGCCAGCCGCCCTGTCGGCCCACCTAGATCATGTTCCGCACCCGTCGCCACCTTCACCGGCGGACACACCTCCAACCAATCCAGCCGCAGCGCATTCCCAACGGTGATCTGCCCCGTCTTGTGCAGCGGCAGCACCATCGCGCGGGCCTCCTGCTGGCTGAGGTACAGGCAATCCGCCTGGAACTCGGCGATCAGCAGGGCAAGGCGGGCGATCTCGGCGGCGAAGCCCTTGATCTCTATGCCGTAGAAGTTGCTCAATGGGATGACGCTGCGGCGGTCCTCCAGCTTCAGGCTCGCCTCGCCGCCCAGTCGCCGGACGATCTCCGCCTCGATCGCGCGCATTTCCTTATAGGCGATGACCAGGAAATTGCCCGATCCGCAGGCCGGGTCGAACACGCGGATGCTGCCCAGCCGTTTGCGCAGATTGCGCAGCTTCTGGCGACTGTCGCCCGCCGCCTCCAGCTGTTCACGCAAGCTGTCGAGGAACAGCGGGTTCAGCACCTTCAGGATGTTGGGCACGCTGGTATAATGCATGCCCAGCTCGCCGCGCTCGCCATCGTCGGCGACCGCCTGGATCATCGATCCGAAGATGTCGGGGTTGATCTCCTTCCAGTCCAGCTCCCCCGCGCGCAGCAGATAGGCGCGGGCGGTGCGGCTGAAGCGCGGGCTGTCGGTCGCGCCGGTGAACAGGCCGCCATTCACATAGGGGAAGATGTCGGCATAGGGCCGGATGCCCGCCGCGCGGCGGTAGCGGTCGTCCAGATTGCCCTCATGCGTAACCGGCGTGTCCATCGCGCGGAACAGCTCGGTCAGCACCTCATGCGTGTTGCCCCATTGATCGTCGCCGCTGCCATGGCCGGCATGGCTCATCTGGGTGATGGTGGCGGTGAACTGATTCTCGCGGAAGATGCCGGTGTCCTCGGCGAAGAAGCAGAAGATCAGCCGCGCCATGAACTGGTTGAGCTCATGCCGCCGCTCCTCGGTCGCCCAGTCGGGATTGTCCTTCAACAGCTCGACATAGAGCTTGTTGAGCCGCCCGGTCGCCTTGACGTCGATCGGGTTGTTCTTGATCTCCTTGACGGTGGAGATGCCCGCCAGCGGCAGGAAAGTCGCGAAGTGGCGCGGCAGATCGGCATAGGGGCAGGCGACGACGTCGCCGCCGGCCAGATCCTCGGCCTCCACCGTCTCGCCATCGGTCGCGAGGATGAACTTGGCCTTGGCGCTGGCGGTCTTCGGGCTGTCGCGCAGTGCCGCCAGGGTTGCGCCGACCGCGCCCGGCTGGGCGACGGCCAGGTGGATATTCCCGCGCCACAGCACCCCGCCGACGTCCGACTGGTTGGACTCGCCCTTGCGCAGCCTTTTCAGGCTGGTGTCCTTGGCGCCGAAGGCGGCCAGGAAGCGATAGGGGAATTCGGCGGCGTCGAACGGCTCGACGACCAGGTCGGAAACGGCTTCTTCGATCTCGACAGCGTTCATGTCGGCTGTTCAGCATATGCGCGGGGACAGGTCCAGCGGGGCAAGCTCCATTGCGGAGCATTCTCCCGTCGCGGGCGGCGATGCCGTCACCCCCGCCTTTAAGCCCGCCGCCGCCATCGCTATATCCTATTCCCTGAACGCCCGCGCCGGGCGCTGACAGGGGGATGGATGTCGAGGTTCCTTTTCGCCGCCGCCGTGGCCACCGCCGCTTCGCTCGCCGGGCTCTCCGCGCCGACGCTGGCTGCACCCGCCGCGCCGGCCGCCGCCGCCAAGGCGCCGCCGCTGTCGCTGCGCGACGCGACCGTGCACCAGGCGGTCGAGGCGATGAAGCCGGGGCAATATCTGTGGGCGCCGCAGGTCGCGCCCGAGGGGCCGGTCGTGATCGTCGTCAGCATCGCCCGCCAGCGGGCCTATGCCTATCGCAACGGGGTGCCGATCGGCATCTCGACCGTTTCGACCGGCAAGAAGGGGCATGAGACGCCCACCGGGGTCTTCACCGTGTTGCAGAAGAAGGTCGACCATAAGTCGAACCTCTATAATGACGCCCCCATGCCCTATATGCAGCGGCTGACCTGGGACGGGATCGCGATGCATGCGGGCAATCTGCCCGGCTATCCGGCCTCGCATGGCTGCGTCCGCCTGCCGCTGGGTTTCGCGCAGAAGCTCTATGAGGTGACGAAACTCGGCCTCACCGTGATCGTCACCGCCGATGCCGAGGTGCCGCGCTTCGCGCCGACGCCGTCGATCCTGTCCGCCGATCCGGGCCGGGCCGAGCCCGATCTGTTCGGTGGCACGCTGTGGCAGCCCGAACGCGCCACGACAGGGCCGGTGTCGATCGTGATCAGCGCGGCCGACCGGCGAATGCTGGTGCTGCGCAACGGGGTGCCGATCGGCTCGGCCCCGGTGAAGATCGCGGGCAGCGTCACCGGCACCACCGCCTATACGCTCGGCGCGATCGACGGAGAGGTCTATCGCTGGATGAAGCTGCCCATGCCGGGCGAGACGCTGGAGGGCCCGGTCGAGGTGACCCCCGACGAGCGCGCCCGGCTGACCGTGCCCGGCGGCATCCAGAAGGCGATGGCGGCGGTCGTGACGGTCGGCACCACCGTCGTCGTCACCCCCGACACGCTGCGCAGCGGCGGCGCGGGCAAGCCGATGCGGGTGATGACCACGGAGAAATAGGCGAGGCTTCGCAGCCGCTTCCGATCATGATAGGCAAGGCTATCGACGGCTCGGGGGGACGCCGCCAGACGACAGGGTGCAGGACAAGCCTTGCGATGGGGCGCGGGCCGGTCGGGGGAGGCGAGGCGACATGGCCGGATTGCGCGTCGGGACGCTGCTGCTGTGCGCGCATGCCCTGTCGGTGCCGACTGTTCTTGCAGCGGCCGAGGACCAGATGGGCGTAGTCTATTGGGGTAATGTCCGCACGGGCGTCGCGGTTCGCGTGATCAACGGCACCGACCGGCGCGAACGCGCGCGGGCCGAGGTCGAACGGATCGGCGGAGGAGACTGGGTCCTGCTCGAGGATTCGAGCCGGCCAGGCTTTGGCGCCGCGATGTGCATTCGCAAGGGCGAGCAGATCCGATTCCACGTCGTGCATGGCCTGGCCACCGCGCGCGAAGCGATCACGGCGGCGCAGGAGCAGGCCCGGGCGACGGGAGGGCTATGGTCCACCTGCAGCCGCGGGCTGTGGTCTGTCGCTCCGCTGCCGGACAAGCCCCGCGAGACGGGGGTGGTCGATCATCTCAAGGGAGCGATCCGGTCCGGCGTCTCATCGGCGCGCGGGGAGCGGGACTATCAGCGCGATTGCGTGCCGCCGGCCGAGATCGCGCGGGCCGAGTTGCGGCCGTTGGCACCGGGCACGATCGCGCCGAAGGATGTGCGTCCGCCCGCGACGCCGTGGAAGCGGGCCGACTGGTGTCCGCGCTTCCAGGGACCGGGCGGAAGTGCGGCAGGCCGGCGGGGTTAGGCCGGACACTAGGTGGGACACAGGGGAGACAGAGGGATGCGGGGTGGCTGGACGATTGCGGCGCTGATGTGCGCGATGGGGGCGGCCCATGCGCCGGCCGAAGCTGCCTCGCCCTGGGGTATCCTGCATGAGATGGTCGGCCGCGATTTCAGCTATGCCGGAGGCTATGCGACCGCCGTACGCTGGCTCGAGCAGGACAGGATGCTCGAGATCCACTATCTGGCGCCGGGCATCGACGTGGCGCATGTGCTCACGCTGCGGCCGGACGGAACGCTCGTCGTCCAGGACCGCCGCGGTTCCAAACCGCCTTCGGAGAGGGTGACGGCGCTTCGGGGCAATCCCGATGGTTCGCTCAGCATCGCCGAAAGCGGCCAGCTGTGGATGGGGCGCGAGAGCGACGGCCGGATCTTTCAGGTCGGGGCGAAGTGGAAGCACGAATATTTCACCCCGCTCGATCCTGCCAGCGGGACCGGACAGTGGATGGCGAAGATGGTCGCCAAGGGCAAGGTACGCGCAGCGGATGCCGGTCCGGTTCGGGCGGCGGGCGGCAGCGGGCCTTCGCCCACGACCGCGGGCAGCGCGCCCGCTATGGCTGCGCTTCCACCAAGCGAAGCGCAGGTGGCGGGGCTCGAGGGCTATGTCGGAAAGAGCTTCGCCAGTATCTCGCAAGGGCAGCCTGTGGCAGTCGTCCGCACACGCTGGATCGACAAACCCACCCTGTACGAGCTCTCGATCCTGCCCAAGTTCGGCAAGGAAAGCACGACGAAGGTTGCGGTGGCAGAATCGACCTTCAACCTGCACGGCCTGCCGGTGGTGCGTTTCCCCTATCAGGGCAAGGAATGGCAGCAGGAAGTGCTCCCCGGGCCGACCGGCTATGTGGTCGTCAATAGCGAAAACCGGTCGAAGCCGGGCAAGACGCCCAAGTGGAAAGAGAGGAACCGCACCGAAAGGCGGATCATCGCCGCAGCCGACGCCGACAGATTGCTGGCCAGCTTCAAGGCGGAGCGCGAAGCGCGCTGGGCCCCGCTGGCTGCGCTCACCAAGGGACCGTGGTTTTGCGTGCAGATGGAGCCGGGGCAGTGGCTGGAGCGCACCGTGCGCTTCCACGCCTATGGCCGCACCACCAATCGCAGCTATCCGGTGATGCGGCTGACGACGGCGCGATGGATCGATCCCTGGCAGGAGTTGGAGGTTGTCAGCACGCTGGGCGAAGGCCGAAAGGTGACCGACCGGATCGTGTTGCTGTCCAACGGCAATTTCCAGATGGACACGACGGGGGTGAGCCGCTCACCGAAGATCGTCGGACAGTTTTCCCACCCCTCCGGTTCCGTTCCGCAGATCGATTTCGTGATTGCGCATTACGAGCGTTACGGGTCCGACAACACACACGGTCTGCTCTTTTACGTCCTCGGCGATGCGACGACCGGGCAGGTCCTGCCGCGCACCAAATATTATGCGGGTGGCGCATCCCATGCATCGGACTGCGAGATGGAGCCGTTCGACGCCAAGAAGCTCGACACCTACTCCCGCAAGCTCACCGAGCAGGCGCGGTGGACACGCGATTCGATGCAGTCCGACCAGGAATATTGGTCCAGCGTCGCGCAGAGCGAGGCCGAAGGCCAGGCCATGCTGGCCAATATGCGCGGCGAGCTGTTCCGGCAGGTGTTCGTCGGGATCCCCCAGGCGATCGCCGACGTGAACCAACAGAAAGCGCAACTGCAGACACTGCGCATCGCCGCCGAGCAGGAAACGGCCATGCGGCGAGCGGCCGAGGCGGCGGCTGCGGCCGAGAAAGCCGAGCAGGCGAGGCTTGCCCGCGCGGCCGTATCGCCGTCGAACAGCCGGGGTACCGGGCGTGGACCGGCACCCGGTGGGAGCGGGGGCGGCGCGCAGCTCGCAGCGCAGCGACAGGCCCAGGCCAAGGCCGATGCACAAGCCAAAGCCAGTGCCGACGCTCTGGCTCAGACCAAGGCTCAGGCGGACCAGCGTCGCGCCGACGCCGCCCGCCAGGAGGCCGAGCGGAAAAAGGTCGAGGCTCAGCGACTGGCAGAAAAACAGCGGAAGGCCGAGGAAGCCGAGCGGCTCATCGAATATCGTGAGGGCGTGGTCCTGTGCGAGCAGAAGTCGGCGAAGAGCTGGCGATGCGATGGTCCGCTCCAGGTCACCTATGGCGACCTGGGCGGGGCGTCGGGCCCCGGTGCGATCAGCAGCGCCTGCGGGGGCGGTAGCCCGCGCAAATTGGGCATGGCGGCGGGCTATATGGCCTATGGCTGTGGCTTCGGTATCCATCCATCGGCGGACATGCGCAGCTATCCGGGCAATCGCGACGTTCAGGCTGCGCTGGGCGTCGGGCATATACCGGGTCAGGGCTTCTATCGGTGCAAGCGCAGCGTGCTTGCCTATTGCCGGGGGCAATGATGCGCTGAACGGGAACCACGGCATGCCATCCGGCTCGCCGTGGTTCCCGTGTTTCCGTCATGGGTCTTTTCCTGTCCCGCTTCGTTGGGTCTCCGAGACATCGACGAGCGAGGACAGCCATGAGCAAGATCGAAACCACCACCGGCAGCGGCGGCGAGACCCACCAGCGCGCGACCGGCGATGCGCCCGTGCTGACGACCAACCATGGCGTGCCGGTCAGCGACAACCAGAACAGCCTGAAATCGGGCGGGCGCGGGCCGACGCTGCTCGAGGACTTCGTCCTGCGCGAAAAGATCTTCCATTTCGACCATGAGCGGATTCCCGAGCGGATCGTCCACGCGCGCGGATCGGGCGCGCATGGCGTGTTCGAGGCCACGGCCGACATTTCCGACCTGAGCAAGGCGGCGGTCTTTACCAAGGGTGAGAAGACCGAGGTGTTCGTCCGCTTCTCGACCGTCGCCGGCGGCGCCGGATCGGTCGACACGCCGCGCGACGTGCGCGGCTTCGCGGTCAAATTCTACACCCGGGAGGGCAATTGGGATTTGGTCGGCAACAACATCCCGGTCTTCTTCATCCAGGATGCGATGAAATTCCCGGACCTCGTTCATTCGGTGAAGATGGAGGCCGATCGCGCCTATCCGCAGGCGGGCAGCGCGCACGATACCTTCTGGGACTGGGCGAGCCTGATGCCCGAGACGACCCATATGCTGATGTGGGCGATGTCGGACCGCACCCTGCCGCGCTCCTTCCGCACGATGGAGGGCTTCGGCGTCCACACGTTCAAGCTCGTCAACGCAAAGGGCAAGGCGAGCTTCGTCAAATTCCACTGGAAGCCGCGCTTGGGCCTCCAGTCGACGATCTGGGACGAGGCGCTGAAGCTGCAGGCCGCCGACAACGATTTTCAGCGTCGCGACTTGTGGGAAGCGATCGACAGCGGCAGCTTCCCGCAATGGGATCTGGGGGTCCAGGTCTTCGATCAGGCCTTCGCAGAGAAGCAGCCCTATGACGTGCTCGACGCGACCAAGCTGATCCCGGAGGAGGACCTTCCTGTCCGCTTCATCGGTACGCTGACCCTCAACCGGAACCCGGACAATTTCTTCGCCGAGACCGAGCAGGTCGCCTTCCTGCCGTCCAACGTCGTGCCGGGCATCGACTTCTCCAACGATCCGCTGCTCCAGGGGCGGCTGTTCAGCTATCTCGACACGCAGAATTCGCGGCTGGGAACGACCAACTTCCACCAGATTCCGATCAATGCGCCGCGCTGCCCGTTCGGCAATTTCCAGCGCGACGGGAAGATGCAGACGATGGTCCCCAAGGGCCGCGCCAATTACGAGCCCAACAGCCTCGCCGCCCACGGCGAGGAGGGCGGCCCGCGCGAGAGCGCCGAGCGCGGCTTCGTCACGACCGATGCCACGACCGGAGCGGACGAACAGGGCGAGAAGCTGCGCGTTCGTGCCGAGCTCTTCGCCGACCATTATAGCCAGGCACGCCTCTTCTACCGGTCGCAGACCGAGAGCGAGCAGGCGCATATCGCCTCCTCCTTCGTGTTCGAGCTGTCGAAGGTGGGGCTGCTCGATCAGGTACCGCCGCGCATGGTGGCGAACCTGCGCAACGTCGACGAGGATCTGGCGCAGCGCGTGGCCGACGGCCTCGGCATCGACCTGCCCAAGAAAGCGCCGGCTGCCCGCGAGCCTGTCGACATGCCCCCCTCGGATGCGCTGTCGATCCACAAGAATATGAAGGACACGCTGGAGGGCCGCGCGGTCGGCATTCTCTATGCCGACGGCTCCGATGCGACGGAGCTGGATGCGGTCATTTCGGCGATCGAAGCCGAGCAGGGCAAGGCCGTGCTCGTCTCGCCTAAGGTTGGCGGTGCGACGCTGTCCGACGGCAGCAAGCGCAAGGCTGACGGCCAGCTGGCGGGCACGCCGAGCCAGCTGTTCGACGCGGTCGCGGTCATCCTGTCGGACGAGGGCTGCAAGGCGCTCATGAAGGAAGCGGCGGCAGTCCAGTTCGTGATGGATGCCTTCGGCCATCTGAAGGCGATCGGCGCGAGCGAGGCGGCAAAGTCGCTGCTCGACAAGGCCGGGGTCGAACCCGATGGCGGCGTGACCGGGCTGGGCGACGACTTCGTCGCGGCGGCGCGCGGTCGCTTCTACGCTCGCGAGCCGAAGCTGCGCATGCTCGCCTGATCGGCAGTCGCGCGCTGTCCCGCATGGAAGGCAAAAAGAAAGGGCGGCCTCCGATCGGGGGCCGCCCTTCCTGTAGGATCGATCCGTCCGGTGGACGGAAAGAAGCTTACTTGAGTTCGACGGTCGCGCCGGCTTCCTCGAGCTGCTTCTTGATCTTCTCGGCCTCGTCCTTGTTGACGCCTTCCTTGACGGCCTTCGGCGCGCCTTCGACGAGCGCCTTGGCTTCGGTCAGGCCCAGGCCGGTGATGGCGCGGACTTCCTTGATGACGTTGATCTTCTTGCCACCGTCGCCGGTGAGGATCACGTCGAACTCGTCCTTGACTTCGGCGGCCGGGGCAGCGGCGCCACCAGCCGGAGCCGCAACCGCGACGGCAGCGGCGGCCGAAACGCCCCACTTCTCTTCGAGCATCTTCGAGAGCTCGGCGGCCTCGAGAACGGTGAGAGCCGAAAGATCGTCAACAAGCTTCTGCAGGTCTGCCATGATAAGTCTCCATGCGGGCCGCGCGGGCCCAAAATATTTCAGTCAGTCGATATCGAAAGATCAGGCGTCTTCTTTCGCCGCATAAGCGCCGAACACCCGGGCCAGCTGGCCGGCCGGGGCCTGGACGATCTGAACCACCTTGGTCGCGGGTGCCTGAACCAGGCCCACGATCTTGGCGCGCAGTTCGTCGAGCGACGGCAGCTCGGCCAGCGCCTTCACGCCAGCCACGTCGAGAACGGTCTCGCCCATCATGCCGCCGACGATTTCCAACTTGTCGTTGGTCTTCGCGAAATCCACGACCACCTTTGCAGGGGCCACGGGATCGGCGGAGGTGCTGAGCGCGGTCGGGCCGACGAGCAGATCGTGGATCGTCTCGTAGGTCGTGCCCTCGACGGCAATGCGGGCGAGCTTGTTCTTCGATACCTTGTAGCTGGCACCGACTTCACGCATCTTCGTGCGCAGCGCAGTCGACTGCGCAACGGTGAGACCCAGGTTGCGGGTGACGATCACCACGCTCGTTGCCTCGAAGGTGCTCTTCAGTTCGGCGACCAGCTCGGCCTTTTGAGCTCGATCCATGCCTTACTCCTTAGAACCACCCCGGCAGCACATCCGCCGGGGCCCTGAGTCACGGAACCGATACGCCGTTCCATGACCCGTCCGAGGGGTCGGTCGCCTGGCCGAGCGCGGGAGCGCTGGGCAGACCCGGCACGAGGCCGGTAAACTTTTCCCCGTCTAGGCAGGACATTAAGCGGGGCAAATCCCCCGCACCTGCTGTCTCGGACGGTACAATCCCCGGCAGGCCGAAACCCAACAGGAACGTGAAGGCGCGGCCCTTAGAGCATCGGCACAGGGTTGTCGAGTCCTGTGGGTCGGTTCAGCGGCTGGCCCGCGCGGCATCCTCTGCAGCATAGAGCGCCAGCTGGTCCGCATGGGCCTTCAGGAACGCAGGGCGATCGGTCATGCGGGCGATATAGGCTTCGGTCGCCGGCCGGTTGCCATGCGTGCGGACCTTGGGAACGCGCAATATGTCGGCCATCAGCAGGTCGGCGGCGGTGAACCGGTCTGCGGCGAGCCAGTCGCGCTCTCTCAAAATGGATTCCATGGCGTCGAGGCGGCTCGTCGTCCAGCCATCGAGCGCATTGTCATCCGGTTCCGACAGGCCGAGGAACCACCAGGGCACGGTCACCAACTCGATCGAATTGAGCGCCGCGACGATCCATTGCAGCGTCTCCGCCTCGCCCGCCGGATCGCGCGGCATCAGCGCCTCGCTCTTGCGCGCGAGGTGGATTAGGCAGGCTCCGCTCTCGAACAGGCGCAACGCGCCATCGTCGAGGAAGGGCACCTGTCCGAAGGGCTGGCGGTCGCTATGGTTGGTTGCACGCGTCTCAAACGGGACCGTGCGCACTGTATAGGGAAGCCCTGCTTCCTCACATGCCCAGCGCAGGCGCAGGTCGCGGACGAAGCCGCGGGGCCCTTCCGGCACCCAGTCGAGCGTCCAGATCGTCAGATCGGCCATGGCGCGCGCTCCCTGGCCGTCAGCCCCACATCCGGGCCATCATCCCGTCCTTCACGACGAAGTGGTGACGCAGCGCGGCGCCGACATGGATCAGCAGCAGCGCAGCCCAAGAATAGCCCAGGATTTCGTGGGCCTCGTTCGTTACGCTCGCGAGGACGGAGCCCTTCTCGACCGCCAGCTTGGGAATGTCGAACAGGCCGAACCAGCTAATCGGATATTTCCCTGCCGAGCTGAAGATCCAGCCGGTCATCGGCAGGGCGATCATCAGACCATAGAAGGCCCAATGCATGCCTTGCGCGGCGGCCTTTTCCCAACCGGGCATATGCGCGGGCAGGGCCGGTGCGGGGTGGGTCAGCCGCCAGCCGAGCCGGGCGAGGCTCAGTACCAGCACGGTCATGCCGATCGCCTTGTGGATCGGCATAGCCGGCAGCACTGCGCCCAGCGGATCATGCCCGATCCCGAGAATCAGATTGACGACGATCAGGGCGCCGATCGTCCAGTGCAGACTGCGGGCAACGGCATCGTAACGGAGCAGGGCCTCGGTCATGCGCGTCTCTCCTCGGTCGGGGCGCGGCCCGACGCCGCGCCGCCGAGGAAGGAATCAGCTTTTGACCCGGTTGGCAACCAAGTCATCGACCACCGCCGGATCGGCGAGGGTCGATGTGTCGCCGAGCGACGACACGTCGCCTTCGGCGATCTTGCGCAGGATGCGGCGCATGATCTTGCCGCTGCGCGTCTTCGGCAGGCCGGGGGCGAACTGGATTGCGTCGGGCGTGGCGATCGGGCCGATCTCGGTCCGCACCCAGTCGCGCAGTACCTTGCGAAGCTCCTCGCTCGCCGTCTCGCCCGCGTTCAGCGTGACATAGGCGTAGATGCCCTGGCCCTTGATGTCGTGGGGGAAGCCGACGACAGCGGCCTCCGCCACCTTGGCATGGAGGACGAGCGCCGATTCGACCTCGGCGGTGCCCATGCGGTGGCCCGACACGTTGATCACGTCGTCGACGCGGCCGGTGATCCAGTAATAGCCGTCGGCGTCGCGGCGGCAGCCGTCGCCGGTGAAATATTTGCCGGCATAGGTCGAGAAATAGGTCTGAAAGAAGCGCGCATGGTCGCCCCAGACGGTGCGCATCTGGCCAGGCCAGCTGCGGGTGATGCACAGATTGCCGTCGGTCGCGCCCTCGAGCACCTTTCCCTCGGCGTCGACCAGCTCGGGTACCACGCCGTAAAGCGGCTTGGTTGCCGAGCCGGGCTTCAGATCGGTCGCGCCCGGTAGCGGGGCGATCATCGCCGCGCCGGTCTCGGTCTGCCACCAGGTGTCGACGATCGGGCAGCGGCCCTCGCCGACGACGTCATGATACCAGCGCCAGGCCTCCGGGTTGATCGGCTCGCCGACCGTGCCGAGCAGCTTGAGCGAGGCGCGCGAGGTGCGCGTGACGAACTCGTCGCCGTCCTTCATCAGCGCACGCAGTGCGGTCGGCGCGGTGAAGACGATCTCGACCTTGTGACGGTCGACGACCTGCCAGATACGGCTGGCGTCGGGCCAGTTGGGGACGCCCTCATACATCAATGTCGTCGCGCCGTTGGCGAGCGGACCGTAGACGATATAGCTGTGCCCGGTGACCCAGCCGATGTCAGCCGCGCACCAGTATATCTGGCCCGGACGATAGTCGAAGCACATCTCGTGCGTCAGGCTCGCCCAGAGCAGATAGCCGCCGGTCGTGTGCAGCACGCCTTTCGGCTTGCCGGTCGATCCCGAGGTGTAGAGGATGAACAGCGGGTCCTCGGCGTCCATCGTCTCGGCGGGGCAGTAGGTCGACACCCCCTCCGCCAGTTCATGATACCAGGCGTCGCGCCCGGCGGTCATCGGCACCTCGCTGCCGGTCGCGCGTATCACGATGACCTTGCTCAGGCTCGGCGCATGGGCAGCGGCGGCATCGACGTTGGTCTTGAGGGGCACGAGCTTGCCCCCGCGCCGGCCGCAGTCGGCGGTGATCACGACCGCGCTGTCGCAATCCTGGATGCGGCCTGCCAGCGCCTCGGGCGAAAAGCCGCCGAACACCACCGAATGGATCGCCCCGATCCGCGCACAGGCGAGCAGCGCGAAAGCTGCCTCGGGGATCATCGGCAGATAGACGGTGACGCGGTCGCCTTTCTTCACGCCCTCCGCCTTCAGCACATTGGCGAAGCGGCAGACCTCTTCATGGACTTGGGCATAGGTGAAGCGACGCGGTTCCTCGGTCGGGACGTCGGGTTCCCAGATGATCGCGGTCTGGTCGCCCCGCTCGGCCAGGTGCCGGTCGAGGCAGTTGGCGGCGACGTTGAGCTGCCCGTCGGCGAACCAGCGGACCTGGAAATCGGCTTCGTCGAACGAGCTTTCGTCGGTCTTCGTTGGAAAGCGCACCCAGTCGAGCCGCTTCGCCTGTTCGAGCCAGAAGGCATGCGAATCCCCGATCGACCGCGCATAATCCGCCGCATAGGAGGCCTTGGTAACCTTCGCCTTGGCGGCCCACTCGGCGGGAACGGGGTAAAGATCGGTCATGCGCCCTCTCGCTGTTCTTCGAATCGTCGGCCGGGACTATTGGTGCAGCGGGCTTATGGCTTCAAGCGCCGATGGCGAATTGATCCTCCGCAATTC